>NZ_JBHRTP010000008.1:0-361931 GCF_042646465.1 Pseudundibacterium arcticum
CAAGGGGACATTTCTACTTTGCAGGAAAAGGGACATTTCTACTTAGCGTTGACAGCGTATTGCAGAAATTTGTCAATTCATCGAAAATCGACAAGCATTGCGTTGATTTTCCGCCAATTTGCCGCGATTCACGGTGATATCGGGTCGCGCTGCCACACAAGCGCAAACCGCAAAGCGCGGCGCGCGAACACAACGGGATTCACCCACTTGAGATTATGCAGTACTGCAGGGCTTCAAGAGTGACGCTCAGGCGGTGCCGCCGACTGTCACGCCATCGATCCGCAAGGTCGGCTGACCGACGCCGACCGGCACGCTCTGCCCTTCCTTGCCGCAGACGCCGACACCGGGATCGAGCCGCATGTCGTTGCCGATCATCGAGACCCGGTTCAGCACGTCGGGGCCATTGCCGATCAGGGTCGCGCCCTTGACCGGATAGCTGATCTTGCCGTCTTCGATCATGTAGGCCTCGCTGGCCGAGAACACGAATTTGCCATTCGTGATGTCGACCTGGCCGCCGCCGAAATTGACCGCGTACAACCCGTTCTTGACCGAGGCCAGGATCTCCCCCGGATCCTCTTTGCCGTCCAGCATGTAGGTATTGGTCATGCGCGGCATCGGCAGGTGCGCGAACGATTCGCGCCGGGCGTTGCCGGTGACCGGCATCTTCATTAGCCGTGCGTTGAGGGTGTCCTGCAGATAGCCTTTCAGAATGCCGTCCTCGATCAGCGTGGTGCACTGGCTCGGATTGCCTTCGTCGTCGATATTGAGCGAACCGCGGCGATCGGCGATGGTGCCGTCATCGACCACCGTCACGCCCTTGGCCGCCACCCGTTCGCCGATGCGACCGGCGAAGGTGCTGGAACCCTTGCGATTGAAATCGCCTTCCAGTCCGTGCCCGATCGCCTCGTGCAGCAGGATGCCGGGCCAACCCGGCGCCAGCACCACCGTCATCGGGCCGGCCGGTGCCGGCCGCGCCTCCAGATTGACCAGCGCGCCATTGACCGCATCGGTCGCGTATTTTTCCATGATCGCGTCAGTGAAATAGGCATAGCTGTAACGCCCGCCGCCACCGCTGGAACCCATTTCACGGCGTCCATTCTGCTCGGCGATCACAGTCACCGACAGCCGCACCAGGGGCCGGATGTCGGCTGCGATCACGCCGTCGCTGCGGGCCACCAGCACCACGTCGTATTCGGCGGCCAGGCCGGCCATGACCTGCACCACGCGCGGGTCTTTGGCACGCGCCATCTTTTCGACGCGCTCCAGCAATTTGACCTTGGCGGTGGCGTCGAGCGAGGCCAGCGGATCATTCGGCAGGTAGAGCGAGCGGCCGCCCACCTGCTGCATCGACGATGACACTTTCATCTTGCCCGCGCCTTGGCGTGCGATGGTGCGGGTGGCCGCGGCGGCCTCCAGTAGCGCACGTTCGGAGATTTCATCGGAATAGGAAAATGCCGTCTTGTCGCCCGACACCGCGCGCACGCCGACGCCTTGATCGATCGAAAAACTGCCGGTCTTGACGATCCCCTCTTCCAGACCCCAGCCTTCGCTCTTGGTGAACTGGAAATACATATCGGCATAATCGACGCGATGCGTAAACATCGCGCCGAGCGATTTGATCAGCTTGCTTTCATCCAGGCCGAACGGGGTAAGCAACACGTCGCGGGCAATCGCCAGCGTACTGAGATTCGGTTCAAATGGTTTCATGATGTGATTGGTTCGCGCCTCAGGGTCCAAGGTCGCCTATTTGTTTGGTGGATTATGGTGTGAATTACTGCGTCGATAGGGGATTGTAGAGCATTGGGACCGCGTCCGTGGCACCATAGCCGGTCGCCTCCCGCCGGCCGCGCGACGGCTGACCAAAACTTGCCGCCGGCGCCCCGCAAAAATCGCATTATGGGGGAGTATAGGCCGAAAACATGCATTAGCCGCTAGTAGAATAATGGTATCAAAAAATACTGCCGCCAGTATTTTTTGAGCGTCGATGACGGCTGTTGGCGGCGTCCAACCATCAGATTACAGCTTGCGATGCTGCAATGCTGGCAAACTCGCGCGCACATCGGCGATCTTGTGCGGGTCCAGTTCGCCGACCACCGCTCCCTCGCCTTCCGCCAGCATCGCCCTGACCTCGCCCCACGGATCGATCAGCATGCTGTGGCCCCAGGTGCGACGCCCGTTCTGATGCTTGCCGCCCTGCGCTGCCGCCAACACGTAGCACTGGTTCTCGATCGCGCGCGCGCGCAGCAGGATTTCCCAGTGTGCCTGCCCGGTCGTATAGGTAAAGGCTGCCGGCACCACGATCATCGCGCACTGGCCGAGCGCGCGATACAGTTCGGGAAAGCGCAGGTCGTAGCAAACCGATAGACCAACCCGGCCAAACGGCGCATCAAAGGCGACGACCTCGCTGCCACGCACAATCGTGCGCGCCTCGTCGTACGATTCCTCGCCCTTGGTGAAGCCGAACAGATGAATCTTGTCGTAGCGGCCGACGCGCTCGCCGCTGGGGTTGTAGACCAGCGTCGTATTGAGCACCTTGTCCGGTTCCGGCGCAACCAGCGGCAGCGTGCCGCCGATCAGCCAGATGCGGTGCTGTTGGGCGATACCGGCCATGAAATCCTGGATCGGCCCGCTGCCGAGCGCCTCCGCGTGCCCCACCTTGTCGGACTCGCTGTGACCCATGATGGCCCAGTATTCCGGCAGCAAGATCAGTTGCGCGCCCTGTGCCACCGCGTCGGCGATCAGCCTGCGGGCGCTGTCGATATTATCGGCCACCGACGGTGTCGACAGCATCTGGATCGCGGCCACCTTGAACCTGGCTTGGTCCGCATCGGTACGTTTATTTGGATTCATCTCAATTCACCTTTTTGATGTTGTCCGGGGCCCCGGAAGCGGCTCCATGGGTATTACCGGTCTTGCCGGCGAGCTTGGTGACGGTCGGATCTTTCCATGCGCCGGTAATCTGATATTCAAAAGTAAATGCCCGCATCAGCGGATCGCGCAAGAATAGTTGCGCCAGAAACGAGCCGAGCCCGATCACCGGGTTAATCGCCAGCGCATAGGCAACCGAGGCCGCGCCGACATTGATTTCCGGGATCACGACCACGTGCAGGTTCTGCGTTTCCTTCGCAATATCGGCGCTGCCATCCATCAGCACGGTGGCATTGATGCTGCGCATTTTCAGGTTGTCGGTCTTGACCAGGCCGTGCGCAATGTCGGCGCTGGCGGTCACCCCGTCGAACGCGAAACCTTCCGAAAACACGTCGCGAAAATCCAGTGTCAGGCGGCGCGGCAGTGATTGCAGGCTGAGCACGCCCAGCAGTTTGGCCGCGCCCGGATCGACCTTCAGGAATTGCCCGGCTGCCATGTCGAGCTGCATCTTGCCCGACAGCGTAGGAATATCGATCGAGAATGGCAAGCCGTTCCAGTTCAGCTCGCCATTCATCTTGCCCTGGCCACCGCGCAGGACACCGGCGAAGCCGAATCGATCGAGCAGCTTGCCGGCATCTGCCACCTCCAGCGTATATGCCAGGCTGGTGCTGCTGCTGTCGCCCTCCTTGCTGAGCCATTTGCCGGTACCCTTGAGCGCCGCATCGGAATTGGTCAGCGACAGCATGTTGATGCGCCATTCACGCCCTTCTGTCGCGCGCACATTATTGGCAAGCAATTCCAGCCGGCCCATTTTCTTGCCGAACAGTTCGAAGTTGTCCGCCACCACATCGAGCGCCGGAATCTGGGTCGCCGAGGATTTTCCTTCCAGTAAATCACCGACGCCGGATGCCGCCGATTTCGGAATGATCAGGGACGCCAGACGCGCTGTCACCTTGCCCAATCCCTGACCGGCGCGCCCTTCATTCCAGGTCAGGTAACCGGACGCCTGGCGCGAATCGATATTCGCCTGCCACACCCCTTTCTGATGCGACGCGCCGACCACCACATTGTCGAGCGCCTTGTCCATCAGCACCAGCTCGCTGGCGCGGGCCGCCATCGAATCCGGTTCCACGTATTGAGCGATATTGAGACTGCCGGCGTTCGCCAGCGTGGCGGGACTGACAGCACCGACATTCGCCACGACCACCCGCTTGGCACTGGCGTCTTCAGCATCGGCTTTCTCCTGGTCCGACGTATTGCCTGCGCTTGCGATCGCGGTCGCGACACTGCGCCACGCATCGAGATTGAGCGATTTCAGCTCGACGTTGGCGACCAGTCCGCTGTCCGGTTCAGGCGCCGGCACATTGACGCCAATGCCGCCGCGCACCACTCGCCAGGCGGTATTTTTTTCAACCGGTTTCTGTCGCAGATAATGGACCGCGATGGCCGATCCCAGCGAGATCCTGATTTCGTCGCGGACGCTCTGCGCATCGGCTGGCGCCAGCCCGCTCAGCTGAAATTTCAGCGGCATGCTGTCATTGGCGGCCTTGCGCAGCGGCGCCGGAAAATCCAGCGCGAGGCCTTGCAGGCTCGACTCCACCAGAATCTCGGGCTGATTATTCCTGACGTTGATGGTCGCCGCAAACGGCGTGCTGCCTCGCAAATGATCGGCCAGCTTTTGGATCGCCGGTACCGGGTAGGCCTTGCGCAACCCGTCGGCCGAGGCGCTGCCGCTGGCCTTGATGACGATCGCGCCGTCGGGCTGGCTGCCGCCGCTGACGGTGGCGGCGCCACCCAGGAAATTGGCGACGATGCCATTCAGGCTCACGCCTTTTTCATGGAATTCCAGCTTGCCGTTAGTCGCCACCAGCGGCGGCATCCCGCGCTGCAGGATCACGTCGTTATTGGCGAACTGCAATATGCCCTGCACCTTGGCGTCGTGCATATGCGCCAGCGGCAATTGCAGCTTCAGCGCCAGCTTTGCATTGCCGCTGCCCTTGCTCTCTTCGGTGAAATTGCTGATCCAGCCCGCCACCGGACTGACATTGGTATACCGCAAGAAATCCTGCAGCGCGCCGGCCGCACTGCCGTCGATCTCCAGCTGGCTATCGTTCGCCAGCAGATCGGGAATCACGGCGGTCACGTTCGACAGGGCGACGCCGCCGGTTTTGGCGCTGTCGGCCTTGACCTCGAGCCGGGTGCGATCGATCAGCAACGTGCCGTTGATCTGCTCGGCCTGGGGCCATAGCGGCGATTTGTCGTCCTTCGCGAAACTACCGGGCGTGTAATTCAGTTTGCCGTTGTTGATCTTGGCAATGACGCGAAATTCACCACTCGGCTTGTCGGTCGGCGCCTTGGTGTGAAACGGAAAATCGGCTAAATCACCCTTCAGCCGCAGCGCCACATCATCGGACTTGCCGTCTTCCAGCGCCCCGATCAGCCAGTGCTGCAGATGCTCCGGCGTCTGCAGCGGCAAATAGCGCTCGATTTTCTTCACGTCAAAACCGGAAAAATGTCCGGTCAAATCGACCTGGCTCAGCGATTTACCTTGCCGCGGCTTGAGCGGCACCAGATGCTTGCCGGACAGGCTACCGTGCAATCCGTCCTGCACGAAATCCATCCGGTCGATCTGGAACAATACCTGATCCTGTCCCTGAAATACCCAGTTTGCCTGCATGTTCAGGCTATCGAACGGCATTGCAGGTTCGGCGAAATAGCCCGGCATTTGCAGCACCAGCTTGGCGGACGCCAGGCTGAACTGACCGCCGCGATCGTTGGCATCGACCCGTCCGGTCAGATTATCGAAACCAGGAATCGCCGGCACCGCTGCCAGCGCCGGCGTGGAGGCGATTTTTGGCTGCGCCACGCGGGCTGGTTGCGCTGCCAGCGACAGGCCGCTGAACTGGCCCTTGACGTTGTAGGACACGATGTTCGGATAGCTGCCTTGCCATTGCGCCGAAAAATCCCGCAACTGGCCACGCGGCGCAAAATCGGCCAATAGCTGGCGCTGGGCCGCCGCCAGCGGCAGGTGTCCGGCAAAATTGGCTAACGTTTGCAGCTCCAGCACGCGCGCCCTGATCTCGGTTTTTTCCGGCACGCCCTTCTTGGCTGGCACAAAGCTGGTGTTGATGGTGGTGGTCGGCAGCACCAATCCGTCTTCGGTCTGCAAGGAAAAATCGGTCAATGCCAGCGCATAGCCGTGGGCACCGAAGGTTGGCATGCCACCGACCGCGTTCCGGTCGAATTTTTCCTGCGCCGAAATGCGACCGCCCACTTGGGCCAGATTCAACAGCGGCAAGTCCTTGCGCAGCCGCGCCGACACATTCGACAGCTTCAGGTCGGCGGTAAAATCGGCGACCTTGGACTGATCCAGATTGAGCCAGGCGCGCACCGATCCTTTGCCTTGCGGCACCTCGATCGGATAATCAACGTAGCGCTTCCAGACACTCAGGTCGGTCGCGCCGAGATCGAGATACAACTGCCCCTTCCACAAGCGGACATCGGAAATCCTGCGCGCAAACGCCGGATGAACGAAATTGGCGCGCACGTCGAGCGGTGCCGACAGGTCCGCCGGCGGTATCGCCTTCAGGCCGAACTGATGCCGCCGCCAGCGGTTGTGCAGCGCCAGGTTGACGCCCTCGAGCGCCAGTTCCGGCGCGTCACGTTTGGCGTCGGTCCAGCGCACGCGCCCTTCGCGGATCACTATTTCTCGCTGCGACAGCACCCAGTCAAAGCCCTTGCCGTCGCCGCCCTTGTTGGGATCGACGAACATGCCGGCCACGTACAGCTTGCCGTCGGCCTCGCGCCGGATATCGAGGTCGGGACGGATGATTTCGAGCGAATTAAAGCGCACATCGGCGGCGAACAGCGACCACCATGACAAGGTGGCTGACACGCTCGGCAACGTCAGCGCCTGGCGCCCGTCCTTGTCGCGCAGCACTACATCGCCCAGAAACAGGTTCGGCCGGATCCCGTGCCAGGACGCATAGATGCGGGCGATCGATACCGGCTGGCCGACGGCCTTGCTGGCGATCTGTTCGATATTGCCCTTGTAGCTGTCAATATTGGGCAGCACAAGATATCGCAGCGACAGGAATACGCCGCAAAACACGAAGTAGGCGACGATCAGCGACTTGAATACGAAGCCCAGCACGTGGTGACTCAGCAGATTCGCATAGCGATAGCCGTCGCGCAGCGTATGCCAGCCGATGACGAGGCGGCGGCTGGCGGACGCGGGTTGATGCGGTTCTGTGGTCATCTCTCGGGAGTGGGGTCGGACACGACGTAAAATAAAATTGCTGGGATAAAATCGATCTGGACTAACCGAGTACGGCATCGTCTTCCGACTACGCTTCAGACATATACTCATGCAATCAATGCTAAATACCGCAAATAATCACAGGCAAAGAAGTACATACTCCATAATCTGTGCATCAACGGATCGTACTTCAGCGTTTCATTGCACACGATCTGCGCCCGCCAACGTCCTTACTGCAAGCATCCAACTTAAATGATTCGATCCCTTTTGAGCAGTATTGTTGCTTCCCGATTCCAGGCCCGCTGGCTCAATGCCGATCCGGCGCGGGCCGATCAGCTGGCGACGCTTGCTGGATTATCCCTGAGCACGGTCGATTTTGCTGTTCTTTTACAAAAAGAAATAGATGCCGGCCTGCCCCAACCGCTACCGCTACAGCGCGCGATGCGTCGGCTGCGCAACCTGCTGGTGGCGAGCCTGATTGAACGTGATCTGGCCGGCCGCGCCGATCTGGCTGAAGTGGTCGATACGATGACCGGTTTCGCCGATTTTGCGATCCGCACCCATCTGGACGCCTTGCACGCCGAAATGACGGCCGCCCACGGCACGCCGATCGGCGAGGAATCCGGTCAGCCGCAACAGCTGATCGTGCTCGGCATGGGCAAACTCGGTGGCGGCGAACTGAACGTGTCGTCCGATATCGACCTGATCTTCGTGTATCCCGAAGACGGCGAGACCCGCACCGACAATCCGGAACAGCGACAATTGTCGAACCACGAATTCTTCGTGCGCCTGGGCAAGAAATTCATCGCGGCACTCTCGGAAATCACCGAAGACGGCTTCACCTTCCGCGTCGACATGGCGCTGCGGCCGAACGGCGCGTCGGGTCCGCTGGTGGCCAGCCTGAACATGGTGGAGGAGTACCTGATCGTGCAGGGGCGCGAATGGGAACGCTATGCCTGGTGCAAGGCACGCCCGGTCACCGGCAACCCGGCCGACATCGTCTTGCTGGAAGCGATCGTGCGGCCCTTCGTGTATCGCCGCTATCTCGATTTCGGTGCGATCGACGCAATCCGCAACATGCACGCGCAGATTCGCGCCGAGGTGGGACGCCAGGAACGGCTGCATCCGGATCGCAGCAACAACGTCAAACTCGGGCGCGGCGGCATCCGCGAGATCGAATTCCTGGCCCAGGTGTTCCAGTTGATCCGTGGCGGACGCGATGCCAGTCTGCGCGATCGCTCCACGCGCGCCATCCTGCGCGTCTTGGCCGACAAGCAATTGCTGGATGTCGATGTGGTGCAGCAGTTGCTCGGTTCATACACCTTTCTACGCAATCTGGAACACCGCCTGCAATACCTTGAAGATGCACAAACGCATGCATTGCCGGTCAGCGACAGCGACCGCCTGACCGTCGCGCAGATGATGGGCTTGGCCGATGTTGCGTCGCTGCTGACGGCGCTGGAAGCGCACCGGACCTTCGTTGCGGCACAATTCGATGCGATTTTCAGCGACAAGACTGCCGATGGCAGCTGCGGCAGAGGCGACGACCGGCGCCACGGCAACGAACGCGACAGCGATCGCGCCATCGATACGCATCACCACGACCAGGTGTCCGGCACCGACCAGCGCGAGGCGATCGAGGCCCGGCTAGGCGCGCTCGGATTCGACGAACCGCATGCCGCCGCGCAGCGCTTGCTGGCGACCTTGCAATCGCCACGACTGCAATCGTTGCCGGAGGCCAGCCGCAACCGCCTGGTTGCGCTGATCAATGCGGCGCTGCCGCAGATTGCCGGCAGCAGCAAGACCGGCCCGACGACACTGGCGCGCCTGTTGGATTTTCTGGAAGCGATCGCGCGCCGCTCGGCCTATCTGTCGCTGTTGACCGAATATCCGCATACGCTGGGGCGTGTCATTCGGATGATCAGTGCCAGCGGCTGGGCCGCAAAATACCTGACCAACCATCCGATCCTGCTAGATGAATTGCTGGATCACCGCACGCTGCAAGCGACGCCGGATTGGCCGGCCTTTGCGTGCGAGCTGCAGCAGCATCTGGACGCCGCCGCCGGCGACACCGAACGCCAGCTCGACATCTTGCGCGAAATGCATCACGCACAGCTATTCCGGCTGCTGGCGCAGGATCTGGAAGGCGGCTTGACGGTCGAGCGGCTGGCCGATTACCTGTCGGCGCTGGCCGACACCATGGTCGCCGCCACCGTGCAAGCGGCATGGCGGGCGATTCCGAATCACCACCGCGAGATTCCGCAATTTGCGGTAATTGCCTACGGCAAGCTGGGCGGCAAGGAACTCGGCTATGCGTCCGATCTCGACGTGATCTTTTTGTTCGATGATGATGATCCCGAAGCGCCGTTCCTGTATGCCAAGCTGGCGCAGCGCTTCATCACCTGGATGACCAGCCACACCTCGGCCGGCATCCTGTTCGACATCGACACGGCGCTGCGGCCGGACGGCGCCAGCGGCATGCTGGTGTCAAGCGTGACCGCATTCGAGCGTTACCAGACCACATCAGCCTGGGTCTGGGAACACCAGGCGCTGACCCGTGCCCGCTTCTGCAGCGGCGACGCCAGCATCGGCGCGCGTTTCGAACAGATCCGCGACACCGTGCTGCGCACGCCGCGCGACCCTGCCGAATTGAAACGGGACGTGCTGGCGATGCGCCGCAAGATGCGCGATGCCCACCCGAATCGCAGCACCCTGTTCGACCTGAAGCAGGATAGCGGCGGCATGATCGATATCGAATTCATCGTGCAGCTGCTGGTGCTGCAGCACGCGCCGCAGTATCCGGCACTGACCGCGAACATCGGCAATATTGCCCTGCTCAAGCTGTGCGGGGAACTGAGCCTGATCGATGCGGCACTGGCGGCCGAAGTGGCGGATGCGTATCGGGTATTTCGCAAACTGCAGCATCAGACGCGGCTGCAGGGAGCCGATCAGGCGCGGGTGGAGCTGGACCAGATTGGGCCGGAAGTCGCGGCGGTCGAGCGGCTGTGGGGTGCGATTTTTGGCGAGTAGCGCAGCGCATGGAGCACGGCGCGGCACTCGGACTGTTTGGCCCGTTGATCGATCCATCGGTTCGCCCCGTCGGAGGCCAGGCGGTTGCGATGGCCTGCCGCAGCGCGCATGGCGCTCAAAGAGGCGATCCAATGCGCGCCCTGCGCGATGTTTGCTCCCATGCCGTGCGCCGACCCGGTCGAATGATTCCCGACTACAGGAAGTAAACCACGCGCCCGGCCTGCGCCATTCAGGATGCTGTAGCGTTGATCGGTCGTACCGCCAGCAATTCATTGAACACCAACGCCGACAGCACCACGGCGCCACCGAGCAGCGCTTCGCGCGCCGGGACCTCGCCGGCACCGAGCCAGGCCCAGATTGGACCGAGCAACACCTCGAGCAAGGCCAGCAGCGAAATCTCGGGTGCCGATAGCGACTTCGACGCATGCACCATCAACATGCACGGAAACCCGAGCTGAAAGAAACCGAGTATCGCCAAAATCAGGACGTCGTGCAGCGAGGCGCGCATGGGCCACGCCAACGGCAGCATCAGCAGCGCCGAGAACACACCACCCAGCAGCACCGCCGGGATCAGGTCCACGCCGTGGCCAGCCTTTTTCAGCGTGATCACGTTGACCGACGCCGCCAGCGGCACACCAAATGCGATCGCCATGCCGGCCAGTTGCGCGCCGCCCGCTTGCGACATGCTGCCGGCAAACATCCAGACCATCCCGCCAAACGCAACCGCGATCGCGAGCCAGGTCCGCAGCGCGATCTGCTGGCGCAGGAACAGCCACGCAAACAACGCGGTCAGCAGCGGCGACACACTCATCACGATCAAGGTATTGGCCACCGTCGTCATCGTCAGCGCAATCATGAAACAGCAAAACATCACGGCCCACATCGCGCCCGACACCACGCCAAGGGCACCGCCGGAGCGCACCGCGGCCAGCGCGCGCGCACGTTTCTGCCACAGCAGCGCGGCAGCGACGAACAAGGCGGCAAAGCAGCTACGCCAGAACGTGACTTCAAATCCGCGCGCCGCATCAAGATGGCGCGTCAGCACGCCGGCAATACTCCATAGCGTAGCGGCGCAGACCATCAGGAACAAGGCATTGCGGTGCGAAGGTTTGGTAGGCATCTGTGGTGTCTGTCGATGAGAGGGGATGAGACGAAGGAGACGAATATGCGGCAACCACGCCGCAGACTGCAGGGTGTAGCTCGCAACAAAAAACCCGTTCTACTCAAGCCACTCACGGTGGCAGAGCAAAACGGGTTGTCTGGTGTCCCGCAATCTGAATAGTTCTAGGTCAGTCTGCGAAACGAAACGAAACGACGAGCGGCAATTATGCTGCTTCGCGCCCTGCCTTTTTACGCTCATGCTCTTTCAGGTAGCGCTTGCGCAGGCGAATGCTTTTCGGGGTGATTTCAACCAGTTCGTCGTCGTCGATGAACTCAACCGCATACTCGAGCGACATCTGGATCGGCGGCACCAGGCGCACTGCTTCGTCGGTACCGGACGACCGCACGTTGGTCAACTGCTTGCCCTTGATCGGATTGACGACCAGATCGTTGTCACGCGAGTGGATGCCGATGATCATGCCTTCGTACACCGGGTCGTTGTGGCTGACAAACATGCGGCCGCGATCCTGCAACTTCCAGATCGCATATGCCACCGCTGCGCCGTCGTCCTGTGAAATCAGCACGCCGTTGCGACGGCCGGCCATCTCGCCTCTGGTGTTATCAACCGCCGCGTATTCATCAAAAATGTGGCTCATCAAGCCGGTACCGCGAGTCAGCGTCATGAACTCGCCCTGGAAACCGATCAGGCCACGCGCCGGGATGCGGTATTCAAGACGCACACGGCCTTTGCCGTCCGGTTGCATGTCTTGCAGGTCGCCACGACGGCGGCCGAGTTCTTCCATGACCGCGCCCTGATTGACCTCTTCGACGTCGATCGACAGCATTTCAAAAGGCTCGTGGCGCACGCCGTCGACCATCTTGAACACGACGCGCGGACGCGATACCGCCAGCTCGTAACCTTCGCGGCGCATGTTTTCGATCAGGATAGTCAAATGTAATTCGCCGCGTCCGGATACTTCGAACGTGGTGTCGTCACCGGTATCGGTTACGCGCAGCGCAACGTTGGCTTTCAGTTCGCGGTCCAGACGGTCACGGATCTGACGGCTGGTGACAAACTTGCCTTCGCGCCCGGCCAATGGTGAATTGTTGACCATGAAGTTCATGTTCAGGGTCGGTTCGTCTACCTTCAGCATCGGCAACGCATCCGGCGTATCGACCGCACAGACGGTGGTACCAATGCCCAACTCGTCAATACCGTTGATCAGCACGATGTCGCCAGCGACCGCCTCGTCAACCAGTACGCGCTCCAGGCCCTTGAAATTGAGAACCTGGTTGATACGCGCCCGGCGTGGCGTGCTGTCTGGGCCGTCCATGATGATAACGTCTTGCAATGCCTTGACGCGACCGCGGGTGATGCGTCCGATGCCGATCTTGCCGACATAGGAGTTGTAATCCAGCGAGGAAATCTGCAGCTGCAGCGGGCCGTCCGGATCATCCTCACGCACCGGCACGTGTTGCAGCACCGCATCGAACAGCGGCGTCATGTCGCCGCCGCGTGCTTCAGGATCGAGGCTGGCGTAACCGTTCAACGCCGATGCATATACCACCGGGAAGTCGAGCTGCTCGTCAGTCGCGCCCAATTTGTCGAACAATTCAAAAGTCTGGTTGACCACCCACTCGGTACGCGCGCTCGGGCGGTCGACCTTGTTGACCACCACGATCGGCTTCAGTCCGAGAGCCAGCGCCTTGCGCGTCACGAAACGCGTCTGCGGCATCGGACCATCCACCGCATCGACCAGCAGCAACACGCTGTCTACCATCGACAGGACGCGCTCGACTTCACCGCCGAAATCCGCGTGGCCCGGGGTGTCGACGATATTGATGTGGGTGCCGTTGTATTCGACCGCGCAGTTCTTCGCCAGAATCGTGATTCCGCGTTCCTTCTCCAGGTCGTTGGAGTCCATTACGCGGGAGTCGACCTGCTGGTTTTCACGGAAAGTACCGGATTGACGCAGCAATTGATCAACCAGCGTGGTTTTGCCGTGATCAACGTGGGCGATGATGGCGATGTTGCGAATGGCGCGTTTTGTCGTGGACATGATTGTGCTTTTGCTTTGGGGTGATTCGGATAACCTGCGATTGTAGCATGATGCGATGCGAGAATCGGGCGGTCATGGAAAAACTCCTATTATTTCAAGGAGTTGCTACCAGCGTATGACAGCCCCATGTCAAATGGCTATCAGGAACAACAGTGTGTTGACGGTAGAGGCGCCACCATCTCTCTGATCCGTGGGGTTGGTCGGGTACCGCGCAATGCAGTTAGCCCGTTAGCTGGCAGCCGTCGCAATCAGCCGTTCCGGAGCCAGGATGCCGTATTCCTGCAAATGGGCGGAGCCTAGCAATTGACCATCCGACTCACGGTATACCCTGAAACGACCGAGGGTTTCTGGAAGGACAAGCTGTTCTTTGCCCAGCGCCAGACGCTGGCCATGCAGGAAACGTCTTGCCAGGTCATCATTCAAACTGATTGCCGGAAAGCTCGACAATAAAGCGTCGACCGGCGCCAACAAAGCCTGGCGCTGCTGCTCCGACAAGCCCTCCAGTGCTTCCATTGTGATCGATCTTGACAGGACCAGGTGTCCTACCTGGGTCCGCCGCAGCGCCTGCAAATGCGCGCCGCAACCCAGCGCCTCGCCTATTTCTTCACCGAGTACGCGGATATATGTGCCTTTGCTACAACTGACGCGCAGACGCAAATACGGAGCGTGATAATCAACAAACTCCAGCAGGTGGATCGTGACCGGTCGTGCTTCGCGCTCCAGCGTGATGCCGGCCCGCGCATATTCATACAAAGGCTTGCCATCACGCTTCAAGGCCGAATACATCGGCGGCACTTGCTGGATATCGCCGCGAAAGCGCGGCAGCACAGCCTCAATCTGCTCGCGCGTGACAGCCACCGCACGGGTGGCGATGATCGCGCCCTCGGTATCGCCAGTGGCCGTGGTCAGGCCCAGATGCAGCACCGTTTCGTAGGTCTTGTCGGCATCCAGCAAATCCTGCGAAAACTTGGTCGCCTCGCCGAAACACAAGGGCAGCAATCCGGTAGCGAAAGGATCGAGCGTGCCGGTATGCCCGGCTTTTTTGGCGCACAGCAAGCGCTTGGCGCGGATCAGCGCATCATTGCTGGAAAGCCCGACGGGCTTATCCAATAGCAATACGCCATCGATCGCGAGGCGCGGTTTTTTGTGGGGAATTTGCGCCATGGTGAATGCTTCGCGACCGTCGGCGCCAACCGGACCCGCTACAGCCGCAGTCGGCCGGAATGGGTCGGATCGCGCCGCTGATGAACGGTCGTTATTGCTCGTCAGAATCCTTGGCGCGCACCGAATTAGCCTGATCGATCAGCGCCGACAACTGCATGCCGCGCGCGGTCGAGTTATCGTGCACAAAGTGCAATTGGGGCAGTGTGTGGATCGTCAAGCGCCGGCCCAGTTGTCCGCGGATATAACCGGACGCCTTATCCAGTCCTTCCACCGTCTGCTTGATCGCGTCCTTGTCGTCGTTCAACATCGTGAAAAACACCTTGGCGTGCGCGTAGTCGGGCGTGACCTGCACTTCGGTGATCGTGATCATGCCGACCCGTGGGTCTTTCAACTCATACGCGATGATTTCGGCCAGATCGCGCTGGATCTGGTCGGCGACGCGCAGGCCGCGTCCGGGGATGGTTTTACTGTGTTTTGCCATAATTTTCACGTCGGTAGCAATTGCAATGGCGCTGTCGTTCCGGTTTTTGCCGGAACGACAAGCCTATGCTAACCGCCTTACAAGGTACGTGCGATTTCCTGTACCTCGAATACTTCCAGCTGATCGCCTTCCTTGACATCGTTGAAGTTTCTCAACGTCAGGCCGCATTCGAAGCCAACCTTGACTTCCTTCACGTCGTCCTTGAAGCGCTTGAGCGAATCGATTTCACCGGTCCAGACCACCACATGGTCGCGCAGCAAACGCACCGACGACCCGCGTTTCACCACGCCATCCAGCACGAAGCAACCGGCAATTGCACCAACCTTGCTGACCAGGATGACCTGGCGGATTTCGACCAGACCGAGCGCGTGTTCGCGTTTTTCCGGTGACAGCATGCCCGACATCGCCGCCTTGACCTCGTCGATCGCGTCGTAAATGATGTTGTAGTAGCGGATGTCGACGCCATTCGCCTCGGCCAGTTTGCGCGCCTGCGCATCGGCACGGGCATTGAAGCCGATGATGACCGCTTTCGATGCGACTGCCAGGTTGACGTCCGATTCGGTGATGCCACCGACACCGGCGTGCACCACTTGCACCCGCACTTCGCTGGTCGACAACTTGTTCATTGACTGCACCAGTGCTTCTTGCGAACCCTGAACGTCGGTCTTGATGATCATCGGCAGGTTCTTGACCTCGCCTTCGGCCATCTGTTCGAACATGTTTTCCAGTTTCGCAGCCTGCTGTCTGGCCAGTTTCACGTCGCGGAATTTGCCTTGACGGAACAGACCGATTTCGCGCGCCTTGCGTTCGTCTGCCATCACCATCACTTCTTCGCCGGCGATCGGTACTTCGGTCAAACCCTGGATCTCGACCGGGATCGACGGACCAGCTTCGGTAATGCTCTTGCCGTTCTCGTCCAGCATCGCGCGGACCCGGCCATAGGAGGAGCCCGCCAGCACCACGTCGCCGCGTTTCAGCGTACCCGATTGCACCAGGATGGTCGCGACCGGGCCGCGGCCCTTGTCGAGGCGCGCCTCGACCACCAGACCACGGGCCGGTGCTTCGGTTGGGGCATGCAGTTCCAGCACTTCGGCCTGCAGCAGCACGTTCTCCAGCAGCGCGTCGATGCCTTCGCCGGTCTTGGCCGATACCGGCACGAACGGTGATTCGCCGCCGTATTCTTCCGGCACCACCTGTTCGGCGATCAGTTCCTGCTTGACGCGGTCCAGATTGGCGCCCGGCTTGTCGATCTTGTTGATCGCCACCACCAGTGGCACGCCGGCAGCTTTCGCATGCGCAATCGCTTCCTTGGTCTGCGGCATGACGCCGTCGTCGGCTGCCACCACCAGAATCACGATGTCGGTTGCCTTGGCACCGCGTGCACGCATCGCGGTAAACGCTTCGTGACCCGGCGTATCTAGGAAGGTGATCGTGCCGCGCGGCGTTTCGACGTGATAGGCGCCGATATGCTGGGTAATGCCGCCAGCCTCGCCAGATGCCACCTTGGCGCGACGGATGTAGTCGAGCAGCGAGGTCTTGCCGTGGTCGACGTGACCCATCACGGTCACCACAGGAGCACGCGGCGACATCACGAAATCGGTCTGCTCGGTACCTTCGGCCAGAAGCGCCTCGGGATCGTCAAGCTTGGCGGCAAATGCCTTGTGCCCCATCTCTTCGACCAGGATCATTGCAGTTTCCTGATCCAATACCTGGTTGATGGTGCACATCTGGCCCAGCTTCATCAATTGCTTGATGACTTCCGATGCCTTGACCGACATCTTGTGTGCCAGTTCAGCGACCGTAATCGTTTCCGGCACATGGACATCCTTGACCACGGCTTCGGTTGGCGCCTGGAAATTGGATTCGCGGTCGTCGTGATGCGAGTTGCGACGGCCTTTCGGGCCGCTGCGCCAGCCATCGCGACCACCGCCGGTATTGCCACGCGGCTTGATGCCGCCAGGTGCGCCACGTTTCTTGGCGTCGTCTTGCCAGGTGGACGAAACATTGGCCGATTTGATCGATTTCTTGTCTGCCACCGCTGGTTTTTTGTCGTCTTTTTTCTCGCCGGGCTTCTTGTCGGTCGGCTTGTGCAGCGTACCTTCAGCAGCCTTGGCAACGGGCGCTGGCGCTGGCTCGGGCGCTTTAATAGCACGACGCGGCGCATTCATCATCGCCTTGATCTGCGCCACTTCATCGGCCACCGCCTTGCGAGCGCGTTCGGTCGCTGCCGCTTTGTCGGCCGCTTCCTTGGCGCTTTGTGCCACTTTCTTTTTCACTTCTTCCGCGGCAGCGCGTTTTTTCTCGTCGTCCGCCGCCTCGACCGCTGGTGCTGGCGCAGATGCAGCGGCAGCAGCCTTCTTGGATTCGTTTTCAGCCTCTTTTTTGGCTTCGGTCTCGGCTTTTTGCGCCGCTTTCGCTTGCGCTTCCTTTTCCGCCTCGAGTTGTGCCAGATGCTCCTGCTTCTCGCGCAGATCCGCTTCCTGACGTGCGATCAGTTCGGACTGGCGGCGAGCTTCTTCTTCGCGGCGCGCGCGTTCGGCTTCGTCGATGACGGGCGCGGCAGGTGTGGCGACCACTGGCTCCGGCGTCGGCTCGTCGCGCTTGACGAAGGTGCGCTTCTTGCGTACTTCGACCTGGATGGTGCGCGATTTACCGGTGGCATCGGCCTGCTTGATCTCGGTGGTTTCCTTGCGGGTCAGTGTGATCTTTTTCTTTTCGCCGTCGGATACTGTACCGTGGGAGCGGCGCAGATGATCAAGAAGCTTGTTCTTATCTTCATTTGACAGTGCGTCGGACGCCGAGCTTTTCTCAACGCCTGCGGAACGCAGCTGTGTCAAAAGCAAATCCGCTGGCATTTTAAGCTCGGTGGCAAATTGGGCTACATTGTTACTCGCCATTCAGTCCTCTTTTCTATGTGCTCGGGATGTTAATGAAGCCATTCGTCTCAACTGGCGTCGGCCAGACTCCATGCCTTCGCTTGCAGCGATTTGGCATGGTCGTCGTACTTGGCGTCAATCAGCTTCATCTCATCGTCCGTCACATCCTTAAATTCGTCTTTAATCAACTGCCGCGCGCGATCTGACGGCAACGCCAGGATCGAACCAAACTCGTCGTAGGCAAGACCGGTAAAGGCCTCGATCGTCTTGATACCGGCCAGGCCCAGCTTGCCGGCGGTAACGCGATCCATGCCTTCAAGATTGACCAGTGCCTCTTCCATGCCTTCCAAGCCCTCTTCCGATGCGATCGCCTCGGTCACCAGAGCATCTCGGGCACGATTGCGCAGTTCGCTGACGGTGTCCTCGTCAAATGCATCGATCTCGAGCATCTCGTTGATCGGCACATAGGCGATTTCTTCCAAGCTCGAGAATCCTTCATCAACCAGGATGTCGGCAACTTCCTGATCGACATCGAGCTTCGCCATAAACAGCGCGCGAACTGCTGCGGTTTCTACTGCGCTCTTGTCGGCCGATTCCTCCGCCGTCATGATGTTGATTTTCCAGCCGGTCAGTTCGGATGCCAGGCGTACGTTCTGGCCACTGCGGCCGATCGCGATCGCCAGGTTTTCCTCATCGACCACCACATCCATCGCGTGCTTTTCCTCGTCGACCATGATCGACGACACATTGGCCGGCGCCAGTGCACCAATCACGAACTGCGCCGGATCCTCGGACCACAGCACGATATCGACGCGCTCGCCACCCAG
Source organism: Pseudundibacterium arcticum (assembly GCF_042646465.1). Classification (NCBI taxonomy): domain Bacteria; kingdom Pseudomonadati; phylum Pseudomonadota; class Betaproteobacteria; order Burkholderiales; family Oxalobacteraceae; genus Pseudundibacterium; species Pseudundibacterium arcticum. The sequence continues at coordinate 18,666 of NZ_JBHRTP010000008.1, forward strand.
CTCGCCGGTCACTGCCTGCACGCGCGATCCGCGCATGCCGACGCAGGTGCCGATCGGATCGATCCGCTTGTCGCTGGTGTAGACCGCGATCTTGGCGCGAACACCGGCGTCGCGTGCTGCCGATTTGATCTCCAGCAGGCCTTGCTCGATTTCCGGCACTTCCAATTCGAACAGCTTCATGATGAATTCCGGCGCGGTGCGCGACAGAACCACTTGTGGGCCGCGCACATTGCGATCGATACGCAGGATGTAGGCACGGACGCGATCACCGATCCGCAGGTTTTCTTTCGGAATGGTCTGATCGCGCGGCAACCGCGCCTCGATCTTGCCGGACTCAACGATCGCATCACCACGCTCCATGCGCTTGATGGTGCCGGTCACCAGCGAATCGCCGCGCTCCAGGAAGTCGACCAAAATCTGTTCGCGTTCAGCATCGCGAATGCGTTGCAGCACAACCTGCTTGGTGTCCTGCGCAAAACGACGGCCAAAATCGACCGACTCGATCGGCTCTTCAATGTGGTCGTCGATTTCGATATCGGAGATCTGCTCCTTCGCCTCGAAATACAGGACTTCCTGATCCGGCAATTGCAAGCCGGCTTCGTCAGGTACCACATGCCAGCGCCGGAACGATTCGAACTCACCGGTTTCGCGATCGATCGAGACGCGGATGTCGACATCGCCCTCGAAACGCTTCTTAGTCGCCTGCGCCAGCGCATGCTCGAGCGCGCCGAAGACGATATCCTTATCAACGTTTTTTTCACGCGCTAGCGCATCGACCAATAACAAAACTTCGCGACTCATGCTTTGCGGCTCCTAAAATCCACTTGCGGCACCAAACGTGCCTTATCCACATCGGCGAGCGTAAAATCAAGCATCGCCGGACCATCCTTACCTTCAAATTCCAATTTCAATTGCTCGCCTTCCGGTGCATGCAAAATACCCTGGAAGTTCTTGCGATTTGGTGTGCCGGGCATCGGCATGCGCAGCTTGACGATCGCTTCATGTCCGGCAAAACGCAGGTAATCGGAGATTTTTTTCAGCGGCCGATCCATGCCCGGCGATGAAACTTCCAGCCGTTCGTAATTGACATCTTCGACCGTCAATACATGCGACAGCTGACGACTGACCTTTTCGCAATCCTCGATCGCGATATTGCCTTTGTCAGCATCTTCAGGACCGAAATCTATATACACGCGAAACAGCCCGCGCTCAGCACGTTCGAAATCGACCAGCTCGTAACCTAGTCCGACGACCGTTTTTTCTATCAATTCCAACAACTGCAAGGTGTTTCTCCGAATAGAGGCAAGCGCGCCATTACACTGCCGACCATGCAAAATCGCAGTTGCAAAAACTGTTCAACCATAAAAAAATGGGCATCCGCCCATCTTTTTATAATGAAGTTACCGCAGTGCTCATCGCAACATGCGTCGCAAAAATATAACGGAACAACTTTTATTAACCTGTAGATTATAAACGATAATCCATCGTATCGCAATGCAAAACGCTAGGCCAACCCAGCATCCGGGGCATGATTTATTTGGCAAACGGCAATAATTGCCGAATTGCCATTTTCACACTTGGACGGTCGCTAACGTGCACCGCCCGAAGCACTTCATCCTCGTGGACGTCGGCGCGGCATTGCCGGGCCTTGATTCGGCCCGCGTGCCTGGCCTTGATTAGTGCCACGTCCCTGGCCAGAACCACGGCGTGGCTGCCCCATATTGGCAAAGCCGAACGTCGTCTGCAGAGGATCTGGTTGCCGGCTGCGCTGTTGCCCTTGCCCTTGCCCTTGCCCCTGCCCTTGCCCCTGCCCTTGCCCCTGCCCCGACTGCCCGCCCGGTCCGCGTCCACGGCCCGGATTTTGCGACTGCCCCTGATCTCTGCCATAACCGCTAATGCCGCGCGGCTCACCGGGCATGGCACGGCCCTGGCCTTGATGATCGGGACGCCCCTGGCCCCGATGATCTCCCCGGCCCTTGAGCGGCTGGTCCTGCGCCGCGATCTTGTCCAGTCCGCTGACTTTCAGCAAATCCCGCACCGCGTTCTCTTCCAGTTCTTCCCACCGACCGCGCTTCAGGCCTTGCGGCAAGGTCATCGCACCGTAACGCGTGCGGATCAAACGTGACACGGTCAGGCCGATCGCTTCGAACATGCGGCGCACCTCGCGGTTGCGGCCTTCGCCGATCGTGACGCGGTACCATTTGTTGACGCCTTCGCCGCCGCCGTCGGCGATTTTGGCAAATTGCGCCACGCCGTCATCGAGCTCAACGCCGGCCAGCAATTTTTGCCGCATCCCCTGCTCCAGCTCGCCCAGCGTACGGACCGCATATTCGCGCTCGATGCCGTAACGAGGATGCATCAGTCGGTTGGCCAGATCGCCCGAAGTGGTGAACAACAACAGGCCCTCGGTATTGAAATCGAGTCGCCCGACCGCCAGCCATTTGCCGGCCTTCATCGTCGGCAAGCGATCGAATACCGATGGGCGACCATCCGGGTCGTCATGACTGACAATTTCTCCGGCCGGCTTGTGATAGATCAACACTCGCGGCGGACGCTTGCTGACCTTACGGTGAATCAGCTTGCCGTTGATGCGGACCTGGTCCGCCGGCAGGATGCGTTGGCCGATATGGGCCGGCTCGCCATTGACCGAAACCCGCCCCGCAACAATCAGCTCTTCCATGTCGCGACGCGAACCAAGGCCTGCTTCAGCCAGTACCTTATGCAATTTCGGCGCGTCGTCGTCGGCCGTCAGGTCGCGCCGACCGCCTTTCTGGCCGGCACGGCCGTTTCGTTGTCCTTGCGCGCCGCTGTCCGCACTGTCCGCGATCGCGTCATAGGCATCGGAGGTGACGAACGAAAATACATCTTCGGCATTGCCGGCTCTGGCTGGCGGAGCCTTGCCTTTGCCGCGCCCGTTGCTGTGCTGCGGGTTGGGCGAGCTCGCGGGCTGGTTACCATGCTTGTTGTGTGCTCGATCGGGCTTTCGCGGTCCCCTCGGATGCTGGGCTTTGCGTTCACCTCGCTCCGGGCGCGGCTCGCTGCCGCCGGCAACCACGTTCTGCTCCGCGGCGCCCGGAATATTCTGCGCTGGCGCCGCCTCGGCCTGTTGGCTCGACTGGTTTTCGGGCGCGGCCGATTCGCCTGAGCGCGGTGCTGCGCGGGGGCCTCTGGGTGCACGTGGACCGCGCGCGCCGCGCTTGGCCGGCTTGTCCTCTGAGGTAGCCTCAACCGGCGCCGCCTCGGCCTGTTGCGTCGACTGGTTTTCGATCGCGGCCGACTCGCCCGCGCGCGGTGCTGCGCGGGGACCGCGCACGCCGCGCTTGGCCGGCTTGTCCTCGGTGGTGGCCTCAACCGGCGGCACATTGTCAACGGACGGAGTGGCCGAAGCGACCGTCTTACGCGGACGTCCGCGTGGTTTTTTTGGTTCAGCCGAGGTCAGATCGACCGGCGCATCTTTGATGTCATTGGGATTCATTGTTCGTTTCTAGGTTGTGCTGAACGGGCGCAGCGACAACCGATAGTTCTGGCGCAGCGTCGTTGGGTTGAGCCTCAGCTGGTACAGCCTCGGCATGCGGGTCCGGTTCGGTCCCGGCGTCTTCGGTTACTTGATCACTCTCTATTGCTAACACCGTCTCGGCAAATTCGGCTGCCGAGGCAGTCACGTTACTCACGGTATTATCGCCGGCGAAATCCATCGCCGACTGGTCCAGGTTGGCTTGCAGTCCCGCTTCCAGCGCCTGCATTTCCATCAGCATGCCGCCCTGCACGTCTCCTTTGCTGATCTGCTGCAACGGCGGCAGCTGGTCGAGCGAGGTCAGACCCAGGTCGTCCAGAAACTGTTTGGTAGTGGCAAACAATGCCGGTCGGCCCAGTACGTCGCGATGTCCGATCGCGTCGATCCAGCCGCGGTCTTCGAGCATCTTGATGGTTTGCGAATTGACCGTGACACCACGGATTTCCTCGATATCGCCGCGCGTCACCGGCTGGCGATAGGCGACAATTGCCAGCGTCTCGAGCGTTGCACGGGAATATTTCGGCGGTTTCTCGGGATTCAGCCGATCCAGATACAGCTTCATCTCGGGCCGACTCTGAAAGCGCCAACCGGTCGACAAGCTCACCACTTCGATCCCTTTGCCAGCCCAGTCACCGCGCAAGTCTTCCAGCATCAGCTTGATGGTATCGGCGCCGACCATGTCTTCGCCATCACCTTCTTCGACAAAGAGCTTCTTCATCGCGTTGATCGACAGCGGCTCATGGGCGCAAAGCAGTGCAGTTTCGAGGACTTTTTTTGCCTCAGCAGTATTCATGTGCGAAATAGTCGGCTTGTGTTCTGAGTTGTTGTGCAACGAATGACATCATGAATGTCTATCGTCTGGAGTACTCGTTGATGCCGCATTCCGTCGCCACGGGGAAGTATAAATGGGCGGGAATGACAAGATTAGATCGGGGCAGAATCGGGTCTGCCGCCGCGGCTTGCCGGGTTGACTACACCGATGCACGCCGCCGGGTTTAAAGAATTAGGAGTATTCGCTTATCCATCCAGCCATCTGCAGCCATTAGGAGCGCAACAGGATCGGCCACTTCTGCAAACACGGTAAATTGTACATCAATATAATTACAGCGCCTTGATTTTCAAAAAACGACATCGACAAATCAACGGACTGAAAATTGCATCACATGCATAACAAAAAGCCACGCGATGCGTGGCTTTTCATCTAATTTGGTTGCGGGGACAGGATTTGAACCTGTGACCTTCGGGTTATGAGCCCGACGAGCTGCCAGACTGCTCCACCCCGCGTCTGATTTATCAAATGATACAGCGTATCGATCGAAAGCGCAACCGTCGCAGCGAGTAGAAAGACGGTGCTACACTGTTAATTAAATCCGTCATCATGCATTTATTCTGCGAACTCGTCGCGCAGCGTTCCGCCAATACAATCATCCTTGTGCCCTTCTCTTATGAAATATTGTTCCGAATGCGCCCATCCCGTCTCGCTGATCGTACCGCCGGACGACAACCGTCCGCGTTACGTGTGCGCCAACTGCGGGGCAATTCACTACCAGAATCCGAAGATGGTGATCGGGTCGATCCCGGTCTGGGAACAGGATGGCGAGGCGCGCATCCTGCTGTGCCGGCGTGCGATCGAACCGCGCCATGGCTATTGGACCTTGCCGGCCGGCTTCATGGAAAACAATGAGACCACCGCCGATGCCGCATTGCGCGAGACCGCGGAAGAAGCCGGCGCCAGGATTGAATTACATGAGCTGTTTTCCTTGCTGAACGTGGCACACGTGCATCAAGTCCATATGTTCTACCGTGCCACCCTACTCGACCTCAATTATGCGGCGGGCACCGAGAGCCTCGAAGTCAAGCTGTTCACCGAATCTGAAATTCCGTGGGACCAGATCGCGTTCCCGACGGTCGGTCAGACATTAAAATTTTTCTTCGCCGATCGCGCCAGCTTAAAAAACGGCGGCAGCTACGGGCTCCACACCCACGACATTACGACCTCGATGCGACAGCGCGATTATTGACCTAAGCAGGTCTATGCTTGTCACCCGACCACCCTGCATTTCATGAGGTATATTCAAACTCCCGTTGATATATATGCGGCACATGGCCGCGTTGAGATGAGTATATCCTTGCAACAGGAGCACAAAAGGATGCACCGCAAACCGCTGCGACGCGAGTTGGTGCGATGATTCCCTGGCTCGAGGCGGACACGCCGTTTCCCGATGTATCGACGACGTTGACCACGGCCGACGGCGCGGCCGGCTTGCTGGCCGCGGGCGCGGATCTGTCGCCGGCGCGGCTGTTGGACGCCTACCGGCACGGGATTTTCCCGTGGTTTTCGGGCGAGCAGCCTATTCTGTGGTGGAGCACCGATCCGCGCATGGTGCTATTTACCGAACAATTCAAAATTTCCGACAGCCTGAAAAAAACCCTGCGGAAATTTCATCAAAGCACCATATCCGACGGCCGCTGGCAAATCCGATTCGACAGCGCATTTGAACAGGTGATGCGCGCCTGCGCCGCCCGCAGCAATGGCGACGGCACCTGGATTTCGGAACAGATTGTCGAAGGTTACTGCGGACTGCATTGCCAAGGCTACGCACACTCCTCCGAAGTCTGGCTTGACAGCGAACTGGTGGGTGGCGCCTATGGCGTCTGCATCGGCCACATGTTTTATGGCGAATCGATGTTCGCACGGGTCAGTGACGCATCCAAGATCGCGCTGGCTTACCTGGTGCATTTTCTGAGAAATAACGGCGTCGCAATGATAGACTGCCAGCAGGAGACCTCGCATCTGGCCTCGCTCGGCGCAACCCCGATTCCGCGTGAGCAATTCATCGAGCGACTGCGGCGGGCGATCGATCAGCCGCCGATTTCGAAATGGCAACCAATTGCGCTCGACTGATGTCTACTACTAGGGCAAGTTTCATCCCGTTTTTTGACCGACCGGTACAACTAACCGTATGAGCCACCTACAGGATCTGCCTTTCGCCACCTTGCAGTTTTACGCCACGGCGCCATATTCATGCAGCTATCTGGATGGGCGTCAGGCGCGTTCGCAGGTAGCGACGCCGTCGCATCTGATCAATGCCGATATCTATTCCGAACTGGTTAAAAGCGGTTTCCGCCGCAGCGGCATCTTCACCTACCGACCGTACTGTGATGGATGCAATGCCTGCATTCCGGTACGCGTCAGGACGACCGAGTTTCATGCCAACCGCAGCCAGCGCCGCGCATGGTCCAAACATGGCAATCTGACTGCCTGGGTCACCACGCTGGCATACTCCCAGGAACACTACGAGCTGTATTTGCGGTACCAATCGCAACGCCATGCAGGCGGCGGCATGGATCAGGACAGTCGTGACCAGTATGCACAATTCCTGCTGCAGAGCCGGGTCAACACCCGGCTGGTCGAGTTCCGCGAAAGCGATGGCAGCTTGCGCATGGTCAGTCTCATCGACATCCTGAACGACGGCTTCTCGTCGGTGTATACCTTCTACGATCCCGATGTACCGGGCGCGTCTTATGGCATCTACAACGTGCTGTGGCAGATCGAACAGGCACGCCAGCTTGGCCTGCCCTATGTGTATCTCGGCTACTGGATCGAACAGAGCCGCAAGATGGGTTACAAAATCAATTTTCGCCCGATCGAAGCGTTGCAGCAGGGGCAGTGGCAGCTATTACCCTAGGGCTTTGTCGTTGCCGGCCGGCACTGTAAAATGCCGCTGCACCATCGTGCGATGGGCACTGCGCCATCCCGCGACTCCCCACCCTCTGCCGCCAAGACGATCCATGCCCGACAAATTCCTGTACGCCCTGACCCGCCCGCTGCTGTTTTCGCTCGATCCGGAAGCCGCCCACAACCTGACCTTGCCGGCATTGCAGCGCGCCGCTGCGTGCGGACTGGCCAAATTGCTGGCGCGCCCGGCGCCCGATGCGCGTCATGTGATGGGAATCCGGTTTCCCAATCCGGTGGGACTGGCTGCCGGGCTGGACAAGGACGGCGCCTATATCGACGGCCTGGCGGCCCTTGGCTTCGGTTTCATCGAAGTCGGGACCGTGACACCCCGTGCGCAGCCCGGCAATGCACGGCCGCGCATGTTCCGCCTGCCCGCGGCCAAGGCCATCATCAATCGGATGGGCTTTAACAATGGCGGCGTCGACGCCTTCGTCGCCAATGTGCAGGCGTCGAAGTTTTACCAGAACAAGGAAGGCGTACTCGGACTGAACATCGGCAAGAACGCCGACACACCGATCGAAAATGCGGCCGATGACTACCTGTTGTGTCTGCAAAAGGTATATCCGTATGCAAGTTACGTGACGGTGAACGTCTCGTCGCCGAATACCAAGAATCTGCGTCAGCTGCAGGGTGCCTCGGAACTGGATGCACTGCTGTCGCGCCTGAAGGACGGGCAACAGCGGCTGGCCGACCAGCATCAGCGCTATGTGCCGATCACGCTGAAGATCGCACCCGATATCGATGGCGAGCAGATCAAAAACATCGCTGACGCGCTGCTGCGGCACAAGATCGATGGCGTGATTGCGACCAATACCACGATCACGCGCGATGCAGTCGCGGGCTTGCCGCATGCCGAAGAGATGGGTGGACTGTCCGGCGCGCCGGTACGCGACCTGTCGACCGCCGTGATCCGTTGCCTGAAGGCAGAACTGGGCGACGCGCTGCCTATCATCGGCGTCGGCGGCATCCTGTCGGGCGCCGACGCGAAGGCCAAGATCGATGCCGGCGCCAGCCTGGTGCAGTTATACAGCGGCCTGATCTACCAGGGCCCGGCGCTGATACGCGAATGCGCGGCGGCGCTGCGCCAACCGCACGCATGACACGTTGCGGGGACGCGGTTACGGGGTGATTACTCGGCGCCGCTGACCGCCCGTTCAATCTCGGCGCGGGTCAGGCCCGGCGCGAACTGCAGAATGAAATCATAGGCATACGAGCGCAGATAGGTGCCTCGCCGCACCGCCAGCCGCGTCACATTCGGCGCGAACAGATGGGTCGCCTCGACCGCGCGCAACCCTAGGTCGCGGGCATGATCAAACGCCATTGAGGCGACCAGCCCGACCCCCAAGCCAAGCGACACGTACTGCTTGATCACGTCGGAATCCATTGCAGTCAATACGACATCGGGCTCGAGGCCGGCTTTGGCGAACGCTTCGTCGATGTGGCTGCGGCCGGTAAAACCGACGTCGTAGGTGATGAGCGCATACGCCGCCAAGTCTTCCAGCCGCACCGGGTTGTGCGCCAACAAAGGATGCCCTTCCGGCACCACGATCAGATGGCTCCAGCGGTAGCACGGGAATGACACCAGATCGGGAAACTGGCTCAGGCCCTCGGTCGCGATGCCGATATCGGTACGACCCGACAGCACCCATTCGGCGATATGTTCCGGTGCGCTCTGCTGCAGCGCGATCCGGACCTCCGGGAACGCGGCGCGAAACCCCTGCACCACTTCCGGCAGCACGTATCGCGCCTGCGTGTGCGTGGTCGCGACCGACAGCGTGCCGCTGGTCTTACCCGCATATTCACGACTGGCCTGCTGCAGATTTTCAGCCTCGATCAGCAAGCGCTCGATGATTTTCAAGATCCCCTTGCCCGGTTCGGTCAACCCGGTCAGGCGCTTGCCGTTACGCTCGAAAATATCGACCCCGAGTTCCTCTTCCAGCTCTCGGATCTGACGGCTGACGCCCGGTTGCGAGGTAAACAGCACATTCGCCACTTCGGTCAGGTTATAACCGCGGCGCGAGGCTTCGCGGATCGATCGTAGTTGTTGAAAATTCATAATGAGCCGCCTTTAAATTCCGTTTTCAATCTTTAATTCGCAATCTCTGACGGTCCTGTCATCGCGCGCAGATAGGGTCCGAGTGCGCGGAGAATGGCATTGCCGCTGGCACGGGGTGGACCATGCCCCCTATTGCGTGACGCCATCGACGAATACGTGCAGGCGCTTTGGGCGCACTACCAAGGTCTCACCCTCTTTCAGCTTGAGGTGCGCATAGCGTTCATTCGATATCACCGCCTCGATCATTTCCGCATTGTCGTCGCGTTCCAGTTCCAGTTGCGCCAACGGGCCTATCGCGTGGGCGCGGCGCAACTGCACCACGATCCCTTGCGCCCCGGGCGCATAGCGGTCGACCTCGAACTCGTGCGGCCGCACATAGCCAATGCCGGTCGCATCCTGCGCGTCGGCATGGGACGGCACGTCGAAACTTGCGCCGCCGGTCGCCAATACTCCCTGATGCACGCGACCGTGAAACAGGTTGACGTTACCCAGAAAGCCGTACACGAAGGGCGATGCCGGGTGGTTATAGACCTCGTCCGGCGCGCCGATCTGCTCGACCCGACCCCGGTTCATCAGCACGATCTGGTCGGCCACTTCCAGCGCCTCTTCCTGATCGTGCGTGACGAAGATGCTGGTCACGTGCAACTCGTCATGCAGGCGGCGCAACCAGCGCCGCAACTCCTTGCGCACCTTGGCATCCAACGCACCGAACGGCTCGTCCAGCAGCAGCACCCGGGGCTCGACCGCCAGCGCGCGCGCCAGGGCGATGCGTTGCCGCTGGCCGCCGGATAGCTGCGGCGGCGTGCGATCGGCCAGCCAGTCGAGCTGCACCAATTCCAGCAATTGCGTGACCTTGTCGCGAATCTGCGCTTCCGACGGTCGCACTTTGCGCGGCTTGACGCGCAAGCCGAATGCGATGTTCTCGAATACCGTCATGTGCTTGAACAGCGCGTAGTGCTGAAACACGAAGCCGACCTGGCGCTCCCGCACATGACGCGCCGCAGCGTCCTCACCATCCAGCAAGACCTGCCCCGAATCCGGATGCTCCAGCCCGGCGATGATGCGCAGCAAGGTGGTTTTGCCGCAGCCGGACGGACCGAGCAGCGCGGTCAGTTCACCGGCCGGAAAATTCAGCGATACCTCATCGAGCGCGATGAAATCGCCGAACCGCTTGTTGATCTGCTTGACTTCGATCGCCATGATCATTGCTCCTGAAACTGTGGGTGCTGGGGCACGATGTCTGCACTGACATCATGCAAGCGCCATTCGATGAAGGACTTCAATGCCAGCGTCACCAGCGCCAGCAATGCCAGCAGCGAGGCCACCGCAAACGCGGCAGAGAAGTTGTATTCGTTGTACAAAATTTCCACCTGCAGCGGGATCGTATTGGTCTCGCCGCGGATATGACCGGACACCACCGACACCGCGCCGAATTCGCCCATCGCCCGCGCATTGCACAGGATGACGCCATACAGCAGACCCCACTTAATATTCGGCAACGTCACGTGCCAGAATGTCTTCCATCCCGAAGCGCCCAACACCAGTGCCGCCTCTTCCTCCTCGCTGCCCTGTGACTGCATCAGCGGAATCAGCTCACGCGCAATGAACGGAAAGGTCACAAAAATGGTCGCCAGCACGATACCCGGTACCGCAAACAGTATCTTGATGTCATGTTCACGCAGCCACGGTCCGAACCAGCCTTGCGCGCCGAACAGCAGCACGTAGATCAGCCCGGAAATTACCGGCGACACCGAAAAAGGCAGGTCGATCAGGGTCAGCAGGATGCTCTTGCCACGGAATTCGAACTTGGCGATGGTCCACGCTGCGGCCACCCCGAACACCAGGTTCAGCGGCACCGCGATTGCGGCGGTCGTCAAAGTCAGACGGATCGCCGCCAAGGCATCCGGCTCGATGATTGCAGCCAAGTACACCGACCAGCCTTTCTTCAGCGCCTCGGCAAATACGGCAGCCAGCGGGACGAACAGGAATAGCGTCAGAAACGTCAGTGCGACGCCGATCAGCAGGACGCGTACCCAAAGCGGTTCCAGCGTCGCCGCCGGCATCGGAATCGGTTCGCCGCGCGGACGCACGGCCTCCGGCAACTGGGCCGGACCGGCAAATGGGTTAGATGCGATGGCAGTCATGTCAGACCTTGTCCGCCCGGCCGCGCTGACGGCTCCAGGCTTGCAATAAATTGATGCTCAGCAACAGCAGGAACGACGCGGTCAGCATTACCAGCGCAATCGCGGTTGCGCCGGCATAATCGTACTGTTCGAGCTTGGTGATGATGAAGAGCGGTGTGATTTCCGACACCATCGGCATATTGCCTGCGATGAAGATGACCGAGCCGTATTCGCCGGTGGCGCGGGCGAACGCCAGCGCGAAACCGGTCAGCAGGGCCGGCAACACGGACGGGAAAATGACGCGGGCAAAGGTCTGCCAGTTGCTCGCGCCGAGACTGACGGCGGCCTCTTCCAATTCGCGCTCGGCATCTTCCAGCACCGGCTGCACGGTGCGCACCACGAACGGCAGGCCGATGAAAGTCAATGCCACCACCACACCCAGCGGCGTGAAGGCGACCTTGATACCGGCCGGCTCCAGGTAACGTCCGAGCCAGCCGTTGCTCGAATACAAGGCAGTTAAGGCAATCCCTGCCACCGCGGTCGGCAGCGCAAACGGCAGGTCGACCAGTGCATCGATGATTTTTTTGCCTGGGAAGCGGTAGCGCACCAGCACCCATGCGACGACGCCGCCAAACAATACGTTGAGCAACGCGCCGATCAGCGACGCGCCGAAACTCAATTTATAAGAAGCCAGCACGCGCTCCGACGTCACCGCGCTCCAGAAAGCGTCCCAGCTCAGCGTGAATGTCTTCAGAAAGACCGCCGACAGCGGAATCAGGACGATCAGGCCGAGGTAAAACAGCGTAAAGCCCAGCGTGAGCCGGAACCCGGGCATGACCCGCGTCATCCTGGCCTTTGGCGCCGTTATTTTGTCGGCGATTGGCATTATTGCGACTTGCATCGAACCCTCGTTATTACAAATACGACTAACAAGTAGCAATAATTACATTTGATCGTTATAAAGCGAACGAATCTTTTGGTATGTCGATAGACGGGTTTTGAATATACGAAGAAAGATGATGGAGACGGGGAGATGGGCCAAGGCAGGACTGACCATTTAGGCAGAACATCGCTAGACCGCCCCCAGATGCTAGTCGGCGGCCCCGATCTGCGCCAATGCTTGGCGAATCGCATTGGCGTCGCCCGGCCGCACCAGGCGCACCACTTCCCTGCCGTTGCTAAGAAACACCAAGGTCGGCCACAGCGTCACCCGGAACGAGCGCCCCAGTGGTCGGCCCTTGCCGTCCTCAATCTTGACGTGACGTACCTCAGGACGTTCAGCAAAGGCAGTGGCAAGCAGCGGTTGGGCGGCCTGACAATAGCCGCACCAAGAGGTACCAAATTCGATCACGGTTGGCCCGTCGAGCCTATCGATTTCTGCACGCGCCGGTTCAATCGACGCATATCTGTCGTTCATTGTCATGTTGCCATTCTCTTATCTTGCGCACTTCTTCCGTTAACAACCATTCAACCATTTGCGAATCGGCGCGAACTGTCTCGGTATCAATCGACACGCGGCCCATCCCAGCGTGCGGCGTGGACCAAGGCAATCCGGATTCATACGCCTGTGTACTTGTAAGCAACAACACACTCGCAATCACAGGGTTGGCCGAGCGCTGTGGCTCCGGGTTCTCGCTTGGACGAACCCGAAGCCGCACGGCTCGGCAGCCACTCAATAACATTGTCCTTTGATTTCACCCGGATCATGCCGTCAAGTGCCGCCCTGCCCGGCAATTCCTATGCTGGTGCACTGCCCATTTTCTGCATCGCCTGTTGCATTTCTTCCGGGCTGACATCGCGCATATGTGTTGCAACCGACCAACTATGACCAAACGGGTCTTCGAGCTTGCCATACCGATCGCCCCAGAACATGTCCTCGATCGGCATGGTGATCTTCGCGCCCGCGCCGACGGCACGTTCGACGACCGCGTCGACGTCGTCGACGTAGAGGTGGATCGTGACTGGCGATCCTTTGAGCGACTTCGGTCCGAATGAGCCCCAGTCCGGAAACTCGTCGACCAGCATGATGGAGGAATCGCCGATACGGATCATGGCGTGCATGAGTTTGCCCTGTGGCCCCGGCATCCGCCCCATTTCCACTGCATTGAACGCTTTTTTGTAAAACTCGATGGCATCGGCCGCGCCGGCACACACCAAGTGTGGCGTGACCGTGTGCATACCTTCGGGGATAGACTTCACTTGCGGCATGGTTGACCTCCTGTGAGAAAAGTTAGTGGATCCGGGGGTATGGCAGGTACGGCTTGGCGCCGAACTGTGCGGCTTTGGACCCGCCAAGACGACAGGTTAGTATATTTTTCAAAGATACATTTGCGAAATTTCGGTAACGCAGTGACTTTGCCGGTCTGGCGCTGGTAATGATCTACTCGCCGGTCGCATGCTTCAGTCGCCGGCAACTATCGGGATCGACTACACCGTATGCATTCAGCGCATCGCGAGCCTGATTCGATACGGATACTAGCTGGCTGAACCGGCCGATATAAATGCGCGTCCAATGACGGCAGGTGATGATTTTTTCGACTTGCTCCATCGATGGGATAGCGCCATGTCTGACCGCACACTTAACCTGGACGATACTCTGTACCAATATCTGTTGGATGCCTCTCTGCGTGAGCATCCGGTCCAGGCCGAACTGCGCGCCGTCACGCACAGCCATCCACTCGCGGGCATGCAGATATCCCCCGAGCAAGGCCAGTTCATGATGCTGCTCATCAATCTGATCGGCGCCCGCAGGACTCTCGAGATCGGCGTGTTCACTGGCTACAGTGCCCTTGCGGTAGCATTGGCGTTGCCGCACGATGGTCGCATCATTGCCTGCGATGTGAGTCAGGAGTTCACCGACGTCGGTCGCACTTATTGGGAAAAAGCCGGGGTGGCGCACAAGATCGATTTGCGTCTCGCGCCGGCCGTCGACACGCTCGACACGCTGATCGCCGAGAGCCAGGCAGGCCATTTCGACTTCGCCTTCATCGACGCCGACAAGGCCAACTATGATGCGTATTACGAGCGCTGCCTGACGTTATTGCGCCACGGAGGCTTGATCGCCATCGACAACGTGCTGTGGGGCGGTCGTGTCGCGCGACCGGCCGAGGATGTCGACACGGCGGCGATCCAGGCGCTCAATCGCAAGCTCCTCGGCGATGCGCGGATCGAGCTTTCGATGTTGCCGGTCGGTGACGGCCTGACCCTCGCCAGGAAGCGTTGATATTGTCAGCGTCGGACCAATAATGCCGCGAAGACGCGCCTCCGCCGTTGTGGCCAACCGTATTAACACCGGATGTCTGGTATGCGCCGGTTTTTCCGGTTCGCGAAAGCGCTGATGACAATTCCTCCCGCTTGGCTGGAGTAGGCGTTGCGCGTTGTACTATTCCGGTCCGATATATAGATACCAAGGTAGCCCATGTTACTCATCCCGGAGCAGTTTATTGGTTTTCTACTTGCCGCCATGCTGATCACGATCTCGCCGGGGCCGGACAATCTGATGGTTCTGGGTGTCGGCATTTCGCGCGGACGCACGCAGGGCATGGCATTCGGTCTTGGCTGTGCGTTGGGTTGCCTGAACCACACGATACTGGCAACCGTCGGCGTCAGCGCGTTGATTGCCGCGTCACCGGTTGCGTTCATCACGCTGAAGGTGTGCGGCGGCCTCTACCTGATCTGGCTGGGCATTCAGGCATTGTGCAGTCGCGGCGGCACGAAAGTGGACAGCAGCAAGGCGCCGACCGAATCGCCGCGCAAATTATTCGTCAAGGGTCTGTTTGCGAACAGCATCAATCCCAAGGTCGTGTTGTTCTTTTTGTCCTTCCTGCCCCAGTTTGTCATCGCCGAAAATGGCAATGTGGGCTGGCAGACCGCGCAGTTGGGACTGACATTTACGCTACAAGCTGCGGTGCTATTCGGGTTATTGGGGTATTTCTCCGGCACGGTGGGGCAATGGCTGAACCGTCATCCGCGTGCCGGGTTATGGCTCGACCGCACCGCTGGGACAATTTTTGTGGCGCTGGGATTGCGGCTAATTGTTTCCCGCTAAGGCAAAGCTGGGGTGCATAACAATCGCAAGTAACCGAATCACTTGATCGCACCGACGGTGAATCCCGCGACGAAACGGTCCACGAAGAAATTGTAAAGTACCGCGATCGGTACACTCACGATCAGGCAGGCCCCCATTAGCGAACCCCAGAAATACACGTCGCCACGTACCAAGAAAGTCGGCACGCCGACGCTCACCGTGTATTGCGATGAACTGGTGATGAAGGTCAGGGCGTAGATGAATTCCTGCATCACCAGGGTGAGCGTGAAAATGATGACGGTCAGGATCCCCGCCGACGACACCGGCACCACGACTTTCAGAAATGCACCGAAGCGGCTCAGGCCGTCCATCATCGCCGCTTCCTCGATATCGCGCGGCACGGCCTTGAAGAACCCCATCATCAGCCAGGTGCAGAACGGCACCGTGAAACTCGGATACACCAGCACCAGCGACCCGTCTGGCCGATCTGGCTCGGCCAGCCGAATCTGGCGATGGCGTCGATCATCCTGGTCGACGTGTGGCGCCTGCTGCCGCTGGCGACGGTGATCATCCTGGCCGGCTTGAGTAGGATTCCGCAGGATATCCACGATGCGGCGGCGATGGATGGTGCCGGTTCGGCGGGGGGATGATGTGTGGGTGATGTCCGGTAAACGTGCATTATCTGTACCCACGGACGTAGGTATTGACCCGT
Source organism: Pseudundibacterium arcticum (assembly GCF_042646465.1). Classification (NCBI taxonomy): domain Bacteria; kingdom Pseudomonadati; phylum Pseudomonadota; class Betaproteobacteria; order Burkholderiales; family Oxalobacteraceae; genus Pseudundibacterium; species Pseudundibacterium arcticum. The sequence goes on from NZ_JBHRTP010000008.1 coordinate 34,837, forward strand.
TGCGCGCACGTTTTCGCTCTAGGCGTAGAGTAAAACATGCCAACACTGAGCACGGTCAAATCGGACCAAATCGACTTGCCTTCATGCCTCCTGTATCCTTCCCTCCTTATTTATGTTTATTGCCCTTCCAAGAAATTTCCAGTAAGCAATAATCCTTGGCGTCGACGCCAGCGACTATAGAACCTGTTCCCATGAGGTAGCGCGTGGCCTAAGATCGGGGTGATGAAAGTATCGATACGCTTGGTGTGGCACGCAACTCGTGCAGCAAAGCGCCCGCCTGCGATGGGTGCATTAACGCGCAGGTGCCGCAAAATGGACCCATCGCAGCCTCGAGATTGGCTTTCACTACATAATCAGCAACACCTAAGGACGCATGAACAACCATTACGCCGTTCTCGGCATAGACAGCGATGCGTCGAATGCCGCGATAAAAAATGCCTATCGTAAGAAGGCATCAGAGTTTCATCCTGACAAGAACCTTGCGCACGATGCTGCCGTCAGGTTTCGGGAAATTCAGGAGGCCTATGACCTCCTGTCCGATCCACTAAAACGCCGCGATTACGACGAAAACCGGCGTCGAAGCTTGCTGGAGAACCCGCTTGAAACCGCGCAAGAAATCTGGACAACCTACATGAACAAAGCCTTGCAATGACCCTTTCCTATTTCTTTGAAGACTTGAAAAAGTCCTATCAAGTCGAGCTTGAAGACTTGCAAAACGACTCCGAGGGCAACAACGTACTGGCAGCGAGGTTGAGAGACAAGCGATCACAATTCCCGTTGCTGATGCCGATGATCGACAGCGCTCCCGAAATGGTCGCAGTCGCGTTCCATGGTGGCGTGACGTTTCTCAATCTGCAGGCTATGTACCTGCTGTCAACCACCGAGCCGGATGAATTCCCGGCGTGGGACGATTTGGCGCACGCCGTGCATTTCGAAGCGTCGACCAAAAAACTCGCGGAAACAGCGCTCAAGGAACGCGGCGGCGAGCGCTTTCTGATCACCGCCGTTTGCCTCGAATATCTTCATGGAAAACCCGTCATCAACTACGGCGATGCGCGTGACGATGACACACACGACCCAGCCGAGTCCGAACCGGGCGATGACGAAGAAGAGCAGGATCTGGAAGAAGCCGGCGCCGACTGGCTTGCCGAGCAGGGTTTCGATCGACGCGGCTAGGGCTGAGCCCACTTGAAACAACGGGAAAGTAGTGCAGGCTTCGGTGCCGGCGCTACTGGCTGTTACGCCCGTTCACATGGGCTGGATACAAGATTCCTATCAACCATTTTTATAGATTAATAGTTCATGTCACATTCACTCGTGGTGAAAGCAGCAAATCTGGTCCGCGCCGGTGATATTGCCGGTGCAGAATTCGCACTAGTCTCTCTGGCAGAAACAGAGGGCGATCGCGCGCTGGTCGCGGTGCTCGAGGAGCTGCCGCCAAAAGATCTGCTCGCGGTCATTCGCGAATACGACACGTCCAAGGAGTCGGTAGTGAACCTGCTGGTGACGCCGGAGCAGTTCGCCCGCGCCATGGTGATGGAAAAACTCTACGGCGACCATACCCATGCCCATCTGCGCGGCATGATCAATGCGGTCTTGTTCCGTGACAATGCGCAAACCGGTGACTTCCTCGATGCGATCGGCGACATTGACGGTGGCTGCGAAGCGTTAGTCGACTATTTATCCGATCGCGACGAGGCAGTCGTCCATTTCGCGCAGTTCGGCACCTTCAACCACTATCACACTGAAGACAGTGATGAAGTTGAACGCTCCGAGGCGAGCGACCACGACTGGCGCGAGCTGACGTGGTTGCTCAAGCATGAACACCTCGATATGTTCGAACAGATCCTGCCCGTTCTGAAAACCCGGTTGAAGACACGCTTGCGGCTGGAAGCCGAGCTGGAGAACGAGGAACAGCAAAGGACCGAGCTCGATTTGTCGGAACCCAAAATCGTCGCTAAGGAAACCAAAGTTAGCCTCGACCAATCGGAGGAGTCGGCGCTGTAGCGCGGCAACCGCACCTGCGCACAGGAGCGCTGCGCGACTAGCAAGGCTCCATTGTGCGCAGCGAAGGGATTTTTCTGACGCCCATCGACCTCATCCTCGACCTCACCCTCGAGCTCGACCTTGCAACCCGGCCGCCCCTACCCTGCTACTCATGACCGACAACAAACAGCACATTGCGCTCGTCGATAAGCGACCTTTTTTCGAAAAGGCGCTTTGTTTTGGCGTGCTGCACGGCATCATCGACCCCGCAAAATGCCATGCCATCATCAGCGACGGCGCCAAGGGTACGGTGCAGGTCGCCGATCATTTCGGGACCAGCCACCTCTACGCCGATCTTGAGAATGCGCGCAAACGAATTGTCAGCCTGGTGAGTCTTTATCTTGAAGACAGTTACGGCAACGATTTGGAACAGGCGGCCCGCTCGCTGCAAGACAACACCCTCCTGTTTCATTCGCGCAGCGGCAACGACATGCTGAAAAAATTGCACGCGATGCCTGAATCCACCGTCTACGGCGACATAAAAGGGCAGTCACTCAAGGACTTCCAGAATCAGCGCACCCTGACGAAACCGTTTTCGTTGGGCGCCTACAGGAAAGAACTCAAGCGACGGCAAGACAACGCCGCAATCATGAATGCAGCGCTCTGGTTTGCCGATGACATGGGCGTAGCGCGATCGTCGCTCGATTTCATTGCCGTCGACACAGTGATCCGCACCGCGATCCTGGTGCGATTCGGTGGCGAGCAGCGATGCGCGAGTCGGAGTCAATTTGCCAAACTGGTCGAGGCTGTCCGATCAAAGGTTCTGGCCAGCGGCAAGATGCGCATTCCAAAGGCAGTGTTGCATGACGTTCCAGATGAATACACAGAGATCGCCGACGGAATCCGGCGCGAGATGGAAAAACACGACGCGCCGTTGCTGCTCAATCCCGCCATGGCGCTCGACGGTTTGCTGAATGTCTTTGAGTCGCGTTACTTCATGCGCGAAACCGGACTGGAGGACGTCGACAGCTTCGATGCGTTTGTATCGAAGGAATGGCACGAAGCGACTGGCGGCAAGGAGGATCCCTACTCCCGCCTCACGCTCTTCATGTGCCTGGCTGCAGGTGTGAAACCAAAGACGACGCTGTCAGACGTTGAGGCTCGCGCGATGTTGCGTCGGGTCCGTAAAAATGGATTTGATAGCGCGGCAGTCTCGACTTTCATCGAGCAGTCGGCGCCGTTTGAGATCAAGCACAACTTAGTGGCGCTCTGGGACGAGGAATTCTTGCCAGAGGCGATGGAGAGGCTGCTTGATGAGTCGGACACGACCTATGTGCGGGCGATGCGGTTTTTGGCCGAGAATTGCAACGTCAGTACCAAGGTAAAAAATCCGAAGAGCGCGCAAGCATAAAAGCTCCGCGACGACCAGTGTAGCGGGACCCAATTATTGGCTATTCGGGAACCATAAACTGGTAAACGATGCAGGAGCTTCATGGCTCCTACAGGTAGCCCGGCTGCGGTCAGACGAAAGAAAGGGACTTTCCCGTACCAAGCTCACCGCTAGTGAAATTACTTGCGGCAAATAACACAGTCACCACATACCGATGCATGATTTTTGCCACCCTTCGTCATCTGTCAAAATGGCTTCAGAAAAACCTTCAGAGCGCAGCAGGGAGTTTCGGAGTGATATTTTTCAGGGGTCGCGCGAAGCCGTATATGCGGCAATCGACACCATATCGTCCATGGTTAGGTTAGCAACGCTCTCCTTCATCTGTGAGCTTAGCTGCCCTGCGCGGGCCCCGCTCTGGAAGTCGTACAACTGGCGTAAGGTATAACTCGGCGAGCGACCCGCCAGCGGTGGTATATCCCCGCGGCCTTTTAGGTCCTGACCATGGCAGGTTACACACATTGTCGTCGTGCCGCGTCCGCCATTGATTACCAGCTTCTCGCCTTTCTTTATGCTCCCTATCGGAACGTATGCGATGAATCCAGACTTTGGATCGCGAAGGGAGGTCCGTGCCAAGTCTTCTGCTACTTCGATAATGCGCTGACCGATCGCTTCCATTCCTGCTCCCTCTAAGGGAACATGCATAAAGCCCGCCACGAAGGTCTTCGGTACGGTCTGCGTTTCGACGACTCGGATCCAAGGCTTGTATTTTATGCTGGCAAAATATTGGGCGGAAATTTTTATGTCTTCCTCGGTGACGCTCTTTGCGTTGGCAATCATCAATGCCGGCGGCTTCATGTTCGGTTCCGAACTCTTTCGCAAACCGTTCTTGTAATCCGCCATTTGCTGCGTGATGTAGCCGGCGCTTAGACCGGCAAGGCTGGCGTTTTCAGGGCGACCTTGACCATTCGGATAATGGCAGTAGCCGCAGGCAAACACATCCGGTTTTCTCCCGCGCCCAACGACTGTCGGCATCGGCGGGTGATCGCCAGGATGCCAATCCGGTGGAGCGTAGAGATCGCGAACCTGAGTGAGCGTCATAGCTGCAGTGCTTCCCGGCACATGCCTAGGAACGCCATCATCCGGTGGCAAAGTGGCAGGGTTCTGAATTGGGTACGACGATGGCGGAGGTGGTTGTTGCGACGCTACAGGCAGGGGGGGTTCTTCTGTCTGGGTTCGAGCGCAACCCGTTACGCCAAGTATGCAAACAACAACGAATCCTGACACCAAATGCCTGTCGTTGGCGATCAAATTCGAGCTCAGACTTTTATCAAATTGGCATCTCATTATTTCCCCCTTAAGAGAATAAGTGGACTCGACTCGCCTTGATCATTTGCCGGTACGCGAGTATCAAGACCATCGGCTCGCTAACCGTATTGTTCAGATTTTCGTTTTTTGGATAACAAGGGCGACGATCTCACTTGCAAACCAATTTCGATGCCCGGCATTACGTAATTAAATTCTTGTCATTACAATATTGCACACAAAGGTCGTTCTTTCAATGAGCATCTCACTGGTGACTGCGACGCTAACCTTCGAGCAGCACGAGAGTCGCATCGTACATACTGAAAACTCGCGCACGAAAGTGGGCGCCTTGGCAGGACTAAACGTGCGTGTTGCTTGTCAGCGCAGGCACCGGCGGTAGAAAAATAGGCTTGACTCCCACGTCGATCCATACCGGAAAAAGGGAGTACTCAGCCGTCCCCATCTTAGGTACGCCGCTGACCCAAGTCGGTTTGGGATGAAGTTAGGGAGCACGTCAATATGAATATAATCATTACTTTTCATGCGCTACTATTGAGCGAGCACGTCCCAGCTATGAGAAAAAACCTCTGCCAGTTTATTGGTATAGCTGCAACCAGTTAGACCCGAAGCGGTCGGTCGAACCCTGACGGCTTGTTAATATATTACGGCCTGCATGTAGCAAGACTGAATATTCTGAATGTCCGTTTGTGGCCGCTAGAGACTGTCGGGTCAGATCGGACGGAGAAAGCGGGCCAGCAATGGCAAGACTTGTTCTGCAGGTTTCTCGATTTTGAGGGACAGGAGATGATCGGCGCGCGTTTTTCCGAGATTGATTGCAGCAATCGGCTTGCCGGTCTCCGCGGCGATCTTGCACAGCCGATAGCCCGAGTACACCATCAGTGACGATCCCACCACAAGCAAGGCATCGGCATGCTCCAGCGTTTTTTCCGCTGCCTCGGTACGTGCGCGCGGCACGCCATCGCCGAAGAAAACAACATCCGGTTTGAGCACGCCTGCGCAGTGCAGGCAATCAGGAATCCGAAAATCGGTCAGGCAATCCGGTTCCAGATGCGCATCGCCATCGGGGGCGGGAACAGCCATTGCTCCTGCCAGACCAGGATTGGCTTCCTGAAGCAGCGACTGCATGAATCCGCGCGAGAAATGCATACCGCATTCAACGCATACGACTGAATGAATGTTGCCGTGGAGTTCTACAATACGTACACTTCCCGCACGCTGATGAAGGCCATCAACATTCTGTGTGACGACGGCGGCAAGATTGCCATTCGCCTCCAGTTCGGCAATGGCGCGATGCCCCGCATTAGGCTCTGCCCGGGCCAATGTCGGCCAACCCACCATACTGCGAGCCCAGTAACGCTTTCGCACTGAATCGTAGCCTCGAAAATCCGGTCCTTGCACCGGCGCCTTGCCGCGTCGCACGCCGTCCCTATCCCGGTAATCCGGAATACCGGATGCAGTGCTCATTCCCGCGCCCGTCAACACAAGTACATTGGGATAACGCTGCAGGAAGCCGAGCAGTTCGTTCACACTGTCGCTTCCAGTCATGCCGACACCCATTGTTCTCCTCATATGAATTGACTGGTACAAATTGCCTGGTACAAGTTCTATCCGATTGCCTTGCTTTCCTCTCGAAGCGCCACGGCAAAAAAGCACTGAGCGGTTTGAACGGAATTGGCCTTCGCTTGCCTTGCGCTCAATCTGCATGAGAATGCGGACGTATCACCAACTCGCCGAAACCTGAATCCAGATCCTGCTCCCGAGCAAACTGATGCTCCGGTAGCAGCGCCAGCAGCACCTCGACCGTCGTGCGCACGAAACATCCTGCCGTCACATGCCCACCCACCACACGACCTTGTGCGTCAGCCACAGCGATATGGAGGTGCGCACCATCGCGTGAGAGCGATCCGGCAAGCGTCAGTATCTCCAGGTCGCCGCGAAATTCGGTAGACTGCTTCGCCCCGGCAAGCCTCAGTTGCGCCACGCTCAGGCTGCCAATGCCCTGAAGTACGAAGGCCGCGCGCACGTCATGTTTGACCAGCACGGCTTCGAGAGCGGCACGCAAGTCTTGTCCGGGGGTAAGGCGTAGAGGAAGTGTTTTCATGGCAGCGGCAAGGCTAACGGATTAATAGTTCAGGCTAATAGTGCAGGCTAATAGTTCAGCGGGGTACGTATTTATCAAGTCTTCTGCGGTTCTGCCTTTATCTGGCCCATGGCTGACATATAACAAATATAGCGCTAATCCAAGATTCGGATTTTTCCGCTAAACAGAGCAGGACTTGCTGTCCGGCATGAGGTTGCCAGCACGCAGGATGATGGTCAGGCAGTCCCGATTTAATTGGCGCTCATTGTTGCGAGATTGCATCCCAGACCTCGGCCACTGCTAACCACGACGACTGCTCCGATCTTGTGTACCAAACCCGGAAGGAGATTCAAATGCCAAAATATCTGATTGAAGCCAACTATGTCGGCGAAGGCATCAACGGTCTGCTCAAAGAGGGCGGTACCAAGCGACGTGCCGCTGTTGATGAATTATTCAAGTCGATGGGTGGTGCCGTTGAGGCATTTTATTATGCCTTTGGCGACAAGGACGTTTTCATTATTGGCGAACTGCCAGACAACGCCACTGCCGCGGCACTCGCGCTCAGGGTCAATGCATCGGGCGCGGCCACGTGCAAAACCATCGTGCTGATGACGCCTCAGGAAGTCGACGAGGCCGTGAAAAAGACCGCCATTTACCGACCACCCGGGTATGAACTTGACCAAGCCGAAGTCGCGAAATGGGATAACGAGGGCGGCCAACTTCCGCAAAGTTCGCCTGGCGCAAAGAACAGAAAATGAAATCTATCGGTCCGTAAGCTTGTCGGCCACATTACGGAGCGGATTTATTGCCAACGGCGTCTCACGGACACGTGCTTGTTCTGTCGATTGCTGTCAGTATCGTGATGCTTGCCGCAAATACTGCACTTCACTATGAGACCGTCAGACCGCCCGTCAACATTACTGCCATGATCATGCCGATTGAAGCCGCCTCCGCCACTCGGCCTTCCATGCTCGTTGACGGTGCAGTCTTGACGGGGCCGATGGTCGCTGGCAGATCCCTGACTTTACTGGCATCAGCACTCAAGGTGGCATTAGAGGGGCAAAGGCGGTCGGCGCCTCTGCCGCAGCCGTCGTTAAATTTCCATTGTGTGGAATGTTTGCCATGATGAGCGACAGGACCGACAAGCTGACGGCACTGGTACTTGCGGGTGGAGGGAGCTTCGGCGCAGTCCAGGTGGGAATGCTGCGTGCAGTGGTTGCTCATGGCTTGGTGCCTGATCTCGTGATCGGCTCATCCGTAGGCGCAATCAACGGCGCCTACTTCGCCGGTGCGCCGAACGCGCACGGCGTCGCGCAGTTGGAGGCCATTTGGGGCGGGATGCGCCGAAGCACAGTATTTCCGCTGGCTTGGCGCGGCTTCCTGGGACTGTTGGGTGACCACCGTTTTGCGGTCGATCCCTCTGGACTGCGCCGCATCCTCGAACAATGCCTTCCGTACCAGACGTTTGAGCAGGCAAGCATTCCCTTGCACGTGGTGGCGACCGACTTGCTTGGAGGAGGTGCGGTGCGGCTGTCGAGCGGCCCTGTGGTCGATGCTGTCCTGGCGAGCTGCGCCATTCCCGCTATATTTCCTCCGGTTCGCATCGGCGAGCAGTATCTGATGGATGGAGCGATCGCCAGCAACACGCCCATCAGCGTCGCAATCGAACTCGGCGCAAGGCGAGTCATCGTGCTGCCGACCGGTTTCGCCTGCGCTCTCGAGGCGCCGCCGCGCAGCACAATCGCCAGTGCACTGCACGCGGTCACCCTGCTCATCGCGCATCAGTTGGTGATGGAGCTCGAGCGCTATCGCGAGCAGGCTGAGATCATCACCGTGCCGCCTCTGTGCCCCCTGACGGCGTCGCCGTACGACTTTTCTCATGCTGGTGAGTTGATCGAGCGCGCGGCCGATCAGACGGTCCACTGGCTCGCACGCGGCGGGTTCGCACGTCAGCGTGTTCCCGGAGCATTACATGCGCACGCCCATTGATGCACACCGATGAATCGGACACAGATTCAGGCTTCCACGAGTTGCTACGAAGCTTGTCTGGTCAATGCCGAACGTGGACCACGCTTAAAGCGGACGTACTCCACTAACGATCGGATTGCTCGGATCACTACTCCACTCGCACCAACCGCCGTCATACACGCTGATCCGCTCCCAGTTCATTAACCACGCATAGAAAAAAGCGAGGGAGGCGCGCCAGCCGGTGCCACAGTAAAACGCCGTCTTCTGCCCGGAATGAATGCCGGCCTTGCCCCAAAATGCGCAAATTTCATTGGGCGCCTTCATGGTGCCGTCCGGGTTATGGAAGTCGCTCATGCTGTTGACGTCGTCGTCATCGCCGGCGCGCCCCCAGCGGGTTCCTGGAATATCGCCTTTGGCTTCGATATAACTGTAGCCAGATGTCTTGCCAATAAATTCATTCCAGGTGCGAATACTCACCAGAGCGCCATCCTTCTGCTGTAATAGCGCTTTGGCCTGGTGGGTCTCGATCAGGTACTCTGGATGCGCCGGAAAATCGGCGCCAAAGTCGCTCACCGCGCGATATTGAAGGGGGGCCCCTCGTGCCACCGGTAAAGCCATGTCATTCCAGGCAGCGAAGCCGCCATCCAGCAAGCGCACATCCTTTACGCCGGCATACAACATCAGATGCGCGGCACGCGCTGCGGCCAGGTTATTCCGGCCATACAGCATCACAGTCGTGTCGTGACGAATGCCATTGTCGAGCAAAAGCTGCAACAGCGCCTGGTCAGGAACCTTGTTCCATAGCGGCCCATGCTCCAACTGATTGGTATCGAGGTAGCCGGCACCAGGAATATGGCTGAGCAGGAACAGCGCTGCGGCATCGCATCCGACTTCAAATAAGCGCCAATCGCTGGATGGAGCAGCGGCGATCGATTCCCCGGAAATTAGTCCGACCAGCCAGCTTGACGTCACCAGCTGCTGCCATCGCGTCAAATGCCGGGACACCAAAGGGGGAGTTGTGATGCGAATATCGTTTAATTTCATTTAACGCAGGAATGACAGAATGTCGCGATTGGACATCGAGTGAAATAAACCCCGTATTGTAATACCTCGCGTAGGTCGAGATGGATTGGCCGATGACGACTCGGTGGTGCGAATCAACGACCTGAAAGCGCAGTGCTCGTCAAACACACTCAGAATTGGCACCAAGGTCAACAGCATCCGCTTGAACGGAAGACACCACGGGGTGGACCGTAAGATGAATGCAGGCAACTTTATGCTCAAGGCCCGCCACCTGAGGACGGGATAAAAACCCTGCCTTTGCCCGCAATCGGCCATTCCGGAAAGCCTAGGTCAAAGTCTTTGCGAAGCTAAGCTCATGACCATCCGGATCAACAATATGAAAGTAGCGTTCGCCCCAAGGTGCATCGCTGGGCGCAAACATCGGAGCAAGCCCTGCGTCAAGCGCTTTTTGGTACATGGCGTCGACATCGGAGACATGGATAATCACGCGGCCCCACCAGTTTATTGGTCCATGCGTTTCGGCGATCAGGTTCAAAAACGAAGATCCCAGCGCGAATGAGGTAAATGCGGCATTAGCTCCTCCGGCTGTTAACGGAAAACCGAGCGCCTCGTAGAAGCATACGGCGCGCACCATGTTCCGCGTCGCCAGGGTAACCGCGCTCAACGCTTCAATAGTCGGTTTCGTTTTACCTGCAGCGGCCTTCAATGGCTAGTCCTCAATAGACGGGACGCATCCTGATCAAGCATGGTTCGCTTGCGTTCTACGCACCCGGCGGCTGGGGTCCCTTGGCATTCGCCAGCACGGTGAAAATATCCATCGGCATTGGAAAGATGATGGTCGAACTCTTGTCGCCGGCGATATTGGTCAGTGTTTGCAGATAGCGTAACTGCATCGCCTGTGGCTGCTTCGCAAGCATCTGCGCCGCTTGCAGCAGTTTTTCTGACGCCTGCAATTCTCCTTCGGCATGAATTACCTTGGCGCGCCGTTCGCGCTCAGCCTCGGCTTGCCGTGCGATGGCGCGGATCATTGTTTCATTGATGTCGACATGTTTGATTTCGACGGTGGACACCTTGATGCCCCAGGCGTCGGTTTGCGTATCGAGCACGCGCTGGATATCGAGGTTGAGCCGTTCGCGTTCGGATAGCAGTTCATCCAGTTCGTGCTTGCCCAGTATCGCGCGCAGCGTAGTCTGCGCCAATTGGCTGGTCGCATCGAGAAACTTGACGACCTGGATCACCGACTTTTCGGGATCGACCACGCGGAAATAGACGACCGCATTCACCTTGACCGACACGTTGTCGCGCGTGATCACATCCTGCGGTGGCACATCTAACACTACGGTGCGCAAATCCACTTTCACCATCTGCTGCACGACGGGAATGAGGAATATCAGGCCCGGTCCCTTTACCTTCCAGAATCGGCCCAGCATGAATACCACGCCACGCTCGTATTCGCGCAGAATGCGAATCGCCGACAACATCAGCATCGCGATCACCAGAAACAGAATGCCGCCAAATCCGAGTGTGAGTCCCATGGCTATTTTCCTTGTTCAATGATTGGCACCACCATCAACACCAGACCGTTACGTGCGATAACCCGCACCGGTTGTCCCTGCTGCAGCGGCACCGTGCTTCGCACCCGCCATTGCTCGCTATGAACACGAGCCCAGCCTTCGCCGTCCGCCACATCGGGTTGCAGAGTGCTCAGCATGAGGCCGGCACTACCGAGCAAGGCTTCTTGCCCGCTGACAACCGGTCGGCGCCGGGCTTTCAGTACGATGCCTGAAACGAAGAAAATGAAGAGTGCAGTGACCCCGCTCAGCACCGCAATTAATGACAGCGGGATGCCAAAGCCAGGCAAGTCAGTATCGATCAGGATCAACATGCCGAACGCGAACGCAATGATGCCGCCGATGCCGATCACGCCAAAACTTGGCAGAAACGCCTCTGCCGTTATGAATCCTGCGCCCAGCAATATCAGTGCTAGACCGGCGTAATTGACCGGCAGCATTTGCAATGCAAATGCGGCGAGCAACAGGCAGATCGCCCCGACCACGCCAGGCAGTACGAAACCCGGATTTGAGAATTCGAAAATCAAACCGTAAATGCCGACCATCATCAGGATCACGGCAATACTCGGATCAGTGATGGTGGTCAAAAACTTGTTCCGCCAATCCGGCTCCAGCGTCACTAGCTTTGCCCCTGCAGTATGCAGCACGTGTTCGCCATTGGCGGTGGCGACCTTGCGGCCATTGAGCTTGATTAACAATTCCGGTACATCGCGCGCCGTGAGGTCGATCACTTTCTGGGCCAGTGCTTCATCGGCCGACAAGCTCACGGCTTCCCGAACCGCGCGTTCGGCCCATTCCGCATTGCGTCCGCGTAGCTGTGCCAGGCCACGGATGTATGCCGCCGCATCATGCATCTGCTTTCTAGTCAGCGTGCTTTGGGTGTCCGATTTCAAATCCGGGGCGGACGGAGCACTAGCCTGGTGGTCCGGCCCGGAAGCATCGCCGGGCTTTTGTGGCCGCTCCGGCGTCATTGGATCTGGCATGCCAATCCGGACCGGGCTGGCAGCGCCCAGATTGGTACCGGGCGCCATCGCAGCGACATGGCTGGCATACAGGATGTAGGTCCCGGCGCTGGCGGCGCGGGCACCGCTTGGTGCCACAAAGCCGACCACCGGCACGGGAGACGCCAATATCGTTTGGATGATTTGCCGCATCGACAGATCGAGTCCGCCCGGCGTATCGATACGCAGTACGACCAATTGCGCACCGTCCTTGTCTGCACGCGCGATGCCACGGCCGACGAAATCCGCGCTGGCAGGGCCGATTGCGCCGGCCAACGGTATCACCACAATAGGCGCAGCAATGACCATCTTCAGGAAAAACCCGAAGCAGAGCATCACCATGATTTGCAGCAGCCTCATCATGTCCCAGTGAAGTACTGAAGTACTGAATTGAATAGGCAATTTAATTATTGCAGAAATTTCAATAACTGAAAGTTCTGTTTATTTGGTTCTTCAGACTTTTGTGTGGGTCAAAAATTTGTCTTTTTCTACATGGCAATTCTATGTTTCAAAGGCATTGTCCTGAAACCCGCATGCTGCTTGAGTTTCCACGAATACCGCAGTGCGGCAGGGCTTGCCAAGCCGATTCTGCGGGGTCAAGCGGTAATACAGATTTCACCCGTGACCCACAGAAAACCCAGATGAATCGTTTATTTAGGTGTGCCACATTGCGTGTGGACGGCAAGTTGCGGACAGCAAGATTCTGGTGTTTATCGCTTCTGCGCGAATATATTTATGCCATCGCAAGATCGGAAGGGGCGGAAGGGGCGGAAGGGGCGGAAGAAATCATTGACCAATACGGCTTCGCGCAATAGACGAGATCGACTCCTGGCCAAAGATTTTCGACTGCTCCGGCTTGACAAACAATCGATGGTCGCTATAATTTACCTACAGGTTAATTAACCAATTGGTTTTTAAAGATGTCCACTGATCACCTTAGCGCTACCTTTGCGGCACTCGCCGATCCGACGCGTCGTGCGATCCTGGCCCGGCTTGCGTCGGGCGCGGCATCGGTGGCCGAGATCGGCAAGCCGTTCGAGATGAGCGCACCGGCGGTTACCAAGCACCTCAAGGTCCTGCAGCGCGCCGGGCTGATCACGCAGGGCCGGCAGGCGCAGTGGCGCCCGTGCCGGCTGGAGGCAAAACCGCTCCATGATGTGGCGGATTGGGTCGAACAGTACCGCCGTTTCTGGGAACAAAGTCTGGATCGTTTAGATGAATACCTGCAGCAATTACAAACAAAGGAGAAGGAAGATGGCCGAACAGAATAATCTCACCACGCAGTCCGCACAGGCTGGCGACTTTGTCATCACACGCACCGTCGACGCGCCGCGTGCGCTGGTGTGGAAGGCGTATACAGAACGCGAGCACCTGATGCAATGGTTTGGACCGAAAGGTTTTACCATGCCGTCCTGCAAACTCGACTTGCGGCCGGGTGGCGTGTTTCACTACTGCATGCGATCGCCCGACGGTTTTGACATGTGGGGCAAATGGATTTTTCGCGACATCGTGAAGCCGGAACGGCTGGTCAACACCGTTTCATTTTCGGATGCACAGGGTGGCGTGACAAGGCACCCGATGAGCCCCACCTGGCCGCTGGAAACGCTCGCGACGGCCACGTTTACCGAGCATGAAGGCAAGACCACCATCACCATCCACTGGGCCGCGATCAACGCAACGGCGGAAGAACAGAAGACCTTCGACGACAGCCACGAAGGCATGCGGGTCGGCTACTCGGGTACCTTCGATCAGCTCGAAGCATTCCTGGCGAACACCATGAGAGAGCAGAAACAATGAACACCGCGACCACGCCGCAAGCGCCAGCAGCAGGCAACGAATTCGTGATTAGCCGCCTGCTCGATGCGCCGCGAACGCTGGTATTTCAGGCGTGGACCGATCCCACCCAGATGGCGCGATGGTTCGGGCCGCACAACTTCACGAATCCGGTGTGCGAAATCGACTTGCGCGTCGGCGGCGCGCATCGCATCGTGATGCGCAGCCCCGACGGCGTCGATTATCCGATCAAGGGCGTCTACCGGGAGATTGTGGCACCCGAGCGACTCGTCATGACGCTCGACTGTTCCGAACACCCGGACGCGTGGCACGACATGGTCAAGCCGAACCGTGCGCGGGACGAGCGCAATCCAGCCGGGGAAATGCTCTCGACGGTGACCTTCGAGGACGTCGACGGCAAGACCAAGTTGACGATCCGGACCCGCTTCGAATCGGCAACGATTCGTGACGCGATGCTGAAGATGGGAATGACCGAAGGCTGGACCGAAAGCCTGGAACGGCTCGCAGCGCATCTGGCGAAAGCCTGACGACAGGCTGGCAGGAAGCTGATCACGGGCTCAGGCAACAACAAACGGAGAACAACATGAACCAGAAAAATGACGCGATGACGAGCACGGCCAATCGCGAAATCGTCATCAGCCGCGTCATCAACGCGCCGCGCGAACTGGTATTCAAGGCGTGGACCGATCCGCAACAGGTGGCGAAATGGTGGGGACCGAAGGGCTTTACCAACACCATCCACGAAATGGACGTAAAACCGGGCGGCATCTGGCGCTTCGTCATGCACGGTCCCGATGGTGTCGACTACAACAACAAGATCGTGTTCATCGAGATCGTGCCACCCGCGCGCCTGGTCTACTCCCATGGCGGGGATGACGAGCGCGAGTCCGAACAATTTCACGTCACAGTGAGCTTCGACAAGCAAGGCAGCAAGACCGCGCTGACGATGCGGTCGCTGTTCCCATCGGTAGAGAAATGCGAACAAATCAAGCAATTTGCCATCGAAGGCGGCAATTCGAGCCTTGATTGCCTTGAGGAGTACTTGGCGACGATGTAAGCGCCGATCCCGAAGAACGCGCTTTCCGTCGTGGGAATGGGCTAGTTCGGGAGCGCTGGTGGCAGCACCATCTGGTGCACCAGAGTCATTGGCTGGCGCTGCGATCCTGACGATCGCGGCCGTTTACCGCATGCAGCCCTTTATCGCATGCGGCCCTTCGCGAGTAAGTGCGACGCACCGGCCCGAATGCTGACACCAGCAGGTCACGTGCATGCGGCGTTCAATTGCGCACTGCCGCCATCACCGCGGCGAACCCGATGAAGACACCGCCAGTGAGCCGGTTAAACGCCTTCAACACCGCGGCGCGGCGCAGATAGCTCGCCAATCGTTGGCCGCTGCCGGCATACACCATGTACCAGCTGATTTCAATCACCGCGAAGGTCGCGAGCAGAATCGCGAACTGCGGCAGCTTCGGCAGCTCCGGATGGATGAACTGGGGCAGGAAGGCTGCCGCGAACAGGATTGCCTTCGGGTTGCTGGCAGCCACCAGCATGCCTTGGCGGAACAGCACGCCGGACTTGGTCGGCTCTGCCAGGCGAGGCGCGTCCACCGCGGTGGCGGCCACCGCGTTGGCGTCCACCGCGTTGGCGGCCACCGCGTTGTCCTGCACCGGTGAGCGCCAGCTCTTGATCCCGAGGTACGCCAAATAGGCGGCGCCGGCCCAGCGCAAAGCGTCGAACACCGCCGGGAATGCCTGCAGCAAGGCGCCCAGACCGGCAGCGGAAATGCTCATCATGGCCAGCAGTGCCGCCATGCAACCGGCCATGGTCGCGATCGCAGCGCGAAAACCGAAACGTGCACTGCTGCTCATCACCAGCAGCATATTGGGCCCCGGTGTCGCTGACACGACGAAGGTCATCATTACGAACAGCCACCAGGTCTGCAAACTCATGTTGTCATTACTCCAATGTGAGCGGCCCTTGCCGCTCCATGTGTGATTATAAGGACGCGGGCACAAAGCTGCTTGCTGCTTGCTGCTTGCCCCCTTCATCAAACGATCACGCGAGTAACCACCTGACGACAACGATTATCGGGTGGGCGCAGCCACCGTGCCCGCACCCGCCCGGACATGCGCGGGCAGCAACTTGACAAGGTAGTGCAGTATCAACGGGACCAGCACGAAGTCATCGACGATCCCGACCAGCGGCAACACCAGGTTGAACGGCGCGAAGAAATACAGGGTGAGCAGGATGATAGCCGGCAAGAACCAGCGCGGGCGATCCGCATGCCGCAATGCAAACGACGCCGTGCGCAGGTCGGTCTTGCTGATGCGCCAGAAAATGAAGAGCAGCTTCTTCATGCAACTTCCTCCTGATCCAACATTACTTGCCGCGACTTGGGTGCCGTCGGCAGCGAACAACCAGTTCAGATCGCCGCGGCGATCTGCCTGAGCGCCTGTTCAAATACCTCGGCCGGTTGCCCGCCCTGAATCAGGTGGCGATCATTGATAATCACCGCAGGGACCGAATGGATGCCCTGGCCGTGGTAGAACCGTTCTCTCTCGCGTACCTCGGCGGCGTAGGTGTCGGATGACAGAATCTCGCTGGCGCGCGTGCTGTCCAGCCCGACCTGCCCTGCTACCCGGATCAGTAGCTCATGGTCGCCCGGGTTCTCGCCATTGGTAAAATAAGCCTGAAACAGCGCGTGTTTTAACGCCGTCTGGCGCCCTTCCAGCGCGGCCCAATGGAGCAGCCGGTGGGCATCGAAGGTATTGTAGATCCGGTCGCGCTTGTCCATCTTGAACGTGAATCCGACTTGTTCGCCGCGGGCGCGAATCGCTTCGCCGTTGCGCATGATCTGCTCCGGGTCGGCGCCATATTTTTGCGCCAGATGTTCGACTATCTCCTGCCCTTCGGCCGGCATGTCGGGATTGAGTTCGAATGGCTGGAAATGCAGTTCGGCACTGACCTGCTCGCCCAGGCGACCGAGCGCGAGCTCCATCGAATTGAGCCCGATCGCGCACCACGGACAGCTGACATCGGACACAAAATCGATCTGGAGTTCGGGTTTCTGAGGGTTCACGGGTTTCATTTAAATATCATGCTTCAATCGGACATCCATCGCGTATACCGTCATATTGGACCACCTAGCCGAAAATCAACCGGGACATCGATGGTCGGGATACCACGCCCCGCCAGCATCGTAAAATCTGTTGTCACGTCATGTGAGTGTATAGAAGCGCAACATTTCGCGCTGGATCCCGCTCATCGAATTTGAAAGCAAGACACGGAGTGCGAACCCATACCGGCACGGATAAACTTTCAGTCATCAGATAGATCGTTGAAAGGAAAGCATCATGACCGCATCCACAAAAAATGTGCAACTCGCCGCCGCGACGGTCAGTGACCCGCGTTGGGCCAGTGTCATGGCGCGTGATGCCAAGGCTGACGGCAGGTTTTATTACTCGGTCGGCACTACCGGCGTGTACTGCCGCCCGTCCTGCGCCGCGCGGCTGGCACGGCCGGAAAACGTTCGTTTCCATGCCACCTGTGCGGATGCCGAGAAGTCCGGATTCCGTCCCTGCAAACGCTGCAAGCCGGACCAGGCTTCGCTGGCAGAGCAATACGCGGCCAAGGTCACCGAGGCCTGCCGCATCATCGAGGCATCGGAAACCGTGCCGACGCTGGACGAGCTGGCGCTGCGCGTCGGCGTCAGCAGTTTTCATTTCCATCGCGTGTTCAAGCAGCTTACCGGCCTGACGCCCAGGGCATATGCCGTCGCGCAGCGCGACCAACGGCTGCGCCAGGGACTCGGCGGCCATGGCCATGACCGTGACCACGGCCGCAGCACCAGCATCACGGAAGCGATCTTCGACGCTGGCTACAATTCAAACGGCCGTTTCTACGAAAAATCGAATGCGGTGCTGGGCATGACGCCGACCAATTACCGTGCCGGCGGCGCCAACACGGAAATGCGCTTCGCCATCGGCGAATGTTCGCTCGGCGCGATCCTGGTAGCCCAGAGCGAGCGCGGCGTGTGCGCGATCCTGCTGGGTGATGACCCGGATGCGCTGGCACGCGAACTGCAGGACTGTTTCCCTCGTGCCAAGCTGATCGGTGGTGACCGTGAATTCGAACAACTGGTGGCCAAGGTGGTCGGCTTGGTCGAAGCGCCGCAGTTTGGCCTGGACCTGCCGCTCGATGTACGCGGCACCGCGTTCCAGCAGCGTGTCTGGCAGGCGCTGCGCGAGATTCCGGCCGGCCAGACTGCGAGTTACACCGAGATTGCACGCCGCATCGGCTCGCCCACAGCGGTGCGCGCGGTGGCGCAGGCCTGCGCCGCCAACATGCTGGCGGTTGCGATTCCCTGCCATCGCGTGGTGCGCCACGACGGCGGCCTGTCCGGCTATCGCTGGGGCGTGGAACGCAAGCGCGCGCTGCTCGACAAGGAGGCGCACGCATGAACGCACCGCTCGCATTGGCCGCCGCCATTGGCGAGGTGCAAGAGATTGCCGATCGGATCAAGGCAGTCGATTGGCAACGCGTATCGACCGACCTCGACGCGCAGGGATGCGCCCAGATCGACGGCCTGCTCAGCGCGCAGGAATGCGCTGCGCTGGCCGCGCTGTATCCGCTGGAGGGCATGTTCCGCAGCCAGGTCGTGATGGCCAGGCACGGCTTCGGCCGCGGCGAATACAAGTATTTCAGCTATCCGCTGCCCGACCTCGTTGCCGGCTTGCGCACCGCGATTTATCCGCAGCTGGCGCCGATTGCCAATCGCTGGAATATGGCGATGGAGATCGATGTGCGCTACCCCGCGCGGCATGCCGACTTAATCGCGCGCTGCCATGATGCTGGCCAGCTGCGGCCGACGCCGTTGCTGCTGCAATACGGCGCGGGCGACTATAACTGCCTGCATCAGGATCTGTACGGCGAGCATGTTTTCCCGTTGCAGGTGGCGATCCTGTTGTCGGAGCCGGGCCTGGATTTCAGCGGCGGCGAGTTCGTGCTGACCGAACAGCGGCCGCGCATGCAGTCACGGCCGGAAGTGGTGCCGCTGCGGCAGGGCGACGCGGCGGTGTTCGCGGTGCACCACCGGCCGGTGCAAGGCACGCGCGGGGTGTACCGGGTCAATCTGCGGCATGGCGTGAGCCGGCTGCGCTCCGGCCATCGGCACACGCTTGGCATCATTTTTCATGACGCGACGTGAGAGCGATGACATGACTTTCGACCTGTTTGCCGATGCCGAACCGGACCGGATGTGGTGCGAGCAATTGTGTACCGGAGCGGTCGTGCTGCGGCGGTTCGCGCTGGCGCATGAGGCGGCGATCCTGACCGCGCTCGACGGCATCACCGGCGCGGCGCCGCTGCGCCACATGATCACGCCCGGCGGCTTTCGCATGTCGGTGGCGATGACCAATTGCGGTCGCTATGGCTGGGTCACGGATCGCACCGGTTACCGTTACGACACCACGGATCCGGCCAGCGGCAAGCCTTGGCCTGGCATGCCGGAGGTGTTTCTGGCGCTGGCGCAAGCGGCGGCGAGCAGCGCCGGATTTGATGGATTTACGCCGGATGCGTGTCTGATCAATCGCTACGAGCCGGGCACGCGGCTGTCGCTGCATCAGGACCGCAATGAGCGCGACTTTGATGCGCCGATCGTGTCGGTGTCGCTTGGCATCCCGGCGGTGTTTCAGTTCGGCGGCGCGCGGCGCGAGGACAAACCGATGCGGGTGCCGCTGACGCATGGCGACGTGGTGGTATGGGGCGGTCCGGCAAGATTGCGCTATCACGGCGTGCTGCCGCTGAAGGAAGCGACCCACCCGCTGGTGGGTCATCATCGGATCAATCTGACGTTTCGCAAGGCCGCCTGAGAGGCGGCGTGCCAGCTATTCCTGTGTGACGAACGACGCCACGCGCCGCTCGCGAATTGGAAATTCTAATGGAGTATATTAAAAATCCGCTTTATTTTTAAGCGGAATAGCCAATCATCTTTATGAGTATCCTGGAAGTGCGGGAGCGCCGCACCGCATTCACTGTTTCGATTTGGGCGTCGCCAGATCCAGCATATGTCCCAGCTTCTGCTGTTTGGCCAGCAGATAGCGCAGATTCTCGCTGTTCGGCGCAATGTGCAGCGGAATCCGCTCCGCCACCGGCAGGCCACTCTTTTCCAGCGCGGCGATCTTGCGCGGGTTGTTGCTCATCAGGCGCACCGAGCGAATGCCCAGATCCTTCAGTATCTGCGCCGCGACCTCATAGCTGCGGGTGTCGACCGGCAGGCCAAGTTCCACATTCGCTTCGACCGTATCGCGTCCTTGATCCTGCAGGCTATAAGCCTTGATCTTGTGGCCGAGCCCGATGCCACGCCCTTCCTGGCCGCGCAAATAGAGCAGCACGCCACGGCCGGCATGGCCGACCTTCTCCAGCGCCACTTCCAGTTGTTGGCCGCAATCGCAGCGCAGCGAGCCGAGCACGTCGCCGGTCAGGCATTCGGAATGCAGCCGTACCAGTACGTCCTCCTGGCCGCTGACATCGCCGGCGACCAGCGCCATGTGCTCGCAGCCGTCGAGGCGGGATCGGAAAACGTGGGCCGCAAATTCGCCGTGCCGGGTCGGCAGGCGGGACACGGCGACTTTATCGACCAGCGCATCGGCGTGATTGTCGGCGTGGGTGTCGGAATGAAAATCTGGCATGGGCTTGTTCTTGTTCGGGTAAATGGAAAGGCTGGCGGGCAAGTCTGGCGGACCATCAGCGCCATCGGCACGGTCGCGCGGGACGCAGCGCACCGACGTCACAACTAGTGGAAGGATACCCGATTCAGCCGCAGGATTCAGGGCGCGACGACGCGATGCGTGATGCGGCGCGCACGCGGATGCCGGAACAGACGTCCCACGGAGCGACGTGCTGCACGCCATGACAACATCAATATGAATGGCCGGCAACACAGATTGCCGCCAGTATATGCAAAGTCAGATGGATTAATTTACGTAATTAAGCCATGCATGACTGAGTATATTGAAATGAACGGCGGTAAACGACCTTGCCCTCCATCTGCACGGAGGGCAAAGTTAGCCGAAATGTCCAGAAATCCGTTTTAAATACCCGCTATTTCTGCCCCGGCGCGTACACCTGGTCGAACACCCCACCATCGGCGAAATGCGTTTTCTGCGCCTGGGTCCAGTTGCCTGCGATCTCGCTGAGCGTGACCAATTTGATTTTGGGGAACTGCGCCGCGTACTTTTGCGCGATCTGGTCGGAAGTCGGCCGGTAATAATTCTTGGCCGCAATTTCCTGCCCTTCATCGCTGTACAGGTATTGCAAGTAAGCCTCCGCCAGCTTGCGGGTACCGCGCTTGTCGACCACCTTGTCCACCACCGCGACCGGCGGCTCGGCCAGGATGCTGAGCGACGGCGCGACGATCTGCACCTTGTCCGGACCGAGTTCCTTGATCGCGAGGATCGCCTCGTTCTCCCACGCGATCAGCACGTCGCCGATGCCACGCTCGACGAAGGTGGTGGTCGCGCCGCGTGCGCCGGAATCGAGCACCGGCACGTTCTTGTACAACTTGCGAATGAACTCTTTCGCGCTCGCTTCATTGCCGCCCGGCTGCTTCAACGCATAGGCCCAGGCGGCCAGATGGTTCCAGCGCGCGCCGCCCGAGGTCTTCGGGTTCGGCGTGATGACGGCCACGCCCGGCTTGACCAGATCGTTCCAGTCCTTGATCCCTTTCGGATTGCCCTTGCGGACCAGGAACACGATGGTGGACGCATACGGCGTGCTGTTGTGCGGCAACCGCGCCTGCCAGTCCTTCGCCAGCAGCCCGCGCTCAGCGATTGCATCGACGTCATACGCCAGTGCCAGCGTGACCACGTCGGCATCGAGGCCGTCGATCACCGAACGCGCCTGTTTGCCGGAGCCGCCATGCGATTGCTTGACCTTCAGATCGTCGCCGGTTTTCGCCTTCCATTGCTTGGCGAAGGCTTGATTGAAATCCTGATACAACTCGCGGGTCGGATCGTAGGAGACATTCAGCAGCGAGGTGTCGGCCGCCCGCGAACGCGGGGCCGCTAGCAGACCGACTGCAGTCACGGTGGCGGCCAGCACGGCCAATTGGATCAGTTTCTTGGACAGCATCTACATTTCCCCTTGATTCATTGCGAGTTCGGAATATGTAGGGTACGGAGGTGGGAGCCGCAAGAGAACGAATGCTTTCGTGGTTTGATATGCGGAATGTGTATATCGAGGGGGCGAAATCCTATGCGGCATATCCCCGGGCTAAAATGCGCCGGGACCGGCTCTTGGCTGAAAGAAGTTACCGAACACGAAATACCCCACTACGTCGGGTTTCGTTTTCACACCGCGCCGGCCATCAAATAGACGCCACAAGCAGCGATTCCGCCACCGAGCAGACGCAATGCGTTCGATGCCAGTCTGCTGTTACCAAATGCGCTGGCAGACAAACCAATCAAATGCAGCAAAGCGGTCGCCACAATGAATCCGGCACCGTAAAAACCTGCCGCGGCCTGACGCGGCAATTCCGCGCCGTGGGCATAACCATGCACCACTGCGAATGCGGCAACCAGCGCAGCGGCCAGCCGGGTCGGCACACGTACCGCACAGGCGATCAACACGCCGAGCACGGTGACCGATGTGGCGATGCCGATTTCAAAACCCGGCAAGTCGACGCCCATGAAACCCGGCACAGCACCCGCGACCATGATCAGTGGAAATGTTAGCGGCAACACCCATTTGGCATTGCCCTTCATCTGTGCGGCCCAGATACCTACCGCAATCATCGCCAGCAAATGATCGAGGCCGGAAAATGGATGCGCAAATCCAGCACGCAAACCGATTGCGTCATGCGCACCGATGTGGGCAAAGGCCGGGCTGGCGCCAAGACATAGCAGGCCAAACGTGGTCAGACGGACGCCAACTTTGGCAACATTATTTTGTGAACGATGCGACATATTGTTCTCCTTAAAGCGCAATCAAAGATGGTTTTTTGGTAACTGTCCAGCTCGCAACCAGCACTGATTTTAACGATCCCAATATGCCGTTCTTCCTGAGTAGCCGGTCGGGCGTATCGAAGGCTGTGCAGCCTTCGATACGCTCCCTTCGATACGCTTCGCTACTCAGGGCGAACGGACCTACTCAGGGCAAACGGATCTACTCAGGGCGAACGGACTTTGTGTACCAATCATTCACCCCTTCAGCACAGGCTGAATAATTACGTTTTTGTTGATCAAGCAAATACGAATGGGATTTCTACACGCCGTGTGCCTGGTCCAGCAAACCCTGTTTGCGGATGAATTCGATCACTGTTTGGACGCCATCGCCGGTCCGCAAATTGGTGAATACAAACGGCCGCTCACCACGCATGCGTTTCGCGTCAGTCGCCATCACGCCCAGATCCGCGCCGACATAGGGCGCCAGATCGGTCTTGTTGATGATCAGCAGATCGGATCGCGTAATGCCGGGCCCGCCCTTGCGCGGGATCTTCTCGCCACCGGCGACGTCGATCACATAAATGGTCAGGTCCGACAACTCGGGACTGAACGTCGCGGCCAGATTGTCGCCGCCGGATTCGATCAGAATCAAATCGAGGTTGGGAAAATCGGCGCACATGCGGGCAATCGCCTCCAGGTTGATCGACGCGTCTTCACGGATCGCCGTGTGGGGGCAACCACCGGTCTCGACACCCATCAAGCGTTCCGCCGGCAGCGCATCGGCGCGCAGCAGGATTTCCATGTCTTCCTTGGTGTAGATATCGTTGGTGATGACAGCCATATCGTATTGGTCGCGCATCGCTTTGCACAGCATTTCGCACAAAGCGGTCTTGCCGGAACCGACTGGGCCGCCGATGCCGACGCGTAGGGGATTGGATGGGTTGTTCATGGGCCTGTGGATTGAAAATTGAAAAAATAAGAGTGGGCAGCGGCGTACTGGTCCGGGTGATTTATGGGTGAGGACTCATGACCAATGATTCATGACCAACGATTCATGACCGATATAGCCGGCTGTATTGCACTTCATGCTGCATCGACAGCAACGACAGGCCGGGTGACCAGTTCGATAATTCGTCATCGGTCAGTTGTTGCGCCTGCTGCGCGCAAGCTTCCAGTTCTGGCCGCAGCGATAACAATAAGCGCTGGCCGGCTACCTGGCCTAGCGGCACCGATTTGACGCAGACCAGCACCTGATTTTCAGCCAACGAAAAGAGCATCCCGAGCAGCGCCGCATCGTGCGGCACATCGAGCGCAACGGCGGCGCAGGCCAGTGCGGTCGGCAGCGGGATCTCGGCCTGACTTTGTAAAATTCCCAGCAAGCTCGCATCGGCGATCTGCAAATCCGCCACCAGCTTAGCCAGCGAATAACCCATCTGAATCGTTTCTGCGCGAAATTCAAAGGTGTCGCGGGCAGCGACAAAACGTTCGGTCCAGTCGCTCACCGCCTGTTGATCGCGTGCAGCAAAGGCCCGCAACAAGCGCCATAAAATTGGCGCGTCGAAAACCGCGACCACATGCCGCAGTTGATCGACAATCCAGCGCCGCGCCGAACCATCGTTGTTGACCATGCCGTTTTCGATCGCCACTTCCAGACCTTGGGAGTAACTGTACGCACCGATCGGCAGCGATGGGCTGGCGAGTTGAAGCAGATGAATGAGAGCGGCCGATTGCATGCGATTTAGGCTGCTTACTTGGGGTCGGACGGTCGGTGGATTTTTTGCCGCAGCGGGATCGGGGCCAGTGGGTTGTTCGGATGGCCGTCGCCAGCTTCGCCGTGGTGGTGATGGCCGCCGCCCTGATAAGCGCCAGATTCCGGTTCGAAGGCGGCGCTCTCCTCGGTCACGCTTGCGCCCAGTCCTTCCAGCATCTCCTTGAGGACGCTGTCCTTGCGGATGCGCAGAAATCCGCTGGTGGCATCGCCGCCGACTTGCGCTTGGGTGTGTCGATTGCCGAGGTGAAACGCGCAACGCAGCAGGTCGCGTGGCGTCGGGCAGTCGACCCGATATGTAGGCTCGTGGGCAGCGACGATCTGCACCACGCGGCCGTCATCGCCCTTGAGCAGATCGCCATCACGCAATACCGTGCCGCGCACGGTGAACACTGCGACCTCCTCGCCCGAAGTCAAGGTGGCGCGCTGGCGGCTTTTTTCACGCAGATCGTAGGGCAAGACGAGCTGGCCGCTGATGGATTCTGCCTGTTCAATTTTGGTGTGGAGTGTCAGCATTTTGATGTGGTTATTTGCTCGATATAAAACAGTTTATTTTGATAGCTATTCAGGCTGCTATGTATGCGCATTCAATTACGTTTGATTTTCCCTCCTCTCCTTCGACAAGCTCAGGACATGCTTGCAGGGGGAGGGTTAGGTGGGGTACAAAGCTTGATCGAGCGCATCGATATTTCGACCGTTCGACCCCCATCCCAGCCTTCCCCCTGCCAGGGGGAAGGAGCGTTCGTAGCGAGCTGAATAATTACTTATTTTTATAAAAACATGGGAGTATATGCATATTTACTACATTTTCCGCACGTATTTATTGACATAAATAAATATACATACCGTAGTATATTTTCCTCAAAAAAGGAAATAGCGCTGCGCCATCGGCAACACCTGGGCCGGTTCGCACACCAGCAATTCTCCATCGGCACGCACTTCATAGGTTTCCGGATCGACTTCCATCTGCGGCGCCAGATCATTGTGAATCATGTCGCTCTTGCGCAAGTGCCGCGTATTCTTGACCGCGATCAGCGACTTGTTCAGCTTCAATTGCTCGCCGATACCACGGTCGAGGGCGGCTTGCGAGACAAAGGTAAATGATTTTTTCAAGCCGCCGCCAAAGGCACCGAACATCATGCGGTAATGCACCGGCTGCGGTGTCGGGATCGAGGCATTGGGGTCACCCATTTGCGCGGCGGCGATCATGCCACCTTTCAAGATCATCGATGGCTTGACGCCGAAAAATGCCGGTTTCCACAACACGATGTCGGCGATCTTGCCCACTTCGAGCGAACCGACCACGTGCGAAATGCCATGGGTGATCGCCGGGTTGATGGTGTACTTGGCGATGTAACGCTTGGCGCGGAAGTTGTCATTCCTGGAATTTTCCTGCGCAGCAGAACCGGACTTCGCGTGGGAAGGTGGCCTGAGCCAGCCTCTTTGGGTTTTCATCTTGTGCGCGGTTTGCCAGGTGCGCATGATGACTTCGCCGACCCGCCCCATGGCTTGCGAATCGGACGACATCATGCTGATTGCACCGAGGTCATGCAGGATGTCTTCGGCCGCGATGGTTTCGCGCCGGATGCGCGATTCGGCAAAGGCAATGTCTTCCGCAATCGCCGGATCGAGGTGATGACACACCATCAGCATGTCCAGATGTTCGTCCAGCGTGTTAACGGTGTAAGGCCGGGTCGGGTTGGTCGAGGATGGCAGCACATTGCCCTGCCCCACGGCTGCGATGATGTCGGGCGCATGGCCGCCGCCGGCGCCTTCGGTGTGGAAGGTATGAATGGTGCGATCCTTGAACGCGGCCAGCGTGTGTTCCAGGAAGCCGCCTTCGTTGAGCGTGTCGGAATGGATCGCCACTTGCACGTCCATCCGGTCCGCCACCGACAGGCAATTATCAATCGCGGCGGGTGTCGTGCCCCAGTCTTCGTGCAGCTTCAGGCCAATCGCGCCGGCATTGACTTGCTCGACCAAAGGCGTGGGCAGGCTGACATTGCCTTTGCCAAGAAACCCGAGATTCATCGGGAAGGCGTCGGCTGCCATCAGCATCGAATGCAAATGCCACGGCCCCGGCGTGCACGTCGTGGCGGCAGTGCCGACGGCGGGCCCGGTACCGCCGCCCAGCATGGTGGTCACGCCCGACATCAGCGCTTCTTCGATCTGCTGCGGGCAGATGAAGTGGATATGCGAATCGATCCCGCCAGCGGTGACGATCATGCCTTCGCCGGCGATGATTTCGGTCGCGCCGCCGATGGCCATCGTGACGTTGGATTGAATGTCGGGATTGCCTGCCTTGCCGATGGCGGCGAGCAAGCCATTCTTCAGGCCGATATCGGCTTTGACGATGCCCCAATGGTCGAGGATCACGGCGTTGGTAATGACCGTATCCATCACGTCGGCATGGTTGCGCTGCGACTGGCCCATGCCGTCGCGGATCACTTTTCCACCGCCGAATTTGACTTCCTCGCCGTAGGTGGCGAAGTCCTTTTCAATCTCGATGAAGAGTTCGGTATCGGCCAGGCGGATGCGGTCGCCTGTGGTGGGGCCGAACATCTCGGCATAGGCTTGGCGAGAAATTTTGCTCAAGATTTTGCTCCCTTCAGGTCCTTGTCGAGTGCGCCCATCACCTTGGCGTTGAAGCCGTAGACCACGCGATCGCCACCCAGGTCGACCAGTTCGATGGTGCGTTGCTGGCCGGGCTCAAACCTGACTGCCGTACCGGCGGCGATGTTGAGCCGCATGCCGTAAGCAAGCGCGCGCTCAAACTGCAAAGCTGGATTGGTTTCGAAAAAATGGAAGTGCGAGCCCACCTGAATCGGCCGGTCGCCGCTATTGGCCACCGTCACCGTGGTCGTCCGCATTCCGACATTGAGTTCGATGTCGCCGGGTTCAAGCAGCATTTCACCTGGGATCATGGGATGCCTTTTATGGAAGACCGTTCATGGGATCGGATGGTGGACGGTGACGAGCTTGCTGCCGTCAGGGAAAGTCGCTTCGATTTGTATGTCCGGGATCATCTCGGCGATGCCGTCCATCACGTCGGCACGCGTCAGGATTTTGGTGCCGTCCGACATCAGTTCGGCCACCGTCTTGCCGTCGCGTGCGCCTTCCATGATGGCGGCGGAAATCAGCGCGATTGCTTCAGGATAATTGAGTTTCAGGCCACGTGCCTTGCGCCGTTCTGCCAGCAAGCCGGCAGTGAAGATCAGGAGCTTGTCTTTTTCTCTTGGGGTCAGATCCATCTTGTCTCCATCAGCTTTGTAGCCTTGTAGGTTGGGCTAACGCTCTATCAGCCCAACATTGCGCGCAGAATTTTGGGCTTCGCAAGCTCAGCGCCAACCTACGCCTACGTAATCCGGCGCATTAGGTATGTTAGGTATTCCAGATGCGCGGCACCACCGCCGCACAAGCCATCAAGTCCGGTCGAACATGCTGCCACACGCACAGCATCGCACGGCGCGCAATCTCGCTGGAATCGCCCAGATAGCGCGCCACCAGCACGGATTTCAACTGGCTGATGCCGAAAGCACCGTCGTTACCGCTGAGCATGTCGACCTCTTGCCGAATCGTGTTCAGTAAAGATGCCGGCAGCGGCTTGCCGACCGCAATCAGCGTCGCGCACACGGTCTTCCCAGATAAGCCCAATGGGCTGAGCATGGATCCGCTGCCCCCCGCCAGCACTCCCTGCTCCCACCAGATCAGCTTGCTCTCGCGCCGAATGCTGGTGCGTTGTGACACTTTGCCGCTGGTAAACGACTCGCCCGACGCGGTGCGGCCAAAGCACAATATTTCGCAACCGATGTAGCTGGCGTCCTTGCCGAGCGCGACTGACTGCGTCAATTGAACCTGCGCTGCATCAAAAAATATGGTTTCTTGCGGCAGCCATTCCAGCTTGGCGCCTGCAGCAATTTCCAGCCTGATATCCTGACGCGACGTGCGGCCATTCGCCTTGTACCATTTGGCGGCACCGGGCGTGGTGATGAAAGCATGCGCCGCTTGGTCCACCTTCGCAACCAGCGCCAATTCATCGCCGCCGACCACGCCGCCGGGCGGATGCACCACGATCGCGTGGCATACCCGCGCACCTTCCGGGTACAGCGGTTTTTGCACCCGCAGCGGGCCGAAGTGGGTCCGTTCGACCAACCGTGTGGTGCCTGCGTCGTCGGCAAAACCCAATACAAGGCGCGCCTGCCAAGTCGACGCGCGCGGCAAATCAGCCTGCCTATCGGTGCCTGGCAGACCGGTATTTGCAAAATCAGCTGCTTCCTTGAGTTTCATTCCGAAACTATACCGCCAAGTGCCGCTTCACGTCCTCACATTCCATCTGGTCATGCGTGCCACTGGCGACTACCTCGCCGCGCGAGAGCACCACAAATTTATCGGCTAGTGCACGCGCAAAATCGAAGTACTGTTCACACAGCAGAATGCCGATATCGCCGCGTTGTCGCAACAGCCGGATCACGCGCTCGATATCCTTGATGATGGATGGTTGAATCCCTTCGGTCGGCTCGTCGAGAATGATCAGTTGCGGTTCTGCCAGCAATGCCCGGGCAATCGCCAGCTGTTGCTGTTGGCCACCGGACAGATCGCCGCCACGGCGTTGCAGCATTTCTTTCAGTACCGGGAACAGTTCATACACTTCGCCCTTGATGGCCGATGCCTTTTTTCCGGACCTGGTCGCCATGCCCATCAAGAGATTTTCCTCGACCGTCAGGCGGGCAAAAATTTCACGGCCCTGCGGTACGTACGCAATACCCGAGGCAGCGCGTTCGTGTGGTTTGAGTTTGGTGATGTTGCGCCCGTTCAACGTCACGCTGCCTTTGGCAACCGGCAACACGCCCATCAGGCATTTGAGCAAAGTCGTTTTGCCGACGCCATTGCGACCCAGCAGAGTCAGGCATTGGCCTTTTTCGACCGCGAGCGAAACGCCGCGCAGCGTATGCGACGAGCCGTAATACTGGTTTAATTGTTCCACTTGCAGCATGGTAATTTGCCTTAGCGCCCCAGATAGACTTCGATCACGCGTTCGTCCGCTTGCACCTGTTGCATCGTGCCGTGCGCCAGCACCGAACCTTCATGCAGCACGGTAACCTTGCCCTGTTGCGCGATCTCGGTGACGAAGCCCATATCGTGTTCCACCACCATGATCGAATGTTTCCCGCGCAACTCGTTAAGCAACTCGGCAGTGCGCGCGGTCTCGGCGTCGGACATGCCGGCCACCGGCTCATCGAGCAAAATCAGTTGCGGCTCCTGCATCAGCAACATGCCGATTTCCAGCCATTGCTTTTGCCCGTGCGATAGCAGACCGGCCAGGCGAATTTCCTGTCCATTCAGCCGAATCAGTTTCAGTATCTCGTCGATCTTGCCCTTTTGTTCCGACGACAGCCGCGAGAAAAGCGTCGGTTTGACGCGCTTGTCCACCTTCATCGCCAGCTCCAGATTTTCGAACACGGTATGTTGTTCGAATACCGTCGGACGCTGAAACTTGCGACCGATGCCAGCATGCGCGATGTCGTATTCGGTCATCCTGGACAAGTCCATGGTTTGACCGAAATAGGCAGTACCCGCACTGGGCCGCGTCTTGCCGGTGATGACATCCATCATCGTGGTTTTGCCCGCACCATTGGGGCCGATGATGCAGCGCAGTTCGCCGACCGAAATATCCAGACTCAAATTATTGAGCGCCTTAAATCCATCGAACGAAACAGTGATCTCTTCCAGGTACAAAATCGCACCATGGGTGGTATCAACACCTTGACCCTTGATACGGCCATACGATACGCCTTGGTCACCATGCTCGTCAGGTTCGTCGTCACTACGGCATTTCTGGCCGGGCGCCAATACATCCACATTTGCGTGCCGGCTCATACCGTCTCCTCGCTGACGGTGCTGACGTCGCCGATTTGACGTCTGGCATTCAGTTGTTGCACCAGACCCAAAATGCCCTTCTGCATGAACAGTGTCACCAAAATGAATAACAATCCCAATGCGAATAACCACAGGTCCGGGAAGGCTGCGGTGAACCAGCTCTTTAACCCGTTCACCGTAAAAGCGCCAATGATCGGGCCGATCAGGCTACCGCGTCCGCCGACTGCTGCCCAGATCACCATTTCGATCGAATTGGCAGGCGACATTTCGGATGGATTGATGATACCCACCTGCGGCACATACAAGGCGCCGGCGATCCCGCACAGCACTGCCGACAGGGTCCAGACAAACAGCTTGAACCAGAGCGGGTTATAACCGATGAACATCAAACGGGATTCAGAATCGCGTACCGCTTGCAGCACGCGGCCCAGCTTGGACTTGACGATCGAACGGCACAGCACCAATGCACCAATCAGGAACGCCAGCGTAACCAAATACAACACCGCTTTGGTCGATGGCGCGGTCACGCTATAGCCGAGAATGCGCTTGAAATCGGTAAAGCCGTTATTGCCGCCAAAGCCCGTGTTATTGCGGAAAAACAGCAGCATGAACGCAAAGGTCATCGCTTGCGTGATGATCGAAAAGTACACACCCTTGATACGCGAACGGAAGGCGAAGAAGCCGAACACAAATGCCAGCACGCCCGGCACCAAAACGACTAGCGCCATGCAATACCAGAAATTGTCGGTCATCGACCAGTACCACGGATAAGTCTTCCAATCGAGGAAAACCATGAAGTCCGGCAAATTGCTTTGATACACGCCATCCCGGCCAATCGCACGCATCAAGTACATGCCGTGCGCATAACCGCCCAGCGCAAAAAACACGCCGTGGCCGAGCGACAATATCCCGGTGTAACCCCACACCAGATCAAGGGCCAAGGCGGCCAACGCATAACACATGAACTTGCCGACCAGCGAAACGGCGTAGCTCGAAATGTGTAGCACATGACCATCGGGAAAACCCAAATTGAGGATGGGCAGCAGCGCGGCGAGCAGTGCGCATACCGCAATGCCAATCCAGGCAGAACGAGAAAACAAACGGGCTTGCATTGGGGCAGCAGACGGCGAGTTGATCATTATTCGACGCTCCGGCCCTTCAGCGCAAACAGCCCTTGCGGACGGCGCTGGATGAAGATGATGATGAATACCAGGATGCAGATTTTTGCCATCACCGCGCCGGCGACGGGTTCGAGAAATTTATTCACCTCGCCCAAGCCGATTGCAGCGATCACGGTGCCGGCCAATTGCCCGACGCCGCCCAATACCACCACCATGAATGAATCGACGATATAACTTTGTCCGAGGTCGGGACCCACATTGCCGAGTTGCGACAAGGCGACTCCGCCCAAACCTGCGATGCCGGAGCCGAGACCGAACGTCATCATGTCGATCTTGCCGGTCGAGACACCGACGCAATCAGCCATGCGGCGATTCTGCGTCACCGCCCGCACGAACAAGCCGAGCCGGGTTTTGTTGAGGATGAGCCACACCGCGATTACCACAAACAAGGCAAAGAAAATGATGACAATGCGGTTGTAAGACAGCACCAGCGAACCCAATACCGTGATACCGCCCGACATCCAGGATGGATTGGCGACCTCGACGTTTTGCGCACCGAAAATCGTGCGTACCAATTGCATCAGCATCAGGCTGATGCCCCAGGTGGCCAGCAGGGTTTCCAGCGGCCGACCATACAACCAGCGAATCACCGTGCGTTCCAATGCGACACCGACTGCCGCGGCGACGATGAAGGCGGCTGGCAAGGCCACGATCAAATAAGCGTCAACTGCGCCGGGAAGGAATTTCCTGAACAAGAGCTGACACACGTAGGTGGTGTACGCGCCAATCATCAGCAGTTCGCCATGCGCCATATTGATGATGCCCATCAGGCCGAAGGTAATCGCCAAACCGAGCGCCGCCAGCAGCAGCACGCTGCCGAGCGATATGCCGTAAAACAGATTGCCGACAAACTCGGTACGCTGCAAACGACTATCGATTTCGCCCAGCGTGGCCACCACGGCGACCCGCACCGACTCGTCCGGTTCGATATTGCTGCCATCGGGGTTTTTGCCGAGCATTCTTTGCAGCAGCGGCTTCAGGTTAGCGTTGGTACTCCCGGCCAGGCCGATGGCGGCAGCTTTGCGCAACGCAGGGTCCGGCGCCTGCAAGTTGGCGGTCGAGATGAGCAACTGCAAGACCGCTTTAATGCTGGCGTCATTTTCTTTGTCAAATGCCTTGCGGATCAACGGCACTTGCGCCGGATCAATGGTCTTTTGAAGGTCGAGTGCAGCCGCCATGCGCAGCTTGCTGTCGTGCGAGAACAGTTTTAGCCCGGAAAGCGCACCTTCAACCGCACCGCGCAAACGGTTATTGACGGTGATGCCATCGGCACCCTCGGGTACTGCGCCGGTCCGCCCGGTTACGGGATCGAAGGCTTGGTCGCCTTCGACAATAAAAATCTTGCCATCCGGGAGCGCGAACAGCGTGTCATTCTTGAGCGCCTGCAGCACTTTGACGGCATCTTCATTGGCCAGCGCGGCGATCTTGCCGACCGCTTCGATACGCGCATCGGGATCATCGCCGGCCAGTGGTTTTAGCATGGCAGCGTCGATCGCGGCGTGGGCGACGAGCGATTGCACGCATAAACAGCCGACCACGAGCAAGGTTCTTATCAGCCTTATTTTCATTATTTGAATTGGTCTGTCCGACATCTAAATGCAGGCGAAAAGCCGCTACGCGAAAAAACTCCAGCACGTACAATCAGCCCCCTGGAAAACAAATAAGCAGGACTTCCGCAAATAGGTATTTTGTAGGGTGCGCCATGCGCGCAAATACGGTCAATGGCTATATCGGCGCGCATCACGCACCCTACGTTGTGATTTTGTGTAAGTCCTGATAAGGCGTTCTAATCAGACAGATACAAAGTTGAACCAACTACATTTTTTGCTTGCCTTCGTTGCCCTCGATGTATGGGCTCCAAGGTTGGGCGCGGATCGGGCCTTTGGTCTTCCAAACCACGCTGAACTGACCGTCACCCTTGATTTCGCCGATCATGACTGGCTTGTGCAAATGATGGTTGGTCGGGTCCATGGTCAAGGTAAAGCCGGACGGTGCCTTGAAGGTCTGTCCGCCCATTGCGGCGATCACTTTGTCGGTGTCGGTTGATTTTGCTTTCTCAACGGCTTGTTTCCACATATGGATGCCGACGTAGGTCGCCTCCATCGGATCATTGGTCACCACGGTGCTGGCGTTAGGCAATTTTTTGGCAACTGCATAAGCCTTCCACTGCTTAATGAAAGCGCTATTCACTGGCCCCTTGACGGACTCAAAGTAATTCCATGCAGCTAGGTGGCCCAGCAATGGCTTGGTATCCACACCACGCAATTCTTCCTCGCCGACCGAGAACGCCACGACAGGCACATCGGTAGCCTTCAAACCGGCATTACCGAGTTCCTTGTAAAACGGCACGTTGGAATCGCCATTGATGGTCGAGATCACTGCAGTCTTGCCGCCCGCTGAAAACTTCTTGATATTGGCGACAATGGTTTGATAATCGGAGTGACCAAACGGTGTGTAGACTTCGTCGATATCGGTGTCTTTCACGCCTTTGCTATGGAGGAAAGCGCGCAGAATCTTGTTGGTGGTGCGCGGATAGACATAGTCAGTACCGAGCAACACAAAACGCTTGGCGCCACCGCCCTCTTTACTCATCAAATATTCGGTCGCCGGGATCGCTTGCTGATTGGGTGCAGCACCGGTGTAAAACACATTTTTTTCCAGCTCTTCACCTTCGTATTGCACCGGATAGAACAGCAGGCTGTTGAGTTCTTTAAATACTGGCAAAGTCGATTTTCGCGAGACCGAAGTCCAGCAGCCAAATACGACAGCCACCTTGTCTTGTGAAATCAGCTGTCGCGCTTTTTCCGCAAACAGCGGCCAGTTGGAAGCAGGGTCAACGATGACCGCTTCCAGTTGCTTGCCCATCACGCCGCCATGGGCGTTGATGTCTTCGATCGTCATGAGTGCGACGT
Source organism: Pseudundibacterium arcticum (assembly GCF_042646465.1). Lineage (NCBI taxonomy): Bacteria > Pseudomonadati > Pseudomonadota > Betaproteobacteria > Burkholderiales > Oxalobacteraceae > Pseudundibacterium > Pseudundibacterium arcticum. The sequence goes on from NZ_JBHRTP010000008.1 coordinate 69,653, forward strand.
CTTTCAGCGACGTCTCGGAGATTGCCATCGTGCCCGACAAGGAATGCAAAATGCCGACCTTGATGGTGTCGGCGGAGAATGCCGATGTCACGAAGGACGATGTAGCTAAGGTCAAAGCGCCGACTGCGGTTGCTTTCAGAATAGTACGACGGGACATGGTTGCTCCTGGACTGGTTGAAATGAAAGGGGCTGCAGAAGAAGCAGCTGCAAAAATATTGGGACGCACAGATTCCTTAGCAGAATGCGTGCCAACCGTATTTAGTGCATCGCCAAATTTTGGGCGGCAAGAGGCATCTCATTTTGGTGCGTTGTTTGCTTATTTTGGTGATCTTTCCGCTGCATCGGATGCCCTATACATTGGAACGGCGCGAAAACGGTGCGAGGCATAAAAAAGTCCTGAAACACAATTCCTCTAGCACGATTTCAGGGGATTGAGAATGTCCGCAGAAGATGGGATCAACGCGCATGGCTGCAAGCAATGCATGGGATGGCCGCGGCGGCCTACGACGAACTGCGGTGTGCCCGCGCCCCTAAGCTGAGGGTATAGCTGCGGTTGGGAACAACGCCAGCCGATGCAAGCGAGAGCAAGCGGACGGCCAACACCTGCTTCTGGTCCAGACTGCGATGTTTCAAAAGCCGCTTGGTTGCGCCTGGACCGAGCAATCGTGCCAGATCAAATCTAATTTCATGCGAACAAAGGCCACAAAATTACCACCCAAGCCGCAGCAGCCAACGCAAAGGTCAGGAACACCGCCGCGCTGCCGAAGTCCTTCGCGTTCTTGGACAACGAATGGCGTTCCAGCGATACCCGGTCGACCACTGCCTCGATCGCCGAATTGAGCAGTTCGACGATCAGCACCAGCACCAGAACGCCGATCAGGATCAGTTTTTCGAACGGCGACACATGCAGTAGCAGCGCGACGATGCTGCCGGTGATTACCAGCGCCAGTTCCTGGCGGAATGCGTGTTCGTTCTTCCAGGCCGATTTGAAGCCGTCGATCGAATAGAAAAAGGCGGCGAAGATGCGCTTGAGGCCGCTTTTGCTTTTGAATTCGCTGGTGGGTTGTTCTTGTTCGGTCATGCGGTCTTTGTATTTGGTTGAAATTGTCTACAGCGAAGGCTACGCGGAGCTTGCGGCACTGTTCGATCTACGTCATTTGGGCAGTTGCTGGTTCCTGGAGACGGTGGTGGGTGGCTACGGACGACGCTGGGTCGCCCCCCTGCAGGGCGCATCTGTGCTTGCAAGCGCAGACCGTTACGCAGGCGGACAGCATGCTGTCCGAATTCCCTGCTTCACCGTTCGCAGGGACGACGTTTGTCGGGTTCTGTCGCTGATCGAAAGTACGGCTTCCGGTGCGTTCGCAGGGACGATGTTGTTCGGGTTCTGTCGCTGATCGAACGTACGACTTCCGGCTGCCGACTTCGGCCTGGCTCTTTATCGGCTCATCCTTCGCATCGTCATTTCGCCGATCCGCGCGGCTGTGACCCACGTTCCCGATACAACTCACGGAAGGTCTTGCCGGACGGCGCCGGCATCTCGCGCTGAGCGCTCCAGCCACCGCCGAACGGTATGCTGGAAATCGATTTCTTGCTGCCACCCATGATCCGCAGCGCACGCACGCCGATCCTGGTGGCGACGTGGTACAACGCCGGTCGCTTGGCGAAATAGGCCCATAACCGCAGCCCGAAGCGCTCGTAGCGCGGACGCAGATCGCGCTCGAACTGTTTTTCACGCAGCTTGCGCAACAGGTCGGGCAGCGGAATCTTCACCGGGCAGACTACGTGGCACTCGCCGCACAGGGTCGACGCCTGCGGCAGATCGAGCGTCTGTTCCAAGCCGACATAGGCCGGCGTCAGCACGCTGCCCATCGGTCCCGGATAGACCCAGCCATAGCTGTGGCCGCCGATTTTCTGGTACACCGGACAGTGGTTCATGCAGGCACCGCAGCGGATGCAGCGCAGCATGTCCTGGAACTCGCCGCCGATCAGGCCGGTGCGGCCGCCGTCGACCAGCACGAAATACATGTGTTCCGGTCCGTCCTGCTCGCCCGCGGCACGTGGCCCGGTCAGCAGTGAAAAATAATTCGAGATCGATTGCCCGGTGGCCGAACGCGGCAGCAGGCGCATCACGGTCGCCAGGTCTTCCAGCGTCGGCAGCACTTTCTCGATGCCGGTCACGACCACGTGCACCTTGGGCGGCAGGATGGTGCACATGCCCTCGTTGCCTTCGTTGGTGACGATCGCGACCGAGCCAGTTTCGGCGATGATGAAATTGCCGCCGGTAATGCCCATGTCGGCCGACAGGAACTGTGGTCGCAATACCTCGCGCGCCTCGCGCGTCATCTGGGCGATGTCGGTCAGGCGCGGCTTGTGATGAACCCGCGCGAACAGGTCGGAAATCTCTTCCTTGTCCTTGTGCACCACCGGCGCGATGATGTGCGATGGCGGCTCGTTGTCGTTGATCTGCAGGATATATTCACCGAGATCGGTCTCGATCGGGGTGATGCCGGCCGCTTCCAACGCGTGGTTCAGCGCCATTTCTTCCGACACCATCGACTTCGATTTGATGGCTTTCTTGACATCGTGTTTCTTGGCGATCTCGACCACCAGCTTCGATGCATCTTCCGCGCTTTCGGCATACAGCACGGTAGCGCCGCGGCGCGTCGCTTCGGTTTCAAAGATCGCCAGCCAGACGTCGAGATTCTCGATCGCGCGCATGCGGCGTTCGATGGCGGCGTCGCGCGTGCCTTCGAAGTCGTCCAGCTCCAGAATCGCGGAGGCGCGGCCGGTGACGAATTTCGTCGATAGCTTTTTCAGATTGGTTTGCAGCCGCTGATCGGCCAGGCGTTCGCCGGCGCGGGCCTTGAAGTGCATGCTTTGTACTTGCATTGTTATCCTCTAGCAGTCGCCGGCCAGCACCTGTGCCACATGCAGCACGCGAGTCTTGTCGTCGCCGCTGCGGCGCAGGCGGCCTTCGATATTGAGCATGCAGCCGAGATCGCCGAGCACCACCGCATCGGTGCCGCAGGCGCGAATCTGCGCGCATTTTTCATCGACGATGGCGCTCGAAATAGCGCCGTACTTGATCGCAAACGTGCCGCCGAAACCGCAGCAGGCGCGGCTGTCGGCCATCTCGGTCAGCGTGACGCCAGACCGCTTGGCCAGCAGCGCGCGCGGCTGCGCGGCAACGCCCAGTTCGCGCAGGCCGCAGCAGGAGTCGTGATAGGTGATGCTGCCCTGGAACGCGCTGTCCGCGGCCGGTGGCAACTGCGCGATCTTCAGGACGGTGTGCAGGAAATCGGTCAGTTCAAACACGCGCGGCGCCAGCCTCTGCAGGCGACCGCGCAAGGCCGGGTCGTCGGCGAACAGATCGGCATAATGGGTCTTGATCATGCCGCCGCAGGAACCGGACGGCACCACGACGTAGTCGAAGCCGTCGAATTCGTTCAGAAATTTTTCGGCCAGGTCGCGCGCCGACTGGCGGTCGCCGGAGTTGTAGCCGGGTTGGCCGCAGCAGGTTTGCTGGGTCGGCACCACGACTTCGCAGCCGGCCGCTTCCAGCAGTTTTAAGGCGGAAAATCCGATTTCCGGCCGCATCATATCGATCAGGCAGGTGACAAACAGTCCGACGCGCATCGTGTCCTCGTCTGGTGGGGTTATCGCATAGGCCGAGGATAGTCAGGCAGGCGCCCGTTTTGCCTCGGCAACAGGGCCATTATGCCCGTTCACGGCGCTTTCTAGGCGTGCGCCCAGCGCCATCGCATAATTTGATGCGATTAGAATGAGCGTACAATCACAAACTTTTCACATTGTGGTATAACCTCACTATTGCATTGCACCAACGGTATTATGACAACCGACTACAAGCCAGACTCAAACAAGACTTCGATTCAGGTGATCGAACGCATGGTATCGCTGCTGGACGCGCTCGCGACCTATACCGACCCGGTCAGCCTGAAGGAGCTGTCGAAGGTATCGGGCCTGCATCCGTCGACTGCGCATCGCATCCTGAACGACATGGTCACCACCCGCTTCGTCGACCGGGTGGAACCGGGCACCTACCGGCTCGGCATGCGCCTGCTGGAACTGGGTAACATCGTCAAGAGCCGGCTCAGCGTGCGCGAAGCGGCGATCGATTTCATGCGCGCGCTGCACAAGAAAACCAATCAGACCATCAATCTGTCGGTGCGCCAGGGCGACGAGATCGTCTACATCGACCGCGCGTTTTCCGAGCGCTCCGGCATGCAGGTGGTACGCGCGATCGGCGGCCGCGGCCCGCTGCACCTGACCTCGACCGGCAAACTGTTCCTGTCGGTGGACGACCCCAAAGCGGTACGCGCCTATGCCACCCGCACCGGCCTGGCCGGCCACAACAAGAATTCGATCACCGACCTGGCCAAGCTGGAACGTGACCTCAGCCTGGTCCGATCGCGCGGCTACGCGCGCGACAATGAGGAGCTGGAACTGGGCGTGCGCTGCATGGCCGCCGGCATCCGCGACGACAGCGGCAAACTGATCGCCGGCCTATCGATCTCGGCCCCGGCCGACCGCCTGCAGGATGAGTGGATCGAGGACCTGATCAAGACTGCGAACCAGATTTCCGCCACCATGGGGTATGCGCCCGAGACCGCCGAAGAATAGGTTTTGGTGGGAGTATGGGCGAAATTTATTCTAGCGCCCATGATTTCATTGCGGATTCAAATATACACACCCCAGTATTACATTGCGTTGGGAGGCGCTTGAGGCGTCGGAAACGCTCGCGGGGTGCGCTTGCGCAGCTGGCGGCAACCGACCACAGCGTGCCGGCGATGATTCGTCGGTCGTCACGACGCAGCAATCGACGCGCGCAAAAATCAAGCGATCCAAAAAAAATGGCGAACCGCGGTTCGCCATTTTTTTAATCGTATCGACCGCAATCAGCCGGCCTGATCCGCCGACCTGCACGAATCAGCTCTGCGGCACCTCAGCCACATTGCGCACCACCGCCTGCGGGGTGGCGCCGACCAGCCATTTGCGGATACGACCGGCATCGGCCAGGCGCGATTGCTTGCCCTTCGAATCGAGGAAAATCATCACGATGGCGCGCCCTTCGATCATCGCCTGCATCACCAGGCAGCGCCCGGCTTCGTTGATGTAGCCGGTTTTTTGCAGACCGATCTCCCAGCCCGGACTGGCGACCAGGTGGTTGGTGTTGGCGTATTGCAGCGCGTGGCCACCGGCACCGGTCTCGACCACGTATTTCGGGTCGGTCGAATACTGGCAGATGATCGGATATTTTTGCGCGGCGATGACCAGCTTGGCCAAGTCGCGCGCACTGGCGACGTTGTGGCTCGAGAGGCCGTTGGAATCGACGTAGTGGGTGTCAAGCATGCCGAGCGCCTTGGCTTTCGCATTCATCGCGACCACGAACGCCGGCAGGCCGCCCGGATAGCTGCGGCCGAGCGCAGACGCGGCACGATTTTCGGAACTCATCAGTGCGATATGCAGCATGTTGGCGCGCGTCAGCTGCGAGCCGACACGTAGCCGGGAGCCGCTGTTCTTTTCGTGATCGACGTCTTCTTCCGTGATCTCCAGCAGTTCGTCCATGTTCTGATTCGCCTCGACCACGATCACGCTGGTCATCAGCTTGGTGATCGATGCGATCGGCAGCGCAACGCTGGAATTCTTCTCGAACAGGACCTTGGAGCTGGACTGGTCCAGGACCAGCGCGACGCTCGATTTCAGATCGAGCGGATCGCGCGTCAGATTCAGGCCAGCAATGTCGCCCGCAGTCAATACCGGCGGCACCGCTGGAATGACGGGGCCGAGCGCGACACGTTGATAGATCAGCTTGCGCTTGCCGTGTACGTAGACCACCTTGCGCACGAGTTTCTCATGTGCGTCGAGCGATACCCCGGCGCCTTGCGGCGCAGCGGCGTGATGCCGGCCTTTATGTTTGGCGTGGCCGGAGCTTTTCGCGCTCTCCTGTGTGCTGGTCGCAGCCGCGGCATCGATAGCCGGTATGGTGCCCAAAGCAAACAAAAGCGATAAGGCCACGCCAAAGGCGGATTTGAACATCAGTGACTCCCTGATTCTTGCGGAGGGTTAAAATTGCAGTTTAGCAAAACGCCTAAAAATCGCAAGGGAATTAAGCACTTAGCGCCGATAACTCAACAACTTTCTGCGCGTTGTTAAGCTATTTACACTTTAATTTCCATATAGATAATTTCAATCCATTAATGTATTTTTGCAAGAAAATTACATGGAAATCTTGACGGGGATCAATCTTCGGCAGGGAACCCAGCTGTGGCGCTAATTGCGCTAATCCATGAACTTGACAAAGCCGGGCACCGATTCGCGCTCGGTGATCAGTGAATTTTCGATGCGCTCCAGATCGGCGTAACCCAGCGACATGCCGCACACCACCATCTCGTTGTCGGGCAACTGCAGTACCTGGCCGATGATCTTGTGATACTGGGTGAATGCCGCCTGCGGACAGGTGTCGAGTCCACGGCCGCGTGCGGCGACCATGATGTTTTGCAGGAACATGCCGTAATCGAGCCACGAGCCCTGTTCCATCACACGATCGATGGTAAATATCAGGCCGACCGGCGCATCGAAAAAGCGGTAGTTGCGGCCATGCTGGGCGTGCATGCCGCTCTTGTTGTCGCGCGTCAGTTCGAGCAGCGCGTACAGATCCCAGCCGACTTTGCGGCGGCGGTCAATATATGGCGACGACCATTGCCGCGGATAGTAGTGATAGTGCTCGGTGTGCTGGCTGGCCAGCGCCGGATCATTGTGCGTCTTTATGATCTCGTCGGATAACTGCTGTTTGACCTGGCCAGTCAGCACATAGACTTTCCACGGCTGGGTATTGGTGCCCGATGGCGCGCGCGCGGCGACTTCCAGAATCTTCTCAATTTCTTCACGCGGCACCGGCGTCGGCAGAAAGGCGCGGATCGAGCGGCGCGACGTGATTGCAGCGTCGACGATTTTTTGTTCGGCGGTCGCAATCAGCGTTGGCGCGGCATGTGGGTGCTGCGGATGTTCAGCGCTTGTCGTCATGTGGTTCCCCCTGAATGGATTGCAATAGTTCCCGCATGCTTGCGGGAATCGGTACCGGCCGGCGGCTGGTGCGATCGACATATACGTGCACAAAATGCCCTTGCACCGCTGCCATGTCATCGTTGGCCCGGAAGATGGCGATCTCGTAGCGCACGCTTGAATTGCCAAGCCGGCCGACGCAGATGCCGACGCTGACCGGATCGGGAAATGCGAACGATGAAAAATAATTGCACTGGGTCTCGATCACCAGTCCAATCAGCGCGCCATGTTCGATGTCGAGCGCGTGATTGACGATCAGGAACTGGTTTACGGCCGTGTCGAACCAGCTGTAATACACGACATTGTTGACGTGACCGTAGGCGTCGTTATCGCTCCAGCGCGTCGTGATCGGATGAAAGTGCTTGAATGCACTGCGATTTTTAATCAATGTCCGCATCAATTCATCTCCCTCGATGGCACCGGCAGCGCGCCTTATGGCTGATCAGACCGCCAAGGATATTGTGCAGTAAATCATTACCCTTTGCATCACTCACGGTAGCTCCGATCGCCTTCGGGCCAATTGGTGTGCGCCGGGCACCAGGCGGTTAGCCAGGCGCCCCCGGATAAAAATACTCCCATAACACGACCAGTATTCAGCCTTACTGTTATTTGATGGTGACAATATACCCCATGGCATATCAAAAAAATATGTCATCTGAGAATTGGTTAATGACGATGAAAATTAACCAGCGCCAATCTTGCTTGTTACTCATTTGGTGCAGCGCACAAAAAACCTTGACATTATAAATCGCGCCACTACAATAGGACTTGTTGCAACGCACCAAAACAGTGCTGACCCAGTGCAAGCACATCCAGACCGATTTTGCGGTACTTGTTGACCCTTAAAGGAGAACTCTATGTTTACCATCCCAGAACAATTTTCTGCAGCCACCAAAGCCAATTTTGAAGCCCAGCTCGCGTTGCTGACTTCGTTGACCAACAAGACTTTCGAAAGCGTCGAAAAACTGGTCGATCTGAACATCAACGCTGCCAAGACTTCGCTGGAAGAGTCGACCATTGCCGCCAAGCAGATCCTGGCCGCCAAAGATCCACAAGAATTTTTCTCGCTGACCACTGCGCACGCCCAGCCGAATGCCGAAAAGGCGCTGGCTTACGGCCGCCATCTGGCAAGCATCGCTTCGAGCGCACAAGCCGAGTTCACCAAGGCTGCCGAAGAGCAGATTTCCGAGACCAACCGCAAGGTGCTGTCGCTGATCGAAGACGTGACCAAGAACGCGCCAGCAGGTTCGGAAAATGCCGTCGCCATCCTGAAGTCGACTATCGGCAACGCTAGCGCCGGCTACGAACAACTGACCAAGACCACCAAGCAAGCGGTCGAGGCGCTGGAAGCCAACTTCAACACCGCCGTGAACCAGTTCTCGCAAGCGGCTGAAAAAGCAACGCCACGCGCCGCTGCCAAGAAATAATGCTGTAGCGCAGGGTGCGGTTGCCGAGCGACCGAACCCTGCCAGTCGTCGGTACTGTTGTCATGCCCCGGATGAATCGGGGCATTTTTTTTGCGCGTGGCGAACGTCCGGCCTCAGAATTGGTCCATCAATTTAGGCGATGCATGGATGCTACGCGCCTGCCCTCTTGCGGCAGACCCGATCTTGCATTGTCGTCTGATGCCACCAGGAGCTTGCCATGCTGTCACGCTTGCGTCGTATTTTGAAAGTCGTCGGTCGCGACCTGTTGCTGCTGTGGTATTGCTGTCGCGATCCTGCCACGCCCTGGTTCGTCAAGTTCGGCGCGGTGTTGCTGGCGCTGTATGCGATCAGCCCGATCGATCTGGTGCCGGACACGATCCCGCTGCTGGGCTGGATCGACGATGTGGTGATCCTGAGCTTTGGTATTCCGGCGCTACTGAAGCTGGTGCCACCACCGGTGCTGGCGCATGCCGAGCCAACGGTCGGGCGTTTGCTGTCGAAATGGAAATTCTGGCGCGCCGGCACCTGATACCGGCGGATCATCGCCGGTGTGACTATTCACTGCTTGAATGACAAAACGCCATGCCGGTTGCCCGTGCATGGCGTTTTTTTGAACCAGGCACCGGTCCGTGATCGGAGCGGTGCCTGCTGTCCGCTTACTCTCCCAGATACGCCGCCTTGACGCGTGGATCGTCCAGCATGTCTTTCGCGTTGCCGCTCATGGTTACCAGACCGGAATCCATCACATAGCCGCGATGCGCCGCCTGCAACGCCAGTTTCGCATTCTGTTCGACCAGCAGGACGGTCACGCCCTGGGCCGACACGTTACGCACCACTTCGAAGATTTTCTCGACCATGATCGGTGACAGGCCCATCGACGGCTCGTCCAGCAGCAGCAGCTCCGGATGGCTCATCAGCGCGCGCGCCATCGCCAGCATCTGCTGCTCGCCACCGGACAGGGTACCGGCCATCTGCGCCGCACGCTCTTTCAGACGCGGGAACACGCCGAACCATTTCTCGATATCGGCTTCGACGCCGGCCTTGTCGTCACGGACGTAGGCGCCCATCAGCAGGTTCTCGTAGATGCTCATGCGCGTGAATACGCCACGGCCTTCCGGCACCATCGCAAGGTTCTGCTTGACCAGCTGGAACGAGGTCGTGCCCTTGATCGGCTTCCCCAAATAATGGATGTCGCCGTCGACCTTGCAGTCAGGCAGGGTGCCGGTGATCGCTTTCAGCGTGGTGGTCTTGCCGGCGCCATTGGCGCCGATCAGGGTGACCAGTTCGCCCTTGTTGACTTCGAGGTCGATGCCCTTGACCGCCTGGATGCCGCCGTACGCGACCTTCAGGCCGCTGATTTTCAGTACGCTTTGAGTCATTAGTGCGATCCTCCCAAATATGCCTCGATGACTGCCTGGTTTTTTTGCACGTCTGCCGGTACGCCTTCCGCGATCGGCTTGCCGTAATCGAGTACGGTGATGCGGTCGCACAGGCCCATCACCAGTTTGACGTCGTGTTCAATCAGCAGAATCGTCTTGCCTTCTGCCTTGATCTTGACCAGCAATTCACGCAACGCCATCTTCTCGGTCGCGTTCATGCCGGCGGCCGGCTCATCCAGCGCCAGCAGCTGCGGGTCGGTCGCCAATGCGCGCGCGATTTCGAGACGGCGCTGATCGCCGTACGACAGGTGCCGCGCGGTACGCTCGGCGAATTTTGCGATGCCGACGAAATCGAGCAGCTCCATCGCACGTTGGCGAATCTCCTGCTCTTCCTTGCGCGCGGCCTTGTGGTGGAACACGGCGCCGAACACGCCCTGTTGGGTGCGCACGTGGCGTCCGACCATCACGTTTTCGACCGCGCTCATCTCGCTGAACAGGCGGATGTTCTGGAACGTGCGGGCAATGCCGGCCTTGGCCACCTCGTGCGGTGCCGATGGTGAATACGGCTTGCCGGCCAGCTCGAAGGAGCCGGTGTCAGGCTGGTACAGACCGGTGATCACGTTGAAGAACGTGGTCTTGCCGGCACCGTTCGGGCCGATCAGGCCGTAGATCTGGCCCTTGGTGATCTTGACGCTGACATTGGACAGCGCCTGCAAACCGCCGAACCGCTTGTTGACGCCGGCGATATTAAGAATGATTTGTTCGCTCATGAAGAATCCTTAAATCGAAGCGGTGACAGTAGTCGTGGCCTTGATTGCGGCCTCGGGTCGGTCCTCATGCTTGGGCGCAGGCCACAAGCCAGCCGGGCGATTCAGCATGATCAGCACCATCGCCAGACCGTACAACAGCTGGCGCAGCACTTCGGCGTCGATCAGCACGTGGCCGAAGATCGCCATCTGTACCGGCTCCACCGTGTGACGCAGCACCTCAGGCAACGAGGCCAGAATCAGGCCGCCCAGCACCACGCCAGGGATATGCCCGATACCGCCCAGCACCACCATCGTCAACACCGCGATCGATTCGGTCAGCGCGAACGATTCCGGCGACACGAAGCCTTGGAACGATGCGAACATCGCGCCCGAGATACCGCCAAACGATGCACCCATCGCAAATGCCAGCAGTTTGACGTTGCGGGTATTGATGCCCATCGCCTTGGCGGCGATTTCGTCTTCGCGAATGGCGACCCAGGCGCGGCCGAGTCGCGAATGCTGCAGACGCACCGTCACGAAGATGATCGCGAGACACAACAACAGGAACAGGAAGTAATACGCAGTCACCGACGGCATCGAAAAATTGCCGATCACGACCGTCGCGTGCGAACCCTGCTTGCCGGCCAGCGACACGCCAAAAATACGGATCGGATCGATCAGGTTCACCCCTTGCGGGCCATTGGTGATGTTGACCGGCGCATTCAGATTGTTCATGAAGATACGGATGATCTCGCCGAAGCCGAGGGTCACGATCGCCAGATAATCGCCGCGCAGTTTCAGGGTCGGCGCACCGAGCAGCGCGCCGAACATACCGGCAAACGCGGCCGCGAGGGGCACGATGAACCAGACCGACAGATGGATACCGGTTTGCGCAATTTCAGCACCGAACACCCACAACAGGAAGTTGCCGACGACCGGATATTGATTGACGAACGATTCCAGCACCACCGCAAATTGCGGCGACGCCAGCAACGCCGTCATGTAGGCACCGAGCGCATAGAATGCGATGTAACCGAGATCGAGCAAGCCGCAGAAACCGACCACGACGTTCAGTCCCAGCGCCAGCATGATGTACAGTAGCGCGAAGTCGATGATGCGGACCCATGAGTTACCGAACTGGCCGGCGAAGAACGGGAACACGATCAGCAGGATGCCGAACACGGCCATACTGGCATAGGCCTTGGCGGGATTTTGTTTGGTATCGAATAGTTTAATCATAGTGATTTCCTTTACGCGCGATCAGCTACGCGTTCGCCCATGATGCCGGACGGACGCAGCGTCAAAACGATGATCAGCACGATGAATGCAAAAATATCCTGATAGTTACTGCCGAAGAAACCGCCAGTCAGGTCGCCGATATAACCGGCGCCGAGGCTCTCGATCAGGCCGAGCACAATGCCTCCCAGCATCGCGCCATAGATGTTGCCGATACCGCCCAGCACCGCAGCGGAAAACGCTTTCAGGCCGGGCTGGAAGCCCATCGCAAACTGAGCCGACGCATAGTTGGCACCCCACATCACACCGGCCACGGCAGCCAGCGCGGCGCCGATCGCAAAGGTGGCGACGATCACCTTGTTCGAATCGACGCCCATCAGGCCAGCCACCCGCGGGTTCTCGGCGGTGGCGCGCATGGCGCGGCCCATCTTGGTCTTTTCAACCAGCAACACCAGACCGACCATCGAGACGGTGGCCAGTACCAGCAGCATTACCTGGGTCTGCGAGATCAGCGCACCGCCGATATGCAGCGATTCGGACGGCATCAGTTGCGGGAACGGCAGCGGGCTGCGGCCCCATATCATCATCGCGAAAGTCTGCAGCAAGAGCGAGACACCGATTGCGGTGATCAGCGGCGCCAGCCGCGGCGCATTGCGCAGCGGCCGGTAGGCGACGCGTTCGATGATCACATTGACGATGACGCAGACCGGGATCGCGCCGATGATCGCAATGGCCAGTTTGACGATACCGGGCAAATCGGGCGCTACGTTCTGCACCACTTTCAGTATCGTCAGGCCGGCCATTGCGCCGATCATCAGCACATCGCCGTGCGCAAAGTTAATCAAGTTCAGTACCCCGTACACCATCGTGTAACCGAGCGCGACCAGCGCATACATGCTGCCCAGCACCACTCCGTTAATCATTTGTTGGATAAATGTATCCATATTTTCGCCCTCTGTTTAAGTCATCTCGTGTCGTTGCGCGACGTCACTGCAGCGCAAAAACATTTTTTATACTAAAACGGCACCCTGGCCAGATGGATGGGGGTGCCGTTCGTTTGAAAAGCTGATTATCCGACCAGAACGGTCATGACTAATTGAGTGGCAAAATTGAGTTTGCAGTGCAACATGTTACGTCTCCTGATTAATTTTTTTAAACATTTAGATGTTAGATAAATGTCTTTGTTAGTTGCGCGCACGTAACCATTAAAAACTGCCGGGGATTTTCCCGAAGTTGATTCAGCGCACAAATCTTGTGGACTTGGCGAACCTAGTGGTTCTCAGAGCATAGTACTCTGCTGATTATGATTCGTACAACCACATTCATCGAACGCGGACACCTGTCTTTGCTATGGGTCAAGCCCCGCAAAATTTGGCGCCGCCTATCATAACGAAGAAGTCGAAAAACTATGAATGGAAATTGCCGCAATATTCTGAATATAATTTTTTGCGCACGCAACGCGGCCCCACGAGGGAGTCTGTCGGCGCGATGGCTATTGGCCGGCGGGAAGGCGAACTGCGGCGCATCGGCGCGCACCGCGCGGCCGTGCTGACCGAACGAGCGTGGGAAGCGCGCCCGCCGCACGCCCGGGGGACGGGTCAGCAGCAGCGGCGATGGTGGGTAGAAAGGCGGGCCGCGCCCGATCAGCTGGCGGACGCGCCGTGCAGGCCCTTCGGCATCGGGAAAGTGACGTGTTCTTCGACGCCCTCCAGCGTGCGCACGCTTTTCGCGCCGCATTCCTTGAGGCGGTCGATCACCGCCTGCACCAGGATTTCCGGCGCCGACGCGCCGGCGGTGACGCCGATCCGGGATTTTCCCTGCAGCCAGGCAGGATCAATTTGCGCGGCATTGTCGACCATATAGGCGCTGGTGCCCTTCTTCTCGGCCACTTCACGCAAGCGGTTCGAGTTGGAGCTGTTCGGGCTACCGACCACGATCACCACGTCCACCTGCGGCGCCATGAACTTGACGGCCTCCTGACGGTTGGTGGTGGCATAGCAGATATCGGCCTTCTTGGGTTCGGCGATATTCGGGAACTTGCGCTTTAAGGCCGCGATCACGTCGATGGTATCGTCGACCGACAAGGTGGTCTGCGACACAAAGGCCAGCATCGCGGGATTGCGTACCTGCAGCCGCGCGACATCGTCGACCGTTTCGACCAGATGCATGCCTTCGTCGGTCTGGCCCATCGTGCCTTCGACCTCGGGATGACCGTCATGGCCGATCATGACGATTTCGCGCCCTTCGCGCCGCATCTTGGCCACTTCCATGTGCACCTTGGTCACCAGCGGACAGGTGGCGTCGAACACTTTGAGGCCACGCGCGTCGGCCTCGATCCGCACCGCTTTCGATACGCCGTGCGCCGAAAACACCACGGTATTGCCGGCCGGGACATCGGCCAGTTCTTCGATGAAAATCGCGCCCTTGTTGCGCAGGTCATTGACCACATAGGCGTTATGCACGATTTCGTGGCGCACATAGATCGGCGCGCCGAACTGCGTCAGCGCGCGTTCGACGATCTCGATCGCGCGATCAACGCCGGCGCAAAAGCCGCGCGGTTGCGCCAGCACGATTTCCTTGGCTATGGATTCCTGAGTTGTTTGTTGCATGGTTATTCCTTACATCCTTCCATTGCCGCCCGGCCCGCCGGTGCGCCGGTCGCCGGTGCGGCCCGATTCATACACAGGCGGTCTGTGGCGCGTCGCAGCCGATCAGAGCACGCCGATAATTTTCACTTCGAACGTCAGCGATTGTCCGGCCAATGGATGGTTAAAGTCGAACAAGGCGTCGCCGTCATTGATCTCGCGCAGGATGCCGGCGAAGCGACCGCCGCCTGGCGCCGCAAAGTCGACCAGATCACCGATCTTGTACTCGGCGTCGCGTGCGGAGTTTTCGTCCAGCGTGGCGCGCGTGACGCGCTGCAACAGCTCTGGGTTGCGCGGGCCGAAGGCCTGCTCCGGCGTCAGCACGAAACTCTGGTGGGCGCCTTCCGGCAGGCCGATCAGACAGGTTTCGAGGAATGGCGCCAACTGGCCGTTGCCGAGCTGCAGCGTGGCCGGGCTGGCCTGAAAAGTTGTAATAATATTATCGCCGGCCATCGACGCCAGCCGGTAATGCAAAGTAAGATAGGCGCCTTCGGAGACGACCGGAACAGTGGATGGTGACATGAACGGACTGGATTAATGAGGCCAACCGCTATTGTAAGCCACCTGTGGCCGGGCCATCCGACCTCTGCTTGTCCCGCGCAGCCGCCAGCGGCCCGATTTTCCCTTTCTACGGAATAAACATGGCAATCACCGACTGGCCGCAAGACCAACGTCCGCGCGAACGACTGATCAAGCACGGCGCCCAGGCGCTGTCCGATCCTGAACTATTGGCGGTATTTTTGCGCATTGGCGTCAAGGGCAAATCGGCAGTCGACCTCGGGCGCGACATGGTGGGCCATTTTGGCTCGTTGAATGGTCTGTTCTCGGCTGGCTTGAACGATTTTTCCGCCATCAACGGGCTCGGCCCGGCCAAATATGCACAGATGCAGGCGGTGCTGGAACTGGCGCGCCGCGCGCTGGCCGAACAATTGCAGGCCGGCGTCACGCTCAGTTCGCCACAGGCGGTCAAGCAATATCTACAACTGCTGCTGGCCGGCAAGCAGTACGAATCGTTCGCGGTGCTGTTCCTGGACGTCAAAAACCGCCTGATCGCGAGCGAGGAGTTATTTCGCGGCACTCTGACCCACACCAGCGTCTATCCGCGCGAAGTGGTGAAAGCCGCGCTTGGCCATAATGCGGCCAGCCTCATGCTGGCGCACAACCATCCGTCCGGGACGCCGGAACCGAGCGCCGCCGACCACTCGCTAACGCAGGCATTGAAGCAGGCCTTGAGCCTGGTCGACGTGCGGGTGCTCGACCATTTCATTATCGCCGGGCCAACCGTGTATTCCTTCGCCGAGCATGGACAAATCTGACGCAGATGGTGTTTTCCCGGGAGTATCGATCAAAAACAGTCCGATCCCCTTATTTTATATGCGGCGCCAAAATATACTGGATCCAGTATATTTTTTACGGCGGGACCGCACAGTGTGCGGCGCAGACCGCGTGAAAGCCGAATGTGACGACCGACAATCAAATTGTTAAATTAATTCAGATGCGCAAGACACAATTAATTTTCACAAGTCATTGATAAAGCAAGGTTTTTTGGCTATACTCGCTTCTTTTCCAATTTCGGAAATTTTTAAGGAGTGAGCCATGGCACGTGTTTGCCAAGTCACCGGGAAGAAGCCGATGGTCGGCAACAATGTTTCCCATGCAAATAACAAAACCAAGCGTCGCTTTTTGCCTAACCTGCAAAATCGCCGCATTTTTGTTGAATCCGAAAACCGCTGGGTGTCGCTGCGCCTATCCAACGCCGGTTTGCGCGTGATCGACAAAATCGGCATTGACGCCGTGCTCGTAGACATGCGCGCCCGTGGCGAAAAAGTCTAACCCGCGCTCTAGCGAAATATAGGAGAAATCATGGCGAAATCAGGCCGCGACAAAATCAAGCTGGAATCGACCGCAGGTACCGGTCATTTCTATACCACCACCAAAAACAAGCGTACGACGCCGGAAAAAATGTCGATCATGAAGTTCGACCCGAAAGTCCGCAAGCACGTTGAATACAAGGAAACCAAGATCAAGTAATTGATCCCGGTTCTGCAGATTCTGCTAAAAAGCCCCGCAAGATGATGTCTTGCGGGGCTTTTTGGTGTTTACGTCCGGTTCGCTCACCGTGTGGGTGGACTGCACGGTGGGCGGACCATTGGGCGGCACGGCACTCGCTGCCGCTGGCCTATTCAGGTGATATTTATGCTCCCAAACTATGCTCCCAAACACGCTCGCACCAGTGCCCTCCCGTTCGTATCAATGATGAGTGCATATTCGCATCAAAGTAAGCATCGATTCGCATTCCAAAGCAGCCGCATATTCGCATCTCAAATCAGTCACCCATTCGCACTGAAAGCAGCCATTTCACTGTCATCGGCTTGATATGATCTGGCAAATAACGAAAAGGGCCGAACGGCTGGCGCCGCCGGACTGCTCAAACTGCAGCGGCGGATAAACTCTCTCCGTTAGGCTTAAATGCACCCGAAGCCTGGCACTGTTATCACGGGTGCGCATCAACTAGGAGTGAATTTTGAAAAAGTCTGTTCTGATTGGGGGCATGCTATTGGCTTCCTGTGCTGCATTTGCTGGAAGCGAATCGCACTGGACTTACTCAGGTACTGGCGGGCCGAATGAATGGGCCACGCTGACGCCTGAATACGGTGCCTGTGCCGGTAAGAATCAATCACCGATCAATTTGACTGGCTTCATCGAAGCTGATCTAAAACCAATCAAATTTGCATATCAGACCGGTGGCAATGAAATCCTGAACAATGGCCACACTGTGCAAATAAATTATGCTGCAGGAAGCAGCGTCACAGTCGATAGCATCCGATTCGAGCTCAAACAATTTCATTTCCATGCGCCCAGTGAGAACCTGATCAATGGCAAGTCATATCCAATGGAAGCGCACTTGGTACATGCAGATAAAGATGGAAACCTTGCAGTTATTGCAGTCATGTTCAAAGAAGGGGCCGAAAACAAAGCCCTTTCCAAGATATGGCCGCTGATGCCTAAAGACGCAGGCGAGACGAACGCATTATCATCACCTGTTGCAGCAGCAGCGCTACTCCCTGCCAAACGTGACTACTACCGTTTCAACGGCTCACTGACAACTCCTCCCTGTTCGGAAGGTGTGCGGTGGCTGGTGATGAAACAGCCGATCACCGTCTCCAAGGCGCAAGTAGAAGCCTTCTCTCATGTAATGCACCATCCAAACAATCGTCCGGTGCAAGCAGTGAATTCACGCACAGTATTAAAATAATTGGCCTGACTCGCTCAAACGGGGCGCGCCGCCAGCAGCGTGCCCCGTAGCCTGAACTGCCTGAGCCTTGAACGACCGCTTGCGGGAAAGACGAGCGGCAGGTTTAATGCGAATACGCCATCAGAACGTGTGACGCATACCGAAATTGAATGCACTATTGCCGCTGCCGCCGTCAATCGCATTGCCCACGGTGTAGAACTTCGCCGCTTGCGTGTTCTGCACCGTATTGTTGATGCGGGCATAAGACGAGTACAGGTTGGTACGCCTGGACAGTGCGTACAGATAGCCGACGGCTAGCTGACGTGCGTCGTTGCCGGCGCCGCTCTTGTCGGTCTTCTTGATGAAGGACGCCAGCAACGTGCCGGCGCCGCATGGCACGGTGACACCGGCGAGGACATCTCTCGAGTCCGGATTGGCGATGTTGGTGTTGCTGGAAAAAGCGTCCCTGTTGAGTGCCAGCCCCAGGCTCAATGCCACTGGACCAAAATCGTATTTACCGCCCAGGAAGGTGACTTTGGCGCGGCTGGTATCGGTCGCATTCGCGACATTATTGTGGGCCAGCTTGATATTGAACGGACCGTTTCCATAGCCGATGGCTCCGCCCATCGTGCGGCCGGCAGTGTTGTTGCCAGCCACTTCACCTGGTGCATAGGTCGCTTCGGCATTGAAACCGGCCGTGACCGGCGCCGTATATTTGATCGCGTTATTGGTACGGGAACCGTTGCCGTCATTGGTCGGCGTACCGCCATCGGAAAACAGATTGCCGGCGGTGCCTGCCAGGCCGCAACCGAAAGGATCGGTGCCACCGCACAATGCGCCGTCGATCGCGGTGTACTGCCGGCCCAGGGTGACGGCACCGAAATCGCCTTTCAAGCCGGTGTAGGCCTGGCGGCCGAACGGGCGCCCACTCTGATTGCTGTTCCCGGTATCCATCGCAATGCCCATTTCCAGCACGAACAGCGCAGACACCCCGCCGCCCAAATCTTCGGTGCCTTTGAAGCCGAGCCGCGAACCATTTTGAATGCCACTCGATACCTTGGTAACGCTGCCGGCGGTGCCGCCGCTTTGCCGGTCTAGTCCGAGGTCCGCCAGGCCGTACATCGTGACCTTGCTTTGTGCGGCGGCGGTACCTGCGAGTGCGGCCAGTGCCAGTGTGGCGAGAATTTGTTTTTTCATTGGGTGTCTCCTGAGTTTATGAATCCAGAATGGATATTTGTTTTATATGGTCATGTAATGCGCCAAAGCGTGATGGCGCAGCGCGCCAGCCGTCCGCTCCCGACCTGAAGAGCAGCTTCACGGATGACGGTGACTGGGCGCGCAGAGTGCATGCATCTTCCCGCTCCGCGAACGGGGAATCGACACGCAGCACGGGGTGACGGTCACCGGCTGTGCTGGCGAACGACGATGATGGTTGCGCGTGAAAGCCGACCGCCGACACCCGATGCCGCCCTGCCGGCACCGGCCGCTGCACAACAATTACGTGTCACACCGCTGCAGGGCGTGGCACTGACGGCTCGATGATGTCCGGGATCGGTTCAATTTTTCCGAGCACGAAGACGAAGGAAATAATGCCGATGACCAGTATCACCCCCGCGACGAAGAATGCATTGGCAAAGGAATTGGTCGCGCCGACGATGATTCCGGTGACGATCGGGGCAGCGGCACCCATCAGGTTGTTCACGAAATTCATGATGCCGCCGATGGTGCCGACACCGCCCTTCGGTGCGATCAACGAGGGCAGCGACCAGCCGACCGGTGCGGCCGAGGCCAATCCGCCGAGTGCGACTGAAATCCAGAAAATGGCCCATGCGGGATCCGTGGTCTGGGTGGCGCCAAACACAGCGAGGCCGAACAACATGCCGACGATCAGCACCGCTTTTCTGACCTTCGATTCGTCCCGTCCGTTCGAAATAAGATGATCGATCAGCCAGCCGCCGACAAACAGATCGGTCGCGGTGGCCACGGCCCATGGGATGGCGGCATAGCCGGCCGATTTCAGGATACTCATGTGCATGGTCTGGACCAGATAACCAGGCAACCAGGTGAGGAACAGATAGAAGGAGTAACCGTAGGCGGCAAAACCGATGGTCAAGCCCCAGACCTTGGCATTGCGCAGCAGGTGACTCAACATCCCCATCGGGCTCACGCCGGAGGGGCCTTCCAGGGTCGCGCCGCCCTCCTTGATGTAGGCATACTCCAGTTGGCTGAGCTTGGTGTCCTGGCTCGGGTCGCGATAAAAAATGAAAAAGGCGATGAAATACAGGAAGCTCAACATCGCCGTCATGCCAAAGCCCCAGCGCCAGCCCAACGCGACCACCGAAAATGCCACCAACGGCACGCCGATCACATTGGAGAATTTTGCCGCAGCGTCAAAAATCGCGGTCGCCAGACCGCGCTCTTTGCGCGGAAACCAGTAGCCGGTCGCTTTCGAGCTGACCGGGAATCCGGGCGCCTCGGCAATGCCAAGCATCACCCGCGCCGCAAATATGCCGCCGAAGCCGCTGGCAAAGGCGGTGATGGTGGCGGCTGTTCCCCATAAGAACGCGCCCCAGCGCCCTACTTTGGTGACGCCAAAACGGTCGAGTATCACGCCGGCCGGTATTTGCAGCAATGCATAAGACCAAAAGAATGCGCTAAATAACAACCCCAGTTCCACCGGGCCCAGGTTGAATGCTTCCTTGATCTGCGGCGCCGCGACCGACAGACTGATGCGGTCGATGTAGTTGATCAGCACCCCGATGCCGAGCAGGCTGCCGATGCCCCAACGCCGATTTGGAATGCGCTTGCCTAAAAATATTGCCATCTGTGTCTCCTCGTGGTTTTCTGAAACTGCTTTTGGAATTTATATTTCTACGTCTTTGCTAAATCGCTGTAGCACCTGATCCACGATCTGCTCGGGACCGCATTCGATATTCAGACGGATCCCCAATTCGTCATCCATCAAGGGCTCCAAATCGAGAAACTGGCTGTCGAGCAGCGTGACCGGCATAAAATGGCCCGGCCTTTGCCGCATGCGAGATGCGATCAGATCGCGGTCGCCTTCCAAATGGATAAACACCAGGGCCGGATCGCCTGCCCGCAACAGATCCCGATAGCGCCGCTTCAATGCCGAACAGGACAGCACCAAAGCTTCGCCGCGCTGCTGCGCAGCCCGAATTCGGGCTTGCAGACCCAGCAGCCACTCATTGCGGTCGGTATCGTCGAGCGGCGTGCCGGTCGCCATCTTCGCAATATTGGCCGCGGGATGGTCGTTGTCACCTTCCACATAGGCAATACCGAGGCGGTCCGCCAGCCGCTGTCCGATTTCGCTTTTGCCGCAGCCGCTGACCCCCATCACCACCCACCGTTTGGGGGAGCCTGCCGTGTTGCCCACTGTTTTGTTCATACTGAATCCAAGAGTTTCATTCGCTAGGCACGACCGCATTTCATGTCGTCTTGAGTCAATGTTAGCGCTAACATTGACATGCATTTTAATGATGTTGGACAGTTTGTAAAGTACTTTCGATGTCGCGCCGCAGCAAATTATTGTCTAATTTTCTACAATGACGGTCGTCCGCCCACTGCCTGCGCCGGCGGCAGACATTGCGTTGCAAAAAGAAACTATAGTCATTGCCTTTGCCACCTGATTCCCGTAAAAAGTCCTTTATGTCAATCCGAAAACCGCGCCCTACCCAGTCCGAGCGGGCCACTCTCGCCGACATCGCCGCGCGTGTCGGTGTCAGCAGCATCACCGTGTCGCGCGCGATCAACACCCCGCAACTGGTCTCCGAAGAGCTGCGCACACAGATTGCATCGGTCATTGCCGACATCGGCTACATACCAAACCGCGCGGCAAGAGCACTGGCGCGGGCGCGCTCCGACAGCGTCGCGGTCCTGATTCCGTCGCTGTCGAATACGGTATTTACGGATGTGTTGGCAGGGGCGCGCGACGTGCTGCACGCGCACGGCTACCGTACCTTGATCGGCGACACCCGCTATTCGCCCGCCGAGGAAGAGAATCTGTTTCGTGCCTATCTGGAGCATTCACCGGACGGCGTACTACTGACGGGTTTCGACCAGACCCCATTAATCCGGCAATTGCTGGAAAAAAGCCGGATGCCGGTGGTCCACATGATGGAGCTGGCGGGACCGGACTCTTATTGCGTCGGTCTCAACCAATTTGATGCCGGGCACGCAATGGCATCCCATTTGCTGAGCCGCGGTTATCGGCGCATCGGCTTTCTCGGCGCGCAACTGGATCCGCGCGTGATGCAACGCCTATATGGCTATCGCAGCGCCTTGCAGGAGGCCGGATTGCCTTTCGCTGCAGGAGAAATTCTGGATGCCACACCCTCTTCCATCGGCCTGGGGGTAGACATGCTGGGTCGGCTGTTACGGCAAGCGCCGGACTGTGATGCCCTGTTTTGCTGTAATGATGACCTGGCGCTGGGCGTGCTGTTTGAATCCCGGCGGCGCGACATTCGCGTGCCGGAGCAGCTCGCGGTCGCCGGCTTCAATGATCTTGCCGCCTCGGCCTGGGTGAGCCCATCACTCACCACGATTGCGACGCCGCGCTACAACATCGGCCATGCCGCCGCGACCATGCTGCTGCAACGAATGAGGGGCGAAACGCCGGCCGCATCCAACATCGATCTGGGGTTTTCCCTGCGGGTGCGAGAAAGTACATGATGAAGGTCTGGCGTGCGCGCAGACACGCGCGCACGTGGCGAACAAGGCTAAGCTGCGAAGTGCCTATCAGCTGGACGCGGGTCTGACACCACAATGAATCCGGAACTGCTACGACTGTTAGTCACCCGTGAAATGCCTTACGGGAAATACAAGGGGCGTCTGATCGCCGATTTGCCGGGGCATTACCTTGGCTGGTTCGCCCGCGCGGGCTTTCCGTCAGGCGAACTGGGCGGCTTGATTGCGCTGATGTACGAGCTGGACCACAACGCGTTGCGGCATTTGCTTGATCCGTTACGCAAACCATAATGCAGGTGTGATGTGTGTGATGACAGTGTCGGACCCATCAGGCGCAAAAAAAAACGGCACCCGCAGGTGCCGTTTTCATTTGATCAGGAATCAATCACGCATAGCTACGCAAGCGGCGCGAGAAATCCTGCAGCGCATGGATGCCGGACGCTTCGGCCCGCGCGCACCAGTCCTGCAATTGTTGCAGCAGCTGATCACGGGTGAAATGTGAACGTTCCCAGATCGCGCCCAGTTCGACCCGCATTTCATGCATGGTCTGCAGTGCTTTACTGTGCAGGAACAGCTCGGTCAGTTGCTGCTTTTGCGGTGTTTCGAGTTTGGCCGGTTCGCGTTGTAGCAGCTTTTTCGAGGACTTCAGGAAGCCCGGTTCGAGCTTGGCCGTTTCCTTCAGCGGCTCGATCTCGGCCTGCCAGGTACGCTTCAGCGACTTCGCGTATTTGGCCATCACGTCATAACGATTCGCGATCACCGCCTGCAAGGTATCGAGGTCGGCCACCAATTTGGCGGTCGCAAATTTCGGTGTCGGCGCGACTTTCTTGACCTTGGCCAGGCCGACCATTTCCATCAGGCGGATATACATCCAGCCGATGTCGAATTCATACCACTTCGACGACAGCTTGGCCGAGGTGCCGAACGTGTGGTGGTTGTTGTGCAGCTCCTCGCCGCCGATCAGGATGCCGATCGGAAATACGTTGGTGGCAGCGTCGGCGCAGTCGTAATTGCGATAGCCCCAATAGTGGCCGATGCCGTTGATGATCGCGGTCGCCGTGACCGGAATCCACGCCATCTGCACCGCCCAAACGGTAATGCCGATCACGCCGAACAGGGCCAGGTCGATGATCATCATCAGCACCACGCCCCAGGCGCTGTGCTTGGTATACAGATTGCGTTCGATCCAGTCGTCGGGCGTGCCGGTGCCGTATTTCTCGATTGTTTCAAGATTTTTGGATTCGGCGCGATATAGTTCGGTGCCTTCCAGCAACACTTTCTTGATGCCACGAGTGACCGGGCTGTGCGGGTCTTCTTCGGTTTCGCATTTGGCGTGATGCTTGCGATGGATCGCAGCAAATTCCTTGGTCACCATACCGGTGGTCAGCCACAGCCAGAAGCGGAAAAAATGGCTCGGGATGGCGTGCAGATCGAGTGCCCGATGGGATTGGCAGCGGTGCAGGAAAATCGTGACGGCGACGATCGTGATATGAGTGACCACCATGGTATAGGCGACCACCTGCCAGCCGCTGGCGCGCGTTACGCCATTCGACAAAAAATCCAGCACAGCATCAAAAACTGTATTCAAAATAGTTTTGCTCCGGTGATAAAAATTTCCAGCTCGAATTTCTTGCGCGAGCGCAACCCGACCCAAGCATCATGCAATTGTACGTGAGTCTCACTGGCTTTGACAGAATATTTCTCCATCGTCTTTTTTCTACGCTTATTTAGTTGTCAACTCCTCGCTAAGTATCCTGATCTCGCGTTGTGGATATGAGACAGAAATCTGGTGCTGCTGGAACGATCGCCATATTGCCAGATTGATATCGGGTGCCACACTGCCCCGGCCATTCTCGGGGTCGCGGATGGCAAAACTGACTTCCAGGTCCAGCCCGTTGGCGCCAAAATTGGCCAGCCGCGCACTCGGCGCCGGCTCTTTCGCCACCCGCTCGACGCTGGCGGCGGCATCTTTCAATAATTGCAATACCAATTCAATGTCAGTATGATAACTTACCGAGACCGCGGTTTTCAACCACAGCGACGCATGGGCGGACTCGTTTTGCACCGGGCCCGATACCAGCATCTCGTTCGGAATCACGTGTTCGACGCCATCCGGCCCATGTAGCACCGTGTAGCGTGCATTGATCTGCGTAATCTTGCCATAATATTTATCGACGGTGATCATGTCGCCGATCGCCAGCCTGCGCTCGATCAGCACCACAAAGCCGGATACATAATTGCTGGCGATCTTTTGCAAGCCCAGGCCGAGACCGACGCCGAGCGCGCCGCCGAATACCGACAGCACGGTCGGATCGATACCGACCATCGACAGGCTGGCCAGCACCGCCAGCACGATCAGCAGTGCGCGCCCCATCCGTGTGATGACCGCCCGCGTCGAGCTGTGCAAGGTGTCGACCCGCATCAGCCGGTCTTCCAGCGCGGTGCCGGCCCACAACGCCAGGGTCAGCGTCACGATCACCGACACCACCGCCTGCAGCACGGTTTGCAACGATACTTTATGGCGCCCGACCGGGATCAGGGTCTCGTCCAGGTATTGCAGCAGCTCGGCCCACAGGCCGGTGATATACAGCGCGACGCCGACCCAGATCAGCGCGGCAAACAGCTTTTCGAATATCAGCAGAAAATTGCCGACCTGCCCCTGGCGCCCGAACGCGCGCCGCAGAATGTGAAAACCGAGCCGTATTAACACCAGCGACGCCGCCAGCGGGATCGCCACCCGCAGCAGGTTGTTGTGATGCGCGGGTGCCAGCAGCGGTTTGGCGGCGAGCAGCAACAGGAGAATCAGCAGCGGCGACAAGACCCGCGTAAAACTCTCTACCCCGAGCCGGACGATGCGCTGCTGCTCGCCGCGCGCCGCAATCCAGCGCCGCAGCAGTCGTGCCAGTCCCCAGCCGACGGCGACACACAGCAAAATGGCGCCGACTTGCCACACCACATCGGCGTTCCGCATGTCGCCCCACAGATCGGACAGCAGGTTGGAAAACAGGGTTGGTATCATCGTGGTGGGTTCAGGTTGCGCAGCAAGGACGAGAATTTACTTGATTCATAAGATACTCCTTAGTACATATCCTTGATTCCGCAGGAAATGATTGCGCAAATCATGCATACAAGGGGATAGTATTTATCGGCATCATCGCTGCGGGGGGGGGCTGAAATACCGGCCACAAGCGCGGCGCCCGCGCTTTATTTCCAGGGCGTCGCTTGCTGCCGCTGACGCTCCCAGTTTTGCGCATATTGCGCCGCCAGCGCCGGATTCTTTCGCACGATCAGCACGTTTTCGGCATTCTTGTGCTGCGCGCTCCAGGTGAAATTATAGCTACCGGTAATCACCGTCGCGCCCGCCGTGGCGGGGTCGATCACGACTACCTTGTTGTGCGCGTTCTGGTAGCGGGTTTCTTGCCAGACCGGGATGCCGGCGGCGACCAGATCGAGCACTTTCGAGGCCGGCACCTTGGCATACTGTTCGGCATCGACCATCACGCGCACATCGACGCCGCGCCGTTTGGCGGCGATCAGGCTGGCCGCGATCTCCTTGCTGGTCAGCAGATAGGCCTGCACCAGCACTTGCTGACGGGCGCCGGCGATGGTGGCGACCAGCAGTCCCTCGACATCGTCCCACGGCGCGAATGCAGCCTGCAAGGTACCCTGCGCCGCGATCGGCGGTGCCGGCTGGGCCGCCTCGAAACCATAGGCGCGCGCGGCCAACAAGGCTAGCGCCAGCAGGCTCCAGCGCGTCGCCTGCCAGGCACGACCGGCGGCGCTATCGCTCATTCCGCTGCCGACTGCGCCAGGTCGGTATCGCTGTCGCTGGGTTCAATCGCGTCTGCTGCAGCGGCGTCTGCGCGCACCTGCGCTGGCTTGGCCGGCAGTTTTTTTCGCTCCAGGACGGCGGCGAAGAACCCGTCGGTCTGATGCTTGTGTGGCAGCAATTTCAGGTAATCGTCCATCTCGAGCGCGATCTTTTGCTCGGCCAGCACGTCCCGCATCGGCACCAGCGCAAAGTCGTCGTGCGTCGCCAGGAATTGCGCCACCACCGCCTCGTTTTCCTCATCCAGCAGGCTGCAGGTCGCATACACCAGGCGGCCGCCCGATTTGACCAGCCGTGCGGCGCCGGCCATGATGGCATTCTGCTTCTCGTTCAGTTCGACAATCGCACGCTCCGACTGCCGCCATTTAACGTCCGGGTTGCGGCGCAGTGTACCCAGGCCGCTGCACGGCGCGTCGACCAGCACGCGGTCGATCTTGCCGGCCAGACGCTTGATCTTGGCGTCCCGTTCATGCGCGATCAGCACCGGATGCACGTTCGACAAGCCGCTGCGGGCGAGCCGCGGCTTGAGCTTGGTGAGGCGCTTGTCGGACACGTCGAACGCGTACAGGCGCCCGGTGTTGCGCATCAGTGCGCCCAGCGCCAGCGTCTTGCCGCCGGCGCCGGCACAGAAATCGACCACCATCTCGCCGCGCTTGGCGCCGACGATCTGCGCCAGAATCTGGCTGCCTTCATCCTGCACCTCGATCGCGCCGTTCTTGAACAGCGGCAGATTCTGCAGCGACGGCTTCTTCAGCACACGCAGACACAGCGGCGCATAAGGCGTCGGCTCGCACAGGATCGGTGCGGTGGCCAGCGCCGCCACCACTTCATCCTTGCTGGCCTTGATGGTATTGACCCGCAAATCGAGCGGTGCCGGCTGGTTCAGCGCATCGGCCAGTTGCAAGGTGTCCGCCTCGCCATTCTGGGCCACCAGTTTGTCGTACAACCACTTCGGCAGATTGGCGCGCATCATGGGCGGCAGCAGCGTGCGGTCGATCTGCTCGATACGCGTCAGCCATTCGCTCTCTTCTTCGCTCAGTCCACCCAGCGAATCGATGCCGACCGCGGCCGCCAGACCGAGCAGGCTGAGGCGGCGCATGGTCGGCGTGCTGCCGGCCTCGGCAAAATCGGTATAGAAGGATTTGTTGCGCAGTACCGCGTAGATGCCTTCCGCGATCGCGCCGCGCTCGCGCGAGCCGAGCCGCGGATGGTCGCGGAAATAGCGCGACAGCGTGCTGTCGGCGGGCGCGGTAAAGCGCAGGATTTCGCGCAGCACTTCTTCGGTATTGTTAATAATCGCCGGTGGCAATCTCATGTGAATCCTCTACAAAATGGGGCGGTGTGTTCTGTGCCTGGGCACTACGCCCGGCATCCAGCCGGACGCGGCCATCGGCCAGCGTCAGCCGACCTTCGACAAAGCTGCGTACCGCGGCTGGATAAATAAGATGTTCCTGCGTCAGCACGCGCGCCGCCAGGCTGTCCTCGCTATCGTCAGCCAGCACCGGCACCGCGCTCTGCGCCACGATCGGTCCGTGATCGAGGTCGGCAGTGACAAAATGGACCGTCGCGCCATGCAGCTTGACGCCGGCCACGAGCGCCTGGCGATGCGTCGCCAGACCGGGAAAACTCGGCAGCAGCGATGGATGAATATTAAGCATACGGCCTGCATAATGCGCGACCAACGGCGCCGTCAGGATCCGCAGGAAACCCGCGAGCACCACCAGGTCAGGCGAAAAACGCTCGATGGTCGCCTGCAATGCGGCGTCGAATGCGTCGCGCGTCGGATAGTCCCGGTTCGGCACCACCGCGGTCTCGATGCCGTGTGCGGCGGCAAACTGCAGACCCGCGGCATCGGCGCGGTTGCTGACGACGGCGGCGATGTTGGCCGGCCACTGCTCCGCCCGGGCCGCACGCACGATGGCTTCCATATTGCTGCCGCGGCCGGAAATCAAAATGACGATATTTCTCATAGCGCGCATTGTACCCGTTGCGGCCTGCCGGCCCCAAACAAAAAGCCGGCTGTCGGGCCGGCTCCTTAGTGACTCTGCGGTGCCAATGTCAGCACGCCGGGCGGCAGTAGCGGCTCACTCAAACGAGTAAAACACCCGGAACGCGACCTTCTTGTCGGCCCAGAAATCGGCTGCATCGCGGAACACGTCGAGCAGCGTCTCGCGCCCTTCCTTATCGAACTTCGGGGTGTTCGGCAGCTGTTCCAGCACCACCAGGAAACCGGGCTGGGGGCCAGCCTTGTATACCAGATCGGTCAGGCAGTCACCCAGCGCGTCGAAATTCTTGCCGAAATGCTTGGGGAATTGAAAGGCTTCGGCGATGGTCGCCAGCACCTGTTGTTTGGTCGTTGCATGGGCGCAATGTGCGTACAGGAAATGCTGCCCGAGACGAGCGGCCTCAGCCTGCAAGTCATCGACGCGAAAGGCGCGAATGGACTGCACCACATTTGGCGGCACGGTTTTAAACAAACTCATTTCTCCCTCGCTCGGTGCGATTGTTCTTTGCATAGATGGTCTTTGGTTGCGCTCGTTGCTCTCGTTACTCTTGGACGCGGGAAAAAGTCGCGTAATGATCGTCGGTGTAATAATATTCGCCGGCATTGGCCGCGCCGCCAGCGATCAGGCGGCGCGCGCCGCGGCTGCGCACACCCGGCGTCTTGACGGTGTATTCACGGTAATAACCGCGCCCTCGTTTCGGCAATGCCTTCTCGTAATTGCCAAATACGACACCGTCCTTGGCATACGGGAAAGGCCCGCCCTGCTTGATCCGCACCAGCGTTTGCTGCGCCTCGCGCGGCAATTGGGCGACCGCGATGCTTCCCGGCGGCAGCGCGCCCCTGGCGAACACGGTCAGCGACAGCAAGGCGCCGACCAGGAAAAACATCCAATTCTTCAAGCACTTGAAATTCACGGTCGCTTCCTGATGGTCCCAGTTACTTAACGGCAATCTAATGAGGATTCCCGATAGGGTAACGTGTTGTACAAAACGAATCAACCCGAATTAGCGGCTTAAGTCGCTTAGTTGCGCCGAATCGGCGCGAAAACCGCTTTTATTCTTCAAAATCGGCCACTTCGCATGCCGGCGCGCGGTTGCCGGTCCGTGCGGCGCAGTGACCTGATCGACGGAGGTCATGATGCACGTCGATATACTCATGGCAACATCATCATTATACGCAATAGAATAGTGGGCCAAACAGACATACTCACCAATCGCTTGAAAAACAACGCGGGCGATCCAGGCATGCGGCAACGCCGTCATTGATTGAAAAACGTCAGCACATCGTGGCTGCGGGCATAGGTGTCGTGCTGGCCCAATGCGATCAGCTCCTGGGTATAGCTCGATTCGAACAATAGATAAGAGGCCAGCGCCGCGCCGCGCGCCTCGGTGGCACCAATGCCGCTGAGCAGGGTGCGGATCGGTCGCGGCAGGCTGCCGATATGGCGGCTGGCGATTTCATCGAGCCGTTGCGACGGCGCGATCACCAGGATCTCGATCGGTCGCAGCGGCGTGCGCTGCCGTTGCTCTTCCGTCAGGAACGATAGCGTCAGGTTGATCCGGTTCAGCCGCTCGATATCCACGGCCAGGCTGTCGAGAAAAATGCTCGACATCGCGTGCCCGGCGATCTGGGCCACGCTCGGGTAGCGGGCGAATTCAACCGTTTGTTGCGCCGGCTCGCTCAGGCGGCCGGCGCCGATCACCAGCACCTTGTCGGCGCCGAGATGGATCGCCGGCGAAATCGGCGCCAACTGCCGCATCGAACCGTCGCCGCAATATTCGCGACGGCCGCCGCAATACAGCGGAATCGCCGGAAAGATGAATGGCAGCGCTGACGATGCCAGCAGATGCTCGACCCCGATCTGGTCGGCTTGCGCAATGCGCTGCATCCGTACCCATGGGTCGATCTGCGCCGCGCTCTGGTAAAACGTGATGTGCTGACCGGCAGTGTATGACGACGCGGTGACGGCCAGCGCGTGCAGATGACCGTTAGCCAGCGCAGCATCGAGGCGCGGCAGATCCAGCATCCGGTGCAGCAAGGTCGCCAGCGGGGTATTGTCGAGCAGCGAATTGGGCGGCGACACGCGCCAGCTACGCAACAACCAGCCGAACGACAGCAGCGACAGCCAGCGCGCGCCGGAACGCAGCACACCGAGCGAGTCGGAGCGGTACACCTGCTCGGCGCGGAAGTGGGCCCAGACGTCGGCGATCTTCTTGACGCCTTCGCCGAAGTCGTCGCTGTGGCAGGCCAGCGCAGTGGCGTTGATGGCGCCGGCCGAGGTGCCGCAAATGATATCGAACGGGTTGCGCCGGGTCGGCAAGCCGGCCATCGCCAGAATGCCGGCGACTGCTTGCAGTACCCCGACCTGATACGCGGCCCGCGCGCCGCCGCCGCTCAGGATCAAGCCGGTTTTTTCCGATTTGGTGATTGCGTCGGTACCCATGCTGGGAGACTAGCAGGCTATTTGCAGCTTGAGGAGAGGCAAGCTTGCCGCACGGATAAAAAAATGCCGGATGGCTCCGGCATTTTGTTTCAACACTGGCGGCGACATCAATCGCCCATCGCGATGCCTTCCTTGCGCGGGTCGGCGCCGCCGAACCAGATTTCTTCACCGTGCACCTGGATCCGCATCAGGCCATGCAGGCCGGAGGGCAGCTCCATCACACGCACGTTGTGGCCCTTCGCTTTGAGCGCGTCGATCAGCGCCGGCGACACGCGGCCCTGCTCCAGTTCGGTCGGGCCGTTGCGGCTGCCGATGTTGGGCAGGCTGATCGCCTGCTGCAGGTTCAGGCCCCAATCCATGGTGCCGACCAGCACCTTGGCGACATAGTTGATGATGGCCGAACCGCCGGGCGAGCCGATCACCATCACCAGGTTCTTGGTGCCCTTGTCGAACACCAGGGTCGGCGCCATCGAGCTGCGCGGGCGCTTGTTGGGCTGGACCCGGTTCGCGATCGGACCGTTGGCATCGACCGAATCAAAAGAGAAGTCGGTCAGCTCGTTGTTCAGGATGAAACCATCGACCATCAGGCGCGAACCGAAGATGTCCTCGACCGTGGTCGTCATCGACACCGCATGACCGTCGCCGTCCACGATCGCCATGTGGGAGGTCGATGGCAGTTCCGGCGAGGTGTCCTTGCCCCACGCCAGCTTCATCGCCGGCGGTTGGCCGGCCTGGGCCACACCCATCGACGTGTCGGTAATCAGCGCGGCGCGCGCGGCCAGGTATTGTTTGTCGAGCAGTGGCTGCGCGCTATTGCCCGGCAGCGGCACGAAATCGGTATCGGCCACGTAGCGGCCGCGATCGGCATAGGCCAGCCGCCCTACTTCCGAAAACAGATGCACGCCGCCGGCGCTCAACGCGCCGTTCTGCGGTGCGTAGGCACGGATGTCCTTGGTTTCCAGCATGCCCAGCATCTGCGCGATCGCGATGCCGCCGGACGATGGCGGCGGCATACCGCACACGGTCCACGCTTTATAGTCGCTGCAAATCGGCGCGCGCTGCTTGGCCTGGTAACCTGCAATATCCTGCGCGGTCAGGCCGCCCGGATTGGTCGGATGGCTCTTGACCTTGGTCTCGATATCCTTTGCGATGCGGCCCTTGTAAAACGCATCGGCGCCGCCGGCGGCGATCTCGCGCAGCGCCTTGGCGTAGTCAGGGTTTTTCAGGATGGTGCCGACCGCTTTCGGTTGGCCGTCCGGCTGGTAGAAATACGCCGCCGCGCCGGCATCGGTCTTCAGGTATTTTTCATCCTGCAAGGTCTTGTACAGGATCGGACTCAATGCAAAGCCGTCTTCGGCCAGTTTGATCGCCGGCGCAAACAGCGAGGCCCAGTTCAGCTTGCCGTACTGCTGGTGCGCCAGTTCCAGCATCCGCAGCACGCCCGGCGCACCCACCGAGCGGCCGCCGACCACGCCCTCATAGAACGGCATGGCCTTGCCGTTGGCGGTCTGGAACAGCTTGTCGGTCGCGCTGGCCGGTGCGGTTTCGCGGCCGTCGAACGCTTTGACGGTGCTGCCATCGAAATGCATCATGAAGGCGCCACCGCCGATGCCCGACGATTGCGGCTCGACCAGGGTCAGCACCAACTGCGTCGCAATCGCCGCATCGACCGCCGAGCCACCGGCCTTCAGGACCTGATAACCGGCATCGACTGCCAGCGGGTTGGCGGCCGCAACCATGAATTTTTTCGCGGTCCAGCCAGCCTTTTCTGTATAGCCGGCCGGCACGTTGGACGCCTTGTAAGCGCTCCCTGGCACTTGATACTGGAAACCCGGCGCGGCAGTCGGCGGATTGGTCGCACAGCCGGCTACAAGGACGGCGGCAAAAGCCAGTGCGGTCAGTTTGGTGCTGGTCATCGGATTCTCCCAAGAGTCTGTACTGTTGTCTTTATAGACCGGGACTTACCAAAAAGGCAAGCACGCGGCTTGCCTGGATCTGCTACGCGCAGTACGAATAACGTGGAATTGCTGCAAAATCCCTGAACACCATTTTAAATATACTACACCATGTATTTTTCAAGGCGTAATGAATACAAGCGGGAAAGCGCATATTCGATGCCATACTCCCAAATATTCGCTTTATTTAGCATCTGTTCTGGGGCCAACGGTCTGCTGTCTGCAACCAATACGGCGTACCATAGCGAGCTGAACAGTTACTTGTTTAATTACTTTCAAAGCAGCGCGGCCCAGAAAAAAATGCGCCCCGGCCAGCAGGGCCGGAGCGCTTTCACGCGACTGCTTGTACTTTGCACATCGCGGTTGAATTTCTTCTGCCATTGCACATCGACCGCGCACTTTATCGGCTTCACGATCGATGTAGAAACGGCGTTACGGACCAATTTCACATTTTCGCCGGGATAGCTATCGTTATCCTGTCTCCAATTTACATTTCACAGTAATACAGCTCACCATGACTGAAATCGACCAGCGTTACCTCGTCCAGCAACGCAAAATCAACGCAACCGAGAAAGATGTACCGGTGTTTGCGAAAGCGATGAGAAGCAAGACCGGCGTGTTTGAAGGTGTGTCTTTCATCCGCAACAAGGAAAAAGCGTCGGTGATGACGCTCGAGCAGGCGCAAGAGGTGATTGATTGGGCCAATGCTAAAAAGGCCCAGGCAAGCCTGTATGTGACGACGATCATCTGCAAGGGGCAATGAGCCGGCGCGCCATTTGCCGGTAGTGCAGGCTGATCAAAACCGGTATTCGGCAATCACATGCTTGCTGAAGTTGTGCTTGGTGCCGCCGGTCAGCACGTCGGCCAGTTTTCTGGTGTTGGCAGCAGAGATGAAGACATCGGCTACCTGATCCTTGCAGCGGAACTTCATTGCCGGGCTCAGGATTTCACTGGCCCTGATTTTCAGATGGCGAAACACCTTGGCCTTCTCGCTGCTGAGCAAGATGTGAATGTCCTGCTTGAATTGCGACAGGGGGATATTGATCCACCAGCCCTCATCGCCTGCGTAGGGCACCACACTGGCCCAGTGCGTATTGCGCTCGTTGAGTACGCCGGACCCAAGCGCGGTATTAACACGCTTGATGGCTTCATTTTTAGTCATGATCTTCTCTTGAGTATTGGATGCCGGTTGGGCTCAGCCCTTCACCTCTCGCATACAGATTTCTCAACCGTGTTGCGCTGCGTCGGGTGCACCGTGCCAAGGATGCGACAGGTAAGCCGGAGCCGATGCGCGCTGTTAAACATGCCCTCCCAGGTAATACCGTTCAGTTAACAACATTTGCGGTTCAGAGCGCTTCCTTCGATACGGAACTGCGTTCCTACTCAGGACGAACGGGTGTTTGTGAAATTTAAAGGAACCCGTTCGTCCTGAGTAAGGGCAACGCCCCGTATCGAAGGAAGCGCACAAGCATAATAGTTGCTTCAACTGAATGACATTAGCCCTCCCAGGCATATTTTTTTGCCCAAAGAAAATGTGCGCAAAACCGGGGGCCAATTCCCAGCCTATCGCGCAATGACTGAAAGGCAAGGAAATGGCTTCCAGCGTGGCCTCAGGCCAGTTTATCCTGAGCTCGCCGAAGGACTGGGACGGCCCTTTCGGATCGCAGTCGCGCCGCGATCCTGACTAGCTTATTTCGGCTGCATCCGGATCGCGCCGTCGAGGCGGATCGTTTCGCCGTTCAGCATCACGTTTTCGATGATCGCCTTGACCAGGTGTGCGTATTCGGACGGTTTGCCCAGACGGGGCGGGAACGGCACCATCTTGCCGAGCGCGTCCTGTACTTCCTGTGGCATGCCGAGCAGCATCGGCGTCTCGAAAATGCCCGGCGCAATCGTCATCACGCGGATGCCGCTGCGCGACAGGTCGCGCGCCATCGGCAGGGTCAGGCCGACCACGGCTGCCTTGGACGAGCCATATGCCGCCTGGCCGATCTGGCCGTCGTAGGCCGCGACCGATGCGGTATTGATCACGATGCCGCGCTCGCCCCATTCGCTCGCCTCGGTCTTGCCCATCGCGTCGGCCGCCAGTCGCGCCATGTTGAAGGTGCCGACCAGGTTGATATTGACCGCGCGCTGGAACGCGTCGAGCGGGTGCGGGCCGTCCTTGCCGACGGTCTTGATGGCGGGGGCGACGCCGGCGCAATTGACCAGTCCGCGCAGCGTGCCCAGCGCCTGCGCCGCCGCGACCGCGGCCTTGCCATCGGCTTCCGAGGTGACGTCGCATTTGATGAACTTGCCTCCGAGTTCGGCCGCCAGTTTTTCACCGGCCTCAACCTGCACGTCGGCCAGCACCACCTTGCCGCCCTGCTCGGTGATCATGCGCGCGGTCGCCGCGCCCAGACCCGACGCGCCGCCGGTGATCAGGAATACATTGTCTTTGATTTGCATAATTTTCTGCCTTTGTGGTGGAGTATTGATAAATTTTCGATATTGCACTGACGCGTTATTTGCTGACGTTGACGTAAACGTCACATCCACGAATTGTAACGAAATTTGCGGCAAGAATGAAAAAAGCGGCCGCAGCCGCTTCTTTCCGTTCCCGCTTCAGTGACCACTTCAGTGACCACTTCAGTTGCCGCCGCCGTCAGCGCAGGCTGACCTCGACCCGCCGTGCTTGTGCATTGTCGCCGGTGCCGGTGGTGACTTGCGGCTTCTCCATCACGATCGCATCCTCGGTGATGCCGTTCAGGATCAGCATCGCTTTCACGTTCAGCGCCCGCGTCTTGGCAATTTCGGCATTCGCCGCAGCGTCGCCACTGGGGTCATGAAAACCGCTGAGCACCAGTTTCGTACCGGGCGTCGCTTTGGCCGCAGCGATCAGCGGCTTGAGCTGATCGGCCGCACCGGGCGGCGCCTCGCTCGTGGCGAGATCGAAATACAGCTTGACCGGCGCGGTCGCCGTCGCTGCCGCTGCACTCGCCGGCGCGGCTGGCGGCGTGATCGGCGTGATCGGCGTGGCCGGCGTGGCCGGTGCCAGGACCGTGGCCGGCGTGCCGCCGGTCGCGTCCATGCCTGCTAGCGCACCCCCTGCATCTGCCACGATCGCCGCGCCGCCATGACTGTCTGCGATACCGGGATTGATGCCAACACCCGGCAGCAGCGGCACCAGCAGCAGCGCCACGATATTGATGATCTTGATCAACGGGTTGATGGCCGGACCGGCGGTGTCCTTGTAGGGGTCGCCGACCGTGTCGCCGGTGACGGCCGCCTTGTGCGCTTCGGAACCCTTGCCACCGTGATTGCCGTCCTCGATGTATTTCTTGGCGTTGTCCCAGGCGCCGCCGCCGGTGGTCATCGAGATCGCGACGAACAAGCCGGTCACGATGGTGCCCATCAGCACGCCACCCAAGGCCGCGGGTCCGAGCAGCATGCCGACCAGGATCGGCACCAGCACCGGCAACAGCGACGGGATGATCATTTCCTTGATGGCGGACGCGGTCAGCATGTCGACCGCCTTGTCGTATTCGGGTTTGCCGCTGCCATCCATGATGCCCTTGATGTCGCGGAACTGGCGCCGCACTTCGACCACCACCGCACCGGCCGCACGGCCCACCGCTTCCATCGCCATCGCGCCGAACAGGTAGGGAATCAGGCCGCCGATGAAGAGGCCGACGATCACTCGCGGGTTGGACAGGTCGAAAGTAATGCTGTGGCCGACCGACTCCAGCGCGTGGGTATAGTCGGCAAACAGCACCAGCGCGGCCAAGCCGGCCGATCCGATCGCATAGCCCTTGGTCACCGCCTTGGTGGTGTTGCCGACCGCATCGAGCGGGTCGGTGATGGCGCGCACCGAATCGGGCAGATGCGCCATCTCGGCAATGCCGCCGGCGTTGTCGGTGATCGGACCGTAGGCGTCGAGCGCAACGATGATGCCGGCCATCGACAGCATCGAGGTGGCGGCAATCGCGATGCCGTACAGGCCAGCCAGCCAGTAGGAGGTCAGGATCGCGGCGCAGACTGCCAGCACCGGGTAGGCGGTGGCCTTCATCGACACGCCCAGACCGGCGATGATGTTGGTGCCGTGGCCGGTGGTCGACGCTGAAGCGATGTGACGCACCGGCGCAAAATCGGTGCCGGTGTAGTACTCGGTGATGTAGACCATCAGGCCGGTCAGCACGATGCCGACCACGGTCGCGCCCATCAGGTGCAGACGCATGGTTGGGTCGGTCCAGACCAGCCAGGTCACGATGCCGAAGCCGATCAGCGACAGGATCGCGGCCCACCACAGGCCGGTGTATAAGGCCGACATGATCTTCTTGCCCGGCTTGGCTTTTACCATCGAGCAGCCGACGATCGAGCCGAGTATCGATACCGCACCGAGCAGCAGCGGATAGACGATCGCTTCGGTGGTGGCATTGGCGAACAGCAGCGCGCCCAGCAGCATGGTCGCGATCAGCGTCACGACATAGGTTTCGAACAGGTCGGCAGCCATGCCGGCGCAATCGCCGACGTTGTCGCCGACGTTGTCCGCGATCACGGCCGGATTGCGCGGATCGTCTTCCGGGATACCGGCCTCGACCTTGCCGACCAGATCGGCGCCGACGTCGGCGCCCTTGGTGAAGATGCCGCCGCCCAGACGCGCGAAGATCGAGATCAATGACGCGCCGAAGGCCAAGCCGATCAGCGGCCGGATCACGTCATGCTGCGACACCGTATGACCCACACCCAGCGGCGCGGAGGCCGTCAGGATCCAGTAAAAAATCGTCACGCCCATCAGCCCCAGGCCGACCACCAGCATGCCGGTAATCGCGCCACCCTTGAAGGCGACGTCGAGCGCGTCGTTCATGCCGCGCGTGGCGGCCTGCGCGGTGCGCACATTGGCGCGCACCGACACGTTCATGCCGATGAAGCCGCAGGCGCCCGACAATACCGCGCCGACCAGAAAGCCCATCGCGGTGATCAAGCCCAGCCCCGGTAGCAGCGCGATGGCGATGAACAGCACCACGCCGACGATGGCGATGGTGCGGTACTGGCGCGCCAGATAGGCGCTCGCGCCCTGCTGGATCGCGGCGGCGATTTCCTGCATCCGCACATTGCCGGCGTCCTGCTTCAAAATCCAGCGGCGTGATATCAGCCCGTACAAAACCGCAATCACGCCGCACACTACGGCAAACCATAAACCTGCTGCCATGTTGACCCCTCCCTGTTGTGACGACCAAGTAAGACAAAACCAAATCCGGTGAAGCGCGACCGTGCAACCGGTCGCGGTCCGACGAAACCTGCCTGCAAAACTTTACGTGCCCATTTATTCTGTGCTGCCTGCCTGGGCTGGCTGAGTCTGGTGCTGCGTCTGGAATTGTTGCCGTGCCGTTTGTTTTTAGCGTTTTTCGAGCGCTGCGGCGAAAAAAAAAGCGGACACCAAGGTCCGCTTTCATTTAGTCCGACAGTGCCGCGAAGGCACTATCGCGGATTTGATCGACCGGACCGACGCCGGCTATCTTGCGATATTTTGGCGCGCCGGGTTGGCCCGATTCGGCCCACTTGCCATAGTAGCTGACCAGCACTTCGGTCTGTTCGTGGTAGACCGCCAGGCGCTTCTTGACGGTTTCTTCCTTGTCGTCGTCGCGCTGGATCAGGTCCTCACCGGTCAGGTCGTCCTTGCCTTCGACTTTCGGCGGGTTGAACGTGACGTGGTAGGTGCGGCCCGACGCCGGATGCACGCGGCGCCCGCTCATGCGCTCGATGATGGCCTCGTCCGGGACGTCGATTTCGAGTACGTAGTCGATCGCGACGCCGGCGTCCTTCATCGCATCGGCTTGCGGGATGGTGCGCGGAAAGCCGTCGAACAGGTAGCCGTTGGCGCAATCGCCCTGCGTCAGGCGGTCCCTGACCAGGCCGATGATGATGTCGTCCGACACCAGTCCGCCCGCATCCATCACTTTTTTCGCGGCCAGGCCGAGCTCGGTGCCGGCCTTGACCGCGGCGCGCAGCATGTCGCCGGTCGAGATTTGCGGAATATTGTATTTTTCCTTGATGAAATTCGCTTGCGTGCCCTTACCGGCACCAGGCGCTCCTAACAGGATGAGGCGCATGATATTTCCTAAGATGGTTTTGAATTCTTTTGCAGTGATGGTTTTGCATCGGCAGACGCACATATTGCATCGGCACATGCAGTTTTATCACACTAACTTTGCACGAAACTTACCACACA
This sequence comes from Pseudundibacterium arcticum, assembly GCF_042646465.1. Taxonomy (NCBI): domain Bacteria; kingdom Pseudomonadati; phylum Pseudomonadota; class Betaproteobacteria; order Burkholderiales; family Oxalobacteraceae; genus Pseudundibacterium; species Pseudundibacterium arcticum. Next base: position 108,554 of record NZ_JBHRTP010000008.1, read on the forward strand.
ATTTCACACAATCGGCGTTTTACGCCCCATTTATGCCATCGACAGCCCGGTTGCGCCGCCCTGTCGCACCGTCATTGCGCATGCCGCCCGGCTACCGAACCATGCCGGCTCAACGCGATTGAAAAATTTTCTGCACCCGCAACAGGTCGTCAACGGTATCGACGCCCGCCTCCGGCGCGATCGACGTCAGATGCACCGCGATCGGATAACCATGCCACAGCACCCGCAGTTGTTCCAGCGCCTCGATCTGCTCCAGCGGCGATGGTGCCAGCGCCGGATAGGCCTGCAAAAACGCGTTGCGGTAGGCATACAGGCCGATATGGCGCAACGGCTGATAGCTGGCCGGCAGCGCCGTCATTTGTCCGTCCGATGCCAGGCCACCCGCCATCGCTGCAAAACCGTCGCGATGCCACGGGATCGCGGCGCGCGAGAAATACAGCGCGCGCCCGGCCTTGTCCAGCACCACCTTGACCACATTCGGGTTAAACAGGTCAGCGCGGTGGACGATCGGATGGGCCGCGGTGGCCATCGGCGCGCCGTCGGCAATCGCGGCGGCGGTGGCGGCGATCAGTTCGGGATCGATCAGCGGCTCGTCACCCTGCACATTGACCACCACTGCATCCGGCGCCAATCCCATGCTGGCCGCAACTTCGGCGATACGGTCGGTGCCGGACGGGTGATCGGCGCGCGTCATGCACACCGGCACGCCGTGTTGGCGGCAGGCGGCCGCAATGTCGGCGTGATCGGTCGCGACCATTATCTGGGTGGCGCCCGACAGTGCGGCGCGCTCGGCGACCCGCACCACCATCGGCTTGCCGCCCAGATCGGCCAGCGGCTTGTTCGGCAGGCGGGTCGACGCCAGGCGAGCCGGGATGATGACGGTAAAGTTGATGGATGCGGACATCGGGTCGGCGCGCCGGATCAGGGCGACGGCACGTCGACCACGCGCGCCTCGTCGGCCCACATGATCGGAATGCCGTCACGGATCGGATAGGCCAGCCGGTCGGCGCGGCAAATCAGTTCCTGGGCCTTTTTATCGTATTCTAGCGGTCCCTTGCATAAGGGACAGACCAGGATATCAAGCAGTCTTGCGTCCACGGCATTTCTCCACAATTTTTTCGGCCAGCGCGGGGTCGATCTGCGCGGCCACAGGCACGACCCACAGGCGCGGATCGTTGTTAAGCGTATCGATTTGCCTACATTTTACTGCATCCTTTTCGGTGATCAGGATGATCTCGGCACGCAGGCCGGTAAAAGGATTGCGCGAAAAATCGTAATGATCGGGCAACGGCAGCGGCGCGAAATCCAGACCGGCCGCGCGCAGCATCGTGAAAAAGCGTGCCGGGTTGCCGATCCCGGCGGCAGCCAAGATGGTCGCGCCGGCGCGGCCCAGCTGCGCCAGCTCTGCCAGCGCGACGCGTTGCGTCGGGTCCGACAAGCGCTCGGCACTGGTGCCGGCCAATTGCATCGTGAACATCGGGCCCCCAGCGGCGGCGACCGCGCCGGACGCCGCCGGCCCGCCGTTGAGCACCGTAAAGTCGCGTCCACGTCCGGCCGGCTCGCGCAACGGCCCGGCCGGCAGCAGCCAGCCGTTGCCGTCGCCGCGCGCGTCCGACAGCACGATCTCGACGTCGCGCTGCAACGCGTAATGCTGCAGGCCGTCGTCCGACACGATGATGTCGACTTGCGGCTGCGCCGCCAGCAACGCGCGGCCGGCGGCCACCCGGTCGCGCCCGACCATCACCGGACAGTTGGCCCGCGTCGCGATCAGGACCGGCTCGTCGCCGACCTGCTGCGGCGCCGAATCGGCCATTACCGGCTGCGGCAGCGCGTTTTCGACGCCGTAACCGCGCGAAATCACGCCCGGCGTGTAGCCGTGCCGGCGCAGCGCGTCGACCAGCCAGATCGTCAGCGGCGTCTTGCCGGTACCGCCGACGAACACATTGCCGACCACCACCACCGGCACCGGCAAGCGCGACGATGTCAGCACGCCGCGCGCATACAGGGCGCGCCGCAGCGCGACGATCGCCGCGAACAGCAGCGACAACGGCCACAGCAGCCGCGCCAGCCAGCCGCGTCGGTTCCAGTGCTCGGTCAGGGTTGCTTCCAGTGTGGGGCGCGGGTCGGCCAAGCGAATAATCCTAGGAACAGCAGTGGGCGGCGCCTGCTTGATGATCGGTATAAAAATATACTGGGCGCAGTATATTTTTATACCGCTTTAAAACCAAGCGGGAGGACCATGGTTTTTACCGATACTCCCCCATCAATAGGGTGGAAAGCTTGCTGCCAGCGGGTGCCACCGACGCCGGCGATTTATCGGGACCTACGCAATAACCACGAAAATCGCAAACTGCGTTGTCGTTCCTGCGAAGGGTGAAGCAGGGAATTCGGACAGCATGCTGTCCACCTGCGAAACGATCTGCGCTTGCAAGCGCAGATGCGCCCTGCAACGGGGAAACCCAGCGTCGTCGGTTGATCAACGAAAGACACTGGATTCCCGCTTGGCCGCAGGCCAGTTTATCCTGAGCTTGCCGAAGGGCGGGAATGACACGGTAAGTTTTAGTATCGCGCTGCGTAAATCCATTTATTTACCGCTCACCTGCGCCGCAAACGTCACCTTGGCAAAACCGGCGAGGCGCGCCGCTTCCAGCACATTGATCACTTTCTGGTGTGGCGCGTCGCCGTCGGCGGCGATGATCACCACCGGTTCCTGCTTGCTCGGCCCCTTGGCGTCGGCCGCCTTTTTCAGGTCGTCGGCCAGACCGGCCGGATCCTGAAACGACACGCGGCTATTGTCGATCGCGTACTGGCCCTGGGAGCTGACGGTCACGCTGATTTCGACCGGCCGCTCCATCGCCTTCTCGGCGTCGGCGGTCGGCAAGGTGATCTGCAACTCGGTGAACTTGCTGTAAGTCGTGGTGACCATCAGGAAGATCAGGATCACCAGCAACACGTCGATGAACGGGATCAGGTTGATCTCGGGGTCTTCGCGGCCCTTGCCTTTTCGAAAATTCATCGCGCCGCTCAGGATTTGCGTGCGCCATGCACGATATCGACGAACTTGACCGCCTGCTGCTCCATATCGACGATGAAGCTGTCGACCAGCGCGCGGAAATGGCGGTAAAACACCAGCGTCGGCATCGCGATCGCCAAGCCGAATCCGGTGTTGTACAGCGCCACCGAGATACCGTGCGCCAGCTGGGCCGGATTGGTGCCGGTCGCGTTCTGGGCGCCAAAAATCTCGATCATGCCGACCACGGTGCCGAACAGGCCCATCAGCGGCGCCAGCGTCGCGATGGTGCCGAGCGTGGTCAGGAAGCGTTCCAGTTCGTGCGCGGCGCCGCGACCAGATTCCTCGATCGACTCCTTCATCACCTCGCGCGGCGCGTCGACATTGCGCAGGCCGGCGGCCAGCACCCGGCCCAGCGGCGAATTCTGTTCCAGCTTCTCGACCACTTCATTATTGATTTTGCCGTTGTGATAGACCCGGACCACTTCGGTCAGCAGATTACGTGGCAGCACCTTCGCGCTGCGCAGATACATGATGCGTTCGATAATGAGCGCCAGCGCGATGATGGAGGCGATCAGCAATAACCAGATCGGCCAGCCGGCTGCTTGGATGATGGAGAGCAAAACAAGCTCCTAGATAAAATTGAAAGACGGTTTGAACAACGAGATGCCGCAATGTAACTTGTTGGGCCGCTGGCGGCAAGTATTGCTGTGTCTGTGCTGTGGTCTGCGCGGTGAGCGGGCGCCGCTTTTCCGTTCCAGGCCGCGGTGGATAGTTCTCCACAGTTCTGCACATTTTCTGTGGACAACTTTGTGGGCAAACCCGGGCCAGTTGGGCAAAGTACTTGATTCATAAGGATTTTTCTTGCATGCACACAATTGTTGCAGCGCCAAACCCAATTAAAATCAAATAGTTGCACTGTCTTGTTGCAACGGTAATTGGGCTGTCACAAGTGTTGCCTGGCAACCCAGGTAGTGTGCGGTCTGCCCTGTGCGCGGACGCCGCTTTTCCGTTCGACACGCGGTGGATAGTTCTCCACAGTTCTGCACATTTTCTGTGGACAACTTTGTGGGCAAACCCGGGCCAGCTGGGCAAAGTACTTGATTCATAAGGATTTTTCTTGCATGCACACAATTGTTGCAGCGACAAATTCATTTAAAATCAAACGCTTGCATTATCTTGCTGCAAAGCTACATTGGGCTGCCGCAAGTGTTGCTCGGCGATCCATACGGTGGATAAGTCCAGATACCACGCGCAACTAATGTCACCGTTGAATGCCAACAGCGCAGCTTATGCACAGCTTTTGTGGATAAGTTTGTGCGCAAGATTTGTGACTCTGCATCAAGCCGTTGATTTATAAAGATATTTCCTTCCTGCATGCAAATACGGCAGGCCCGTCTGGAAAACGCCATCGCTCTTGGATGGCAACGTTTCGGCTACACTGGCGGGTTCTGGCGTCTGTCATCTGTTTGTCATAGTTTTTCACAACTTCTGTGGATAACTTTGTGAGTAACTGATGAAGGCCGCGGCAAAGTGCTTGATACGTAAGGGTTTTCTATAACGTGCCTGAAAATGCATCACCATATTTTGTGTTTGAAATCAAATACTTACATAAAGATAATTGATTTTTGACAATTCCCCTCATTCGCAACATGGCAGATTGTCATGCCTGTGGACAGATTTCCCTTGAAAGACCGCATGAACATTGATGCGCCCAACCAAAACACCGAATCGACGCCGCCAGTACTGACTGTTTCCGCGCTGAACCAAGCGGTGGCGCGGATGCTGGAGCGCAACTTTCCGCTGCTGTGGATTTCCGGCGAAATTTCCAATTTCACCCGCGCCGCGTCCGGCCACTGGTATTTCACGCTCAAGGATGACGCAGCCCAGGTGCGCGCGGTGATGTTTCGCGGCCGCGCCCAATTCGCCGGCTTCAGCCCGCGCGAAGGCGACAAGGTCGAGGTGCGGGCACTGGTGTCGCTGTATGCACCGCGCGGCGATTACCAGATCAATGTCGAGGCGATCCGGCGCGCCGGGGTCGGCAATCTGTACGAGGCCTTCCTGCGGCTGAAAGACAAGCTGGCGGCCGAAGGCCTGTTCGATCCGGCGCGCAAGCGGCCACTGCCGCGCTTTGCCCGAACCATCGGCATCGTCACCAGCCTGCAGGCCGCCGCGCTGCGCGACGTGCTGACCACGCTGCGGCGGCGCGCGCCGCACGTGCGCATCGTGCTCTACCCGACGCCGGTACAGGGTGAAGGCGCGGCCGAGCGGATCGCACTGGCGATCGCCACCGCGGCGCGGCGCGCCGAATGCGAACTGTTGCTGCTGTGCCGCGGCGGTGGCAGCATCGAAGATCTGTGGTCGTTCAATGAGGAAGTGGTGGCGCGCGCGATCGTGGCCTGCGCGATCCCGGTGATCGCCGGGATCGGGCATGAGACCGATGTCACGATCGCCGATTTCGCCGCCGACCTGCGCGCACCAACCCCGACCGCCGCCGCCGAACTGGCCGCGACCCCGCGCACCGACTGGCTGGCCGAACTGGCCCAACACGGCAACCACCTGCAGCGCGCGATGCGGCGGCTGCTGTCCAACCAGAGCCAAACCCTGGACTGGTATAGCCGCCGCCTGCAAAGCCCGAGCGCGGCGATCGCCGCCCGGCGGCTGCAAATCCAGAGCCGGCAACAAAGACTGAACTACGCCGCCAAAATTCCGCTGCAAACCTCGCGCGCCCTGTTCAACCACCTCAGCATCCGCCTGCGCAGCCAACTGCCCGACAGCCGTCGCGCCCGCCTGCAACTGGACGAACAACGGCGCCGCCTGAAGGCCAGTTTCCTTAACCAGAACCAGCAGCAACGCCAGCAACTGGCAGCACTCGCGAGCCAACTCGAGATGCTCAATCCGCAACGCACTTTGGAACGCGGCTACGCGATCCTGAGCGACGCAAAAGGCCAGCTGATCCGCAGCAGCCACCAGCTGAAGGCGCACAGCAATTTGCATGTGCGGCTGGCGAAAGACAGCGCGACGATCGGCATCAGTAGTGTGCAGGAGAGTTTTGAATAGCAGAGGCGCAGCAATATACTCCCCTGCTTTTATTGAAAAATGTGGCCATCCCGCACATATTCATTGCGGGACTAGATAATACTAGACCGAGTATATTTAGCCCTCTAGATTCATAAACAAAGCGCTTTTTCATAACCGGCAAATCCAAGAAATAATTAGTCCGCCATCACGTCGATTGCGGCGCACTGCACTTCACTTATTGCACGCATTAAGCGCACGACGAGGGCACCTTACCGCGGTGTCGATCCGTTGTAAAACAGTCACCGGGAAGAAATCCGCGCCGGCTCGATGCCATGCGCATCGATATTTGGACATAGGTTATTTGAGTCGCATGCGGCGCAATACGCTGCGCTATTGACGCCCTACCGAGTGCGCCTTACCGCGTTGACCTGCTCCCGTTCAACTATCCCAACGCCGATCGGAATTCAAGCCACTCATGTCGTGCGGGTGGGCTTAAGTTCGCATTTACCGTGGCCCAAGATTGACGAAAATCAAAAGTGCCGGCCGAGAAGAATCATAATCTGGCCGTCTGCATCCCCCTTTGGATCATGGCCCGCGCGCACAGGTGATCCCTGCCGCAGCAGGCTTGAGCCTTCAATCTCACAAAATGAGGAGATTCTCCATGCACGAGCGCAAACCGCTTCCCCTTCTGATCGGCATCACACTGTCCGTGTTGGCCGCGTCCAGCACATACGGCCAGTCCGGACCAGTCCTGGTCTCCGGCCCCAGCCCTTTCGCAAGCTGCACCATCGGCGGCCCCGGCACGAATTTTCCGAATAGCGAAGTCGAACCCTGGGTGGCGGTCAATCCGGCGAACCTGTCGAACCTGATCGGCGTCTGGCAGCAGGATCGCTGGAGCAATGGCGGCGCGCATGGCCTGGTGGCCGGTTCCTCGTTCGATGGCGGCAAGACCTGGGGCCGCACCGCGTTGCCGTTCAGCGCCTGCGCCGGCGGCCTGGCGTATGAGCGAGCATCCGACCCCTGGGTGTCGATCGGGCCTGACGGCACTGCGTACGCGATATCGATTTCATTCAACCAGTCCAGCAATAGCAACGCAGTCGGCGCCGCGACCTCCATAGACGGCGGCCAGACTTGGCAAAATCTGACCACGATCATTGCCAACAACGAGCCTTCCACCCAATTCTTCAACGACAAGGAATCGGTGACCGCACATCCGACCATGCCCGGCGTAGCTTACGCAGTGTGGGACCGTCTCGAGTTGCCAAACAGCAATCCGTACGCGAACCTGCATACGGCGGCATATCGCGGCCCGGCGTATTTCTCCAAGACGGTCAACGGCGGCCAGACTTGGAGCGCCCCGCAAGTCATCGTGAATACGCCTTCCCGGCAGCAGACAATTGGCAACCAGATCGTTGTCAACCCGCAGACCGGGACGCTGTACGACTTCTTCGACCTCATCACGCCGCCGTTCAAAGTGACGGCCTCCAAGCTGGCGTTTATCAAATCGACGGATGACGGCAACAGCTGGACCAAGCCCCAAATCATTGCCGACATGCGCACGGTCGGGGTGACCGATCCCGAAACCGGCGAAGCGGTGCGCACCGGAGACATTATCCCGGAACCCGCGATTGACCCCGCCACCGGGCAACTGTATGTGGTGTGGCAGGATGCGCGCTTCAACGGCGGCCATTTCGACGAAGTCGCACTGTCGAGCTCGAGCGACGGCGGCGCCACCTGGAGCGCGCCGATCCGGGTCAATACCCCGACCGGGCGGGCCGCATTCAATCCCTCCATCCGGGTCAATTCCACTGGCGCGGTCGGGGTCTCGTATTACGACTTCCGCAACTTGGCGGCAGGCAATACGGCGACGCTGCCGACCGATTACTGGTTCACGTCTTCTACCAACGGTGGCGCCAGCTTCGGCAGCGAACAGCATCTGGCCGGTCCCTTCGATATGAAGACCGCGCCGAATGCGGGCGGCTTCTTCATCGGGGACTACGCCGGGCTGGAAACGATACAAACCAAATTCGTGCCGTTCTTCGTCAGGACCAATTCAGGAAATACCTCGAACCGCACGGACGTGTTCGCGACGACGGTTGCGCCGTAAACAAGACCTCGGTAGGGCGGCACTTTTCCGCCCTGCCGAGCTGAATAGCAAGGGTGCAGAAATATACTCCCCTGTTTTTATTACGAAATATGGCCATCCAGCCCATATTCATTGCGGGATTAAATAATACCAGGATGAGTATATTTTCAGGCCACCTGGATTCGCGTGCTGTGTTACGACTGGACCAATCCAAAACATGATCAGTCAGCCATCATTGCGGGGTAATACGCTGCGCGATTGACGCCCTACCGAGTGCGTCTTACCGCATTGGGTTAATTCGATTCTGCCTGCGGCCATCCTGGCCATTAGTGCGCAATCGCTGCGCCGGTCATGAGCGAAGCCGCAAGGCCGAACATCACCAAGCCGATCACGCCATCCAGCATGCGCCACGCAGCGGGCCGCGCAAACCACGGCGTCAACAGGCGCGCGCCGAAGCCGAGCGCGATGAACCACAACGTCGACGCACTCATTGCGCCCAGTGCAAACCACAGTTTGCCAGGTCCCGCTTGCTGGCCGCCGATCGCGCCCAGCAGCACGACCGTATCGAGATACACGTGCGGATTGAGCAAAGACAATGCGAGTATTGCCGACAGCGCCTGAGCTGCACTGAGCGTCGTGGTAGCCGACGCTGCGTTCAACGTGTGCTGGTTCAGCACCGCTCGCCATGCGCGCACACCGTACCAAACCAGAAAAGCCGCGCCGCCCCAGCGCGCAATATTGAGCAGCGCGCTGTTGCCCTCGATCGCCGCGCCCATACCGGCGACACCGGCGGCGATCAGGATCATGTCGCACAAGACGCACACCAGCACCGTCAGCCCGACGTGCTGGCGCCGCAAACCCATGCGCAACAAGTGCGCATTTTGCGAGCCGATCGCCATGATCAACCCGCCACCGAGACCTAGGCCTTTAAAGTAGAACGGCAGCAGCATGATGCACCCTGGTGTGATGTTGTGATGTCTCATTCTGTCGCGTGTGGCGCAAATAATGAAGCAGGATTAATATATTTAAATGAAACTTAAAATTTCTTAATATTGATGATTGGATGCGATGAAACTCGATTCAAAACAATGCGAAGCGGTGCTGGCGGTGCTCGATGGCGGCAGTTTCGAACAGGCGGCGGCGCGTTTGCATTTGACGTCGTCGGCGGTGTCGCAGCGCGTGCGCGCATTGGAACAGGTGCTGGGCAGCGTGCTGGTCGTGCGCGGCCGGCCCTGTCGTGCCACGCATGCCGGGCAACGCCTGCTGCAATATCTGCGCCGCGCGCAATTGCTCGAGCAAGACTTGCAGGCCGAGTTTGCCGGTGAACACGCGCAACCGCTGTCGATCGCTTTGGCGGTAAATGCGGATAGCCTGGCAAGCTGGTTCCTGCCGGCACTGGCGCAGTTTCTTCTGCGCGAGCAGGTGTTGCTGGACCTGACCGTGGACGATCAGGATCACACCTACATGCTGCTGGAAGCCGGCCTTGCGCTCGGTTGCATTTCTACCGAAGCGCATCCGATGCGCGGTTGCGTCGCTGAACCGCTCGGCGTGATGCGCTATCGCTGCATGGCGTCGCCGGAATTTCGCAAGCGCTGGTTTGCGCGCGGCATGACGCGCACGGCAGCGCGCCGAGCGCCGGTCGTGGTGTTCAACCGCAAGGATAAATTGCAGGCGGACTTTTTACTGCAGCACCTTGGATTGCCGGCGGACGCTTACCCTTGTCATTACATCCCCGCTTCGGAACCCTATATGCAGGCAATTTGCCTGGGGCTGGGCTGGGGCATGCTGCCGGAAGTGCAAATGCGCGAGCTGCAGGCGAGCGGCGCGCTGGCCGATCTCATGCCGGATCGACCGACCGATGTAGGACTCTACTGGCATCGCTGGAAGGTGCAGTCACCGCGCCTGGAGCGGATGTCGGCCACGCTGATTCAGGCGGCGCGACAGGTGCTGGCTTAAACTGATCTTTCACACGGGAAGGCGCACCCGGTAGCGCCGCATGCTTACTCTTGATAGTTCGGGTTGCCCGCATCGCCACCGGCCCGATCTGGCATGGTGCAAAGCACTACACTAACCGACGCGGGGTTTGTCACCCATCATCTCGCCCAAGCGCACCGGGCGCTCCGCGGTCCATGCGGGATTAAATCGCAGCGCGTCTTTCGGGAATAGCAAGACCACCGTCGAGCCGAGCAGGAAGCGCCCCATTTCTTCGCCTTTTTTCAGGACGATATCCTGGTTGGCATAAGTCCACTCGCGTACCGCGCGGGTACGCGGCGGGTTGACTACGCCGTGCCAGACCGTGGCCATACTGCCGACGATGGTGGCGCCGACCAGCGTCAGGATCAACGGGCCGTGCGCCGATTCAAACACGCAGACCACCCGTTCATTACGCGCAAACAGATTCGGCACGCCGCGCGCGGTGACCGGATTGACCGAAAACAAATCCCCGGGCACATAAATCATGCGCGTCAGGCGGCCATCGCAAGGCATGTGAATGCGGTGATAGTCGCGCGGGCTGAGATAGATGGTGGCAAAACCGCCGTCCTCGAATTTTTCTGCCAGCTGGCGGTCGCCGCCGACCAGTGCGGCAGTGGAAAAATGGTGGCCCTTGGCCTGAAAGATCTGATCGCGCCGGATCGCGCCAAACTGGCTGATCGCACCATCCACCGGGCAAATGAAATCAGCAGCCGCCAGCGGCCGCGCATCGTTGCGCAGCCGGCGGGTAAAAAATTCATTGAAGCTGGCATAACTCGCGATATCCGGATTAGCCGCCTCTGCCATGTTCACGCCATAACGCCCGACAAACCAGCGGATCAGCCGGGTCGTCAGCTTGCCTGCCTTGGCATTGGCGATGTTGGCGCCAAAGGCGGTCAGGGCCTGCTTGGGCAGTAAATATTGCAGTAGTACGGCGAAACGTTCGGACACGATAGATACCCGTAATGAAAAACAGGGAGTGATTGTAACGATGAATCGGCGGAAAATCGACGCACACAGCATCGGCCTGGCAGATACTCAGCCGGATTCCGGTCCGGCGCGACCGCATTTGGCCGCATAACGGCAGGGTTGATGCAATTACTGCAAGCCTTCGGCTTAGCCATTACAATTGAGGTTTTCCCCGCACCACCCATGTAGCACCAAGCAGCAACCCCAACAGACTACCCAACGAAAAAGGATGCACTATGGAACATACCCTACCGGCACTGCCGTATGCAATGGACGCACTGGCCCCGCACATTTCCAAAGAAACCCTGGAATACCACTACGGCAAGCATCATCAGGCCTATGTCACCAACCTGAACAACCTGATCAAGGGCACCGAATTTGACAACGCGTCGCTCGAGGACATCATCAAGAAATCGTCCGGCGGCGTATTCAATAACGCGGCCCAGGTCTGGAACCACACCTTCTACTGGAACGGCCTGAAGCCAAACGGCGGCGGCGCACCGACCGGCGCACTGGCCGACGCGATCAATGCCAAATGGGGTTCGTTCGACGCATTCAAGGATGCGTTTTCCAAATCCTGCGTCGGCAACTTCGGCTCCGGCTGGACCTGGCTGGTGAAAAAGGCCGACGGCGCGCTCGACATCGTCAACACCTCGAACGCCGCCACCCCGCTGACCGGCGCCGACAAGCCGCTGGTGACCTGCGACGTATGGGAACACGCGTACTACATCGACTACCGCAACGCGCGTCCGAAGTATGTCGAGGCGTTCTGGAATCTGGTCAACTGGGATTTCGCGGCGAAGAATTTCGCGTAACGACGAGTTTTGTTTCGCGAGAATAATGATTTGAACAAAACTATAAAGTTTTGATCTTTGCCACAGTTTCTAGACTGTTCGACTAGGCCCTTGCTTTTTTCCAAGCAAGGGCTTTTTTCTTGGTCGTCTGCTAGAGTGAAAGCCCCTTAGCGGGACCGGTCGGGAATTCGTTGAACAACTGGCCATCCCCCCAAAAAAATCACTGAACGAATAGCGGCCCATGGCCGAACTGCGTCATTCGTTACAGACCGAGGTCGACCCAAGCGGGGTGCAGGGAGACGTTGTATCACCGCGGAAAATGCCTGGGAAATTTGGATAACACGCTCGGCCTGTAACGAGCCTAATTTGCTTTTCTTATTCTATTCGCCAGGCGTAAATACGGCGCCAGTGCCAGTTGAGATTAACGCCTGCGCCAGCCAGCACTATCAGGATCAAACCAGCGACTTGCAATAAATTAAGCGTATGTCCATAAACGAGGAAGTCGAATCCGACTGCAGCGGCCGGATAGATAAATGTCAGTACCGCAATCGACGCATTCTTAAGTTTCGGCAAAGCGCCATACACCAGTACATACACCAGCGCGGTATGTATCACGCCCAACCCGATCAGCCACGACCATTGCACTCGGCTGACGGCTAGCGTTGGCCATGCAATCCAGAACGACAACAGCAGCACTCCGACCGCGCAATGAATCAGCGCAATCAAAGGCGCGGGCATTCCTGTTATGGCCTTGGTGATCAGGGTAACGCCCGCATAGACCAACGCAGCGACGAGCGTACACGCAATTCCCGTTGTATAGCCCGCATCCAGCGGCACACCACTTAAATGCAATCCCGTCGCCAGTAATAATCCAGCGAAGCCTATGCCGATCCAACCGAATTTATCGAGCGTAATCCTTTCGTTAAATATGACTGCGCCAATCAGCAATACCAAGAACGGCTGCACATGAAATACAACGGTCGCAACTGAAATGCCGACACGCTGAATCGCTTCAAAAAAAGCCACCCAGTTGACTACCATCAGTACACCGCTGACGACAGCCAGCCACACGTTCCTCACCTGAAAATTGGCGCGGCGGAACATGCGTTTCCAGAGACAATAAACGGATAGTGCAACGGCACCGAATACGCAGCGGAAAAATACAATCGTCACACTACCGAGCCGCGCCTCATTCACAAAAATGCCCAAGGTGCCCAGCATCAGCATGGCAGCGATAAAGGCCATCATGGCGAAGCGTTCTTGTGAATTACGGGAGGTTGATCGAGCGGTCATATCGGCTCCGGGGCAAGAAAATGGGGGAAATGGCTTTCATCATCGGTCTTGGCAAGAATTCGAACAATCGAATAAAATTGATGTAATTCATTCGATTAACGAAACCATGAATTTGCCCCAGCTCAATCTTGCTCAACTGCGCACCTTTGTCGCCGCTGCCGAACATGCCAGCTTCATCGCCGCTGCCGATGCGGTGCATCGTTCGCAAGCTGCGGTCAGCATGCAAATCATGAAACTGGAAGAGTGCATCGGCCAACCGCTATTTATCCGGCATACACGACGGATTGCGCTGACGCTGGCCGGCGAAACGCTGCTGCCTTATGCGCGGCGAATGCTGCAGACAGAGAGCGAGGCAGTAGCGGCACTCCTGACCCAGGAAATCAAGGGGCGCGTCGTGCTGGGCGCGCCGGACGACTATATGTCATCCCTGCTGCCCCCCGTGTTGGAACGCTTCTCGAAGATGTTCTTGCAGGTTGAGATTGAACTGGTTTGCGTGCAAAGCACACTGCTGGCGCCGATGCTACGCAAAGGCAGCGTCGATCTGGCATTCGTTACCCGCAGTGAGGAACTGGATGGCACCTTCATTCGGCGCGAACCGATGATATGGGTTGGCTCTGAAAAGCACAGAGCCTGGGAAAAGTCACCGTTGCCGGTCGCACTCTATGAGCCCGGTTGCGTCGCCCGTACCAATACGCTGGCAGCGCTTGCAAAAAGTACCAAGCCTTATCGGGCCACTTACAGTAGCCCGAGTTTGTTGGGTATTCTGGCGATGGTGGAAGCAGGACTTGCGGTGGCAGCGCTGGCCGAATGCAGCGCCCCGCGCCATCTGACCCGACTCGGTCAAGCGGAAGGATTGCCGCCGATTGCGCCACTCGATATCGTATTGGTTAAAGGTGGCAAGAGTAACTCGGCACCGGTCGAGCATCTGGCCAGAGAAATCATCGAAAATTTGGGTGGCCAAGCGAAACTTCGCCAGGAGTCAGTCGGACTTACGGAATCGAAGCGAAAAATGGGCTGAACGACGACAGATTTCGCCGGATTTGCAATCTGGAAGGAACCCGGCCTTCACCAATTGCTTGCAGGCGAGTCGAGCCACTGCTTGTAACCCATTTTTATTTTCGATGTTCTTGCAAGCGCCATGTCTTGGATGCCCACTGGCTTGGCGATGTATCGAACTGCTGGCTCGATGAGCCAGCAGTCCTCGCTCAATCGATCGACCGCCCGGTTGCCAAATGATATTTCTTGAGCTTGTCGTATAGAGTTTTTTTGGGAACCCCGAGGCGCTCCGCAGCAAGCGCGACATTGCCGTCGCTGGCCGTCAATGCGTCGGCGATCAATACGCGCTCGTAGGCATCGACCTGCTGCGGCAACGACGCTGCATCCGTTGCCGCGTTGATCGCCGGATCGGCGACGCCGGTCCATCCCTCGGCCACGCCCAGCGCCAGCCGATCGGCGAAATTGCGCAACTCGCGCACGTTACCCGGCCAGTCGCGCGCTTGCCACTGCGCCATTTGCGCCGGCGACCATTGCGGCAGCGGGCGCTGATAGCGCACGGCGGCGCCTTGCACGAAATACGCCAGCAACAGCGGAATATCATCGCGCCGCTCCGCCAGGCACGGCAGATCGATGCTGACCACGCCGATCCGGTAGTACAAGTCTTCACGAAACTTGCCAACCGCGCTCAACTGCAACAGGTCGGTCTTGCTGGCGGCGATGATGCGGCAATCGATCTCGATGCTCTCGTTGCCGCCCAGCCGTTCCAGCCGCCGCTCCTGCAGCACGCGCAACAGCTTGACCTGCAACGCCAGCGGCATGCTTTCGATCTCATCGAGGAAGATGGTTCCGCCCTTGGCATATTCGAGTTTGCCGATGCGCCGTTTCTGCGCACTGGTGAAAGCCCCTGCTTCATGGCCGAAAATTTCGCTTTCGAATACCGCTTCCGGCAGTGCGCCGCAATTGATCGCGACAAACGGCCCCTTGCGCCCGCTGGCCAGATGCAACTGACGCGCCACCACTTCCTTGCCGGTACCGGTCTGGCCATTGATCAGGATATCAACCACGGTCGGGCCGACGCTGCGAATCATGGTCCGCACCCGTTCGGTCGCAGCCGATTGGCCAATCAGGGCCGGCATGTCGGAATGCGCTGCCCATGCCGCCTTCAGGCGGCGATTTTCAAGGACCAGGCTGCGCTTTTCTTGTGCCCGCCTGGCTGTTTCCAGCAGCCGTTCCGCGGCGAACGGTTTTTCAATAAAGTCGTAAGCGCCGCTGCGCATCGCGTCCACCGCCATGCTGACGTCGCCATGGCCGGTGACCACGATCACTGGCAGGTCAGGGTCGAGCGCGACGACCTGGGCCAGCACTTCAAGGCCGGAGCGGCCCGGCAGGCGCACATCGGTCACGATCACGCCGGCGAAGCCGGCATGCAGCCACGGCTGTGCCTGTTCCGCGCTGGCGCAGGCGTGCACCGTGAAAGCGCCCAGTTCCAGCGTCTGCGCAGTCGCCTTGCGCACCGCATCTTCATCTTCGATCAATACCGCTTCAAGCGCCGGCACGCTGGTTTCCATCAAGACTCCATAGTTTGCAATAACCCTGAAAGCGGCAGTCGCACCACGAATTCCGCGCCGCCGCCGGCGTGATTATGCGCCGTAAGCTGTCCATTCATGGCCTGCACGATGGACGATGAAATTGCCAGTCCGAGGCCGAGCCCTTTGCCGCACGGCTTAGTGGTGAAAAACGGTTCGAACAGGTGTTGCGCAACCTGCTCCGGAATGCCCGGTCCCGAGTCGTGGATGCGGATCACGGCGTGATCCGCCTCGCGCTCCAGCAGCACCGACACCGATTTATTGTGCACCGTCGCGACCGCATCGATCGCATTGTGCAGCAAGTTGATCAGCACCTGTTCGGTGCGCACCGTATCGCCCACCACCTGCAGCGCCTCGCGGATCTCGATGTCGAGACCGACTGCGTGGCGTTGAAACTCGTTTTGCAACAATGAGGTCGAGGCCTTGATCGCATGCGGCAAGTCGACCGTGGATACCGTCTCGTGACTTTTTCGGGCGAACCCTTTGAGTTGCCCGATAATCGCCCCCATGCGGGCGCTGGCAGCGCTGATATGCGCCAGATTTTCACCGGCCTGTTCGCTCTGGCCGCGCGCCAGGAAGGTGACCGCGTTATCGGCGAAAGCACGGATCGCAGCCAGCGGCTGATTCAACTCATGCGTGACGCCGGCAGCCATCTGGCCCAGCATTGCCAGCTTGCCGGCCTGGACCAGCTCGTTTTGCGTGGAACGCAGCAAATGCTCGGTTTCCTTCAACTTGACGTATTTGATTTCCAGATGCTGGTTGGCCAGCAGCAGTTGTTGCGTGCGCTGCGCGATTTTCTGGTCCAACTCCGCCGCCGCACGTTGCAGCGCATTGCGCGATACCAGTCGTTCTTCCAGCCGGCGCCGCCGCTGGTAAACGGCCCACGATGAAATGCCCGCAATTGCCAGCAGCAGCGCTGCAGCCAATGTCCACAGCAGCGCCACCCGCTGGATGCGTGCCTGTGACGGAAACAACATGAGCTGCCAGCCCAGACGGCCAATCGGGCGCGTGATATGGTCGCCGAATCCGGCCTGCATTGCCTTCGGCAGCGAGCTGACCGGCGTAATGGCTCGGTTGGCGTATTGGAGCGTGCCGGCAATATCGTGCTGCGCGGCGCTATTCAGCGGCTGCAGGCTGTGATATTTCCAGCCGGCCCGGTTGCTTAAAAAAACCACGCCGCTGTGATCGGCCAGGGTGATCGGATCTTCGCTGCTGCGCCATGTATGTTCAAATTCGGCGAGGTCGATCTTGACGGCCATCACGCCGATAGGCGCGACCGAACCGTGGGTAGCACCTATCGGATAGATCGGCTGGGCGATGAAATAACCGGGTTCGTTGGTGGCGTTGCCAATCCCGTAGAAGCGCCCGGCATTGCCTTTGACGGCTTCCAGGAAATACGGGCGAAAACGGAAATCCCTGCCGACGAAGCTGAACGGCTGGTCCCAATTGCTGGAGGCCAGGGTCTTGCCGTTGCGATCCAACATGTAGATCGCGACCACTTTCGATTGGCGCTGGATCGACTGCAGGGTCAGATTCAGGCGCTTGATGACGGCAACATCGTCGGGATGGGCCAGCGCCTGTCCGACATCGGCCTGGAAGCCGAGCGCGAATGGCAAGGTTTCGAATTTTTCCAGCACCGATTCAAGGTCGAGTGCAATGATTTGCAATTGACGTTCGCCGGCTTCCCGGATGTCGTTGGCGGCCTTCTTGCCGCCGAGCACATACGTTGCCAACACCACCGCAATGACAAAGCCGATGGTCAGCACCAGCAAGCCCGTACTTTTTTTGGAACTCATTTGATCGTCAACAGACTCGCCAATACATGCATCAAGCGGGCGCGCCAGCCGAATACTGCGATCCGGCGCGCTCGAGATCGTGGCGCTGGATTACGCCACGGTCGTCATATTAACGCTTGCGCGGCTTGCCTTCAGCGCCGCAGGCGAGATACCCTCGAACCCTCAGGCCTCGTTTCTGAGATAGCCCTCTTTACTCGGGTCGCGCATCCGGAACGACACTATCAGCCCGATCGCACACATCGCGGTCACGTACCAGTAAAAAGTCGATTCCATGCCGATCGACTTCAGCGACAGCGCGACAAATTCTGCCGAACCCCCGAACACTGCGTTACCTACCGCATACGACAATCCGACGCCTAATGCACGCACTTCCGGCGGGAACATTTCGGCTTTGATCAAGCCGCTGATCGAGGTATACAAACTGATGATCGCCAATGCCAGAATCACCAGGCCGAAGGCAGCATACGGATTCGATACATCTTTGAGCGCGTGCAATACCGGCACCGTGCAAAGTGTCGCCAGCCCACCGAACCAGAGCATGGAACTACGACGGCCAATCCTGTCGGACAGCGCACCGAACAGCGGTTGCATCAACATGTAGACCAGCAGCGCGCCAGTCATGACGCTGCTCGCGGTCTTCGCAGGCATGCCGGCGGTATTGACCAGGTACTTTTGCATATACGTGGTGAAGGTATAAAAAATCAGCGAACCGCCCGCGGTAAAACCGACCACCGTCATGAACGCGCCTTTATGCTTCAGCAGACCGGCCAGGGTGCCCGCGTCTTTGCTCTTGCGGGTTTCCGCGGTGGATGTCTCGCTCAGGGATTTACGCAGATACAACGCAACGACGGCGGCAACCGCGCCCAGCATAAACGGCACGCGCCAGCCCCAGTCCTTCAATTGTTCCGTGCTCAGCAATTGTTGCAGCACGACCAATACCAGCACCGCCAACAATTGTCCGCCAATCAGCGTTACATATTGAAACGATGCATAGAAACCACGTCGGCCCTTGAGCGCAACCTCGCTCATGTAGGTCGCGCTGGTACCGTATTCGCCACCGACCGACAGCCCCTGAAACAGGCGTGCGACCAGCAGCAATCCCGGCGCAGCGGCACCGATGGCGGCATAGGTCGGCAAGAACGCGATCATCAGCGAACCGCCGCACATCATCAGCACCGAAATCATCATCGAGGTGCGACGGCCATGCTTGTCGGCGATCCGTCCGAACAGCCAGCCGCCGATCGGGCGCATCAGGAAACCGGCCGCAAAGACACCGGCAGTATTCAAAAGTTGCGTGGTCGGGTTGCCGCTGGGGAAAAATGCCGGAGCGAAATAAATCGCGCAAAATGAGTAGACGTAAAAATCGAACCATTCGACCAGATTGCCGGACGAAGCACCGACAATAGCGAGAATTCGGCTCCGGTTATCTACCGCGGTGGTAGGGGGTGTTTTGGACATGGGTGTCTCCTGTTGTAATTGCTTTGATATGGACTGCAAAACCTGGGTGTAACAATTCATTGGCGTGACGAGCAAGTCATTCGCTACGTTCAAAGTTGCGCGTTTTAACGATAGGAACTACGAACCGGAGCTTTTGACGTTACCGGGACGCATGCTTTTTGGCGCATGCTGGTCTCCTTTTGTTTGAATTTTTCTTCAAGTCATTGCAAACTTCGCGCCAACCAACGCGCCAAAGCTAAGTGACTGATTTATTGCGGTTTATTGATGCGATTGGCCGACGCCGCCCACGTTTCCGTGCGAAAATTCAGAATCGGGTGCCTGCCTATTCTGGATACTCGCCAAACCAGGCGGAATCCTTCTCCGGCTATTGTTGCGATCCCGGAACAATTTGGGATCAACAGCCAGTGTTCCTCATTGTTTTCCGAGCAAACAGTTTCTGCTTTCACGAAAAAAGCCCTTGATCTGCAAGGGCCTCTTTTTCATGCAGGTTCACACGACGTCATGTAAAAACGGCCGAAAACCCTTGCTGGGTGCGGCCGTAGGCGAATCAATCAACCGCTTAAGCAGTCCCTTACTGTCGCCAGCAAGGGCTTGGTCGTCTGCAAGAGCGAACGCCGCTTGACGTGACTATCCGGGAATTGGCTGCCTGGCCCCATCAAGTACGACGTGAACGTGACACAGCATGAGTAGTGCTTGCCAGCGTCTCGACTGGCTCTGGTGTAGCCGCTTCGTCATTCCCTGCCGATTAGCCGGAACAACTGGAGTTTTACGTGATCGAAGCGGATTCCCTCTAGTTAGGGGATAATGCGCGCCCGGTTTCACTTTGAAGCGCAACTAGAGTTGCCAGGTCCCGGACATGTCGAGAACGTTTTTGAAAGTAAGCATTTTGAAATCAACTAGAAGCAAACGCTGGAATGGCAACTTTGACACCCTGCCAGTAGATTACCTAAAAGGCGTCATGGCAAAAATGCTTGACTATGGCGATCGCATGCAATTTTCGCTAGCCAGCGCTGGACCGCAACCGAGCTATCAGGTCATGAACACGCTTGGCAAACAGATGGCATTCGACAGAAATCACCACTTGCTGCACCCGCAGGCTGATGAGTTTGTTGGCGCCAATGCCAGCGCGGTCCTTACGCTGGATCAGATCAAGGCCGCCATCGCTGGTGTTCGCGTCAGTTCCGCAACCGGATCGCGCACTGCTCGTGTAGTGAGCGCAGGCAGCGGCACCAGTCGCACCACTGCGGCCAAGCTAACTGATCAGTGCGCTGCCCAGCGCTATGAATACTTCAGGAACAATCGGCAGTCACTACCACCCGCCATTTCCGAACACTCAAATGAGATCGCCGAACTGATGAAGAAAGGAAAGTCCGTCGAAGAAGCATTTGGCGAGGTTGTTCAAAAGTATTTTTAATTGGTGGTCAGGCGCGCCGTCGACTTGAACCGGCCGAACGCGATGCGGACCAATTGCGCTGGCATCGTGCACGCCGGCGCGGTTCCTCATTTGCGCTGATACATTCCGACCAGCTCCGTGTGCGCCAGCACGTGCCCTTGCATCGCATGCTCCAGTTGCGCCTTGGTCGGCTTGCCGAGATCGGGCAGCATCACGTCCAGCGCGTAGAGCTTGTGAAAATAACGATGGCGTCCGATTGGTGGGCAAGGGCCGCCGTAGCCGGTGCGCTTCCAGTCGTTCGTGCCTTCGCGCGTGCCAGCGGGCAAAACCTGCGCGCTTTGCGGCAGGCCGTCGGCGCCGAGTGGAATGTTGTAAAGCACCCAATGCACCCAGGTCCGCTGCGGCGCGGCCGGATCTGGCGCGTCGGGGTCATCGACGATCAGCGCCAGGCTTCGGGCGTTTGGCGGAACGCCGGACCAGGATAGCGGCGGCGACACATCGTTGCCGTCGCAGGTATGGATCGCCGGAATGTCGCTGCCGGCGTGAAACGAGCTTGATGTCAGTATCAGAGTCATCGCATCCCTGTTGCCTTTCGTTTGCGCGAACGCTCCCGCTGCGAGTCCCAACAGAATGCATGCCAACCGCACCCGCATTGTTTGCATCCGAATCTTCTCCATTCGCCTTTCATCATTAGCACCGCAGCGCTATTATGAAATGGCATTTTGTCATCGGTGTGTTCAACGCATGAGGTCGTCGATCGCAATCCACAGGCAGGCCAGAATCGACGTGCCTGTCCGCCCTGACCTTCCGTGCTGGTAGGATCAGGCGAACGTCCGTTCGCGAGCGTGTGCAGCCATTGCATATTTGCGGATTGTTTTGGTGATTCTGCTGTCTCAGGAAGACTGACGCCCGATCATAGGCTCGAACATGCAACAAAGCCCCGCCCCCCAGCATGGACAAGAAGGCGTTGTCCCCGCAGCTGACGCTGAAATTCGGTTCGCGACGCTGCTTTACCGCTTTCTATTTTTCGACTGGCTGTTTGCTGATATGACCAAGGCGACGAACCTGTTCGAGCGCCGCGCCGCGTGGCAACACAATAGGAGCATGCGCAGACATCTGCCACTCTATTTGCGACGTTGGTCGGTGCTTACCGCCCTTGATTTTGGACTTGGCACCGTGTTCGAGCATTCGTTGGAAATCAGGTTGGTGGCTGCTTGGTTTTTCACTTGGTCCTGCGTTACGCTCACCGGGATGGTGCTCGCAGCAGTGCTGTGGGTTTTACTATCCAACCCGGAAATGCCGTAAATATTGGCACTTGCCGGCGCCTCAAATGAGGGCAACCCTGGTTCAGGTGTTAATCAGTTGCCAATTATTTCCATCTGTCAGCGTTGTGGGTCAACGCGCTATCAACGCCCTGCCACAGTAAAACTGATTTGGCTCGTTGGTGATATGTCTAGGCTGCAGGTCGGGTGCGAATTTTGCGTTTGGCGGGCACAAGCTTTGGCACTTTCACAGCATCCGGCGGTGTTTCCAGAGACCCGGTTAACTTGCGCGCCAGGCCAATGACCCGCTGTGGATCAACACCCAGCGTGTCGATCAGGAACTCGATGATTTCCGAGCGCAGATTGTGGCATTGGATCGGGCTCGCACGGACAGCCATGCGGAGGCCTCACTTGGGCAGTGGTGGTATGGGGATCGAACCCGGGAAGACATAGGCTTGCAGCATAGCGATCACACCGATCACTGCGGCGCCGGCGATCGAGTACCAGAATACCTTGCGGAAAATTGGTCCAAGCGCGTGCGCGCGTTCGTGCGGATCGTCGTAACATGCGGCGCAGGCCACCATGATGGACTGCGCGTCGATCATCTTGCCCATGACGCCGCCCGTTGAGTTGGTCGCCACAATCAGAATCTCGTTCAGATGCAGCTGTTGCGCCGTGATTCGCTGCAGGCTGCCGAACAAGGCGTTGGACGCCGTGTCCGACCCGGTGAGGAAGACGCCCAGCCAGCCCAGATACGCGGCAAAGAATGGATACAGCACGCCCGCGCCGGTGAATGCCAGACCCAAGACCGCGTCCGTGCCCGAGTAGCGGGTAAGAAACCCGAGTCCCAGCACCAGGGCGATGACCACAACGGGCGTCGCCATGCGGCGTCCGGTGCGAACCACGGCGTCTTTCCACTGCGTCGCGCTCAACTTGAGAACCAGACCGGACAGTATCGCGGCAACGAACACGCCGGTCCCCGCGGCCGACAGCCAGTTGATGACGAAGCGCGCCGCCTCGGGCTTAGCGCTGGCCGAGACCACCGGTGGGGTACGCTGTACCAGGTTGTGCAGCGCCGGCATATCCCATGCCGGCAGGGACAGCGTACCCGTAAACGGCGAGCCCAGCAGCGTGGTCTTGAATGTGACGCCGGCGAACAGCGTATTCAGATAGCTCTTCCATGCGGGCATGCCCCATACCGCGCAGCAGATGATCAGGATGGTCCACGGCAACCAGGCGTAGATTGTTTCCCCAACGCTATACGAGTACTTCCAGGTGCTGCGGTCAGTCGTAACGGCCGCAGCCTTGCCGGCTTTCGCGAGCGCCTCGCGCTCCGTTTTCAGTAGAAAACGGGTCTTCGGATGCCAGACAAAACGCAGGAACAAAGCCGTGCAGATGACGGAGAAAACGCCCGACACGACGTCCGTCATCAGGTGGAATTGATTGGTGCTCGAGGCGAAATACTGCATCAGCGCGAACGACCCGCCCGCGCACAGCGTAGCTGGCCACACCTCGAACACCTCCTTCCAGGTGCCCTCCTCCATCTTCACGAAGACAGCGACCAGCCAGAATGGCACCAGCAGGGATACCCAGGGTAACTGATGACCTGCCATGGCGGAGAGCGTGACCTGGTCCAGGCCGCTCACGGAAGCCAGCACGACAATGGGTGTGCCGATCGCCCCCCAGGCGACCGGAGCGGTGTTGGCGAGGAGATTGAGCACGGCGGACTGGAAGGGTTTGAATCCCAGGCCCACCATCACGGCGCCGGCGATGGCCACCGGCGTGCCGAAGCCCGAGGTTCCCTCGATGATCGCGCCGAAAGAAAAAGCGATTAGCACACACTGGAGTCGCCGGTCGAACGAGATCTGAATAATCGATTCCTTCACGATCTCGAATTTCCCGCTGATCACGGTCATCGTGTAGAGGAACATCGCGCCCAGAATGATCCATATGATCCCCAGGAATCCTGAGAGTGTGCCCAGCGCGAAAGCCGACGCGGCCGAAACAAGCGGCATCTTGAAGGCGACGCAGGAGACCAGGAAGGCGGCGAACACACCGCACAATGCCGCGTAAGGAGCGGAGATGCCCAGACGCATCGTTCCCTGGACATCGCGATGTGGATGCAGGGCAATGAAGTACAACAGAACGACAATGGGAACCGCTGCTATCAAAGTGGAAAGGAACACGTTCCCCATCGGATCGTAACTTTGATAGTACATAAGTCCTCCTGCTGACGGAACTACGGGGCGGTTCTTTCCTGGCAAACGCGGTCTGTGTTCTTGTCTCCTGACGGCGCTCTGGTCCAGAACGCCTGGTGCTTATTTGCGTATATGCGCGCAGTAAGCCTTCACTGCGCCCAACGCGTATGAATGCGATTCACGGTCGTTGTGTTAGGCATCCAAACCGGATTTCCCGACCATTTGACTATCATATTTGACTATCATTCTTGTTCATTACTTTGTACCTGTCAATCGCTGTCGCGTTTCTTGGAAAATCCTTGGAGGACCGCTTTTGGCCCAACCTCGGCATTGGCGCATGTCGCAATTCGACCGTTCCATTAAGGGCGACCTCTCCTTACATGAATACGCCGGAATTAGTTTCCGCCTAGAATGAAGCTCTCGCTCCGCCGCAAGTCGTGTGAATCGAATGAATCGCACGAACCGCGTGAACCGTGCCATGCCGCGGGGCCGTAGCATCATTCATCATCACGATCCATGAAGCATCCAGAAATAGCGCGACTCGAAGCCCTCCGGCGTGCGGGCGAACACATAGGTCTTCGCCTGGCCATCCGCGTTCATGCTGAATCTCGACATCAGCGCAGGGTCTGGCCGGCAGGCAGGCATGCACGTATTCGACGCGAGTTAGAGGGATCATCGGTTGAAACCCCTCGAAAAGGTCAAAACAGTCCAAGTGCAACTCATTTACTATCTGTAACACCCCATGCGCCTGCTAAGTAATGGCATTTTTGCGTATGAACTGGGACGGTTTCGGTCATGCGTCCCCGTTTGTGTATGAAAGTAAGCTAAATGGATTTCTAATGCTGGCCATCATTCGTACTCTGTTTTCGAACAGGATGGGCTACACCTCTATTTCGGCTAACTTTACCTTTTCGAGGGGTTGGGCCAGATTAGCCAGTTTTGTGCCGCGCCGAAGCAGCGTGGTCATTTCATCCGCAGGCAATGGGCGGCTGAAATAGTATCCCTGTATCGCGTCGCACCCGTTCGCATGCAGAAAATCAAGTTGTTCCGCCGTCTCCACGCCTTCGGCGACAGTTTTAAGACCAAGCGCTTTTGCCAGTGCGATGATGGCGAGGGTAATCGATGCCGCCTCCGGCTTTTTGGCAAGACCAGAAATGAAAGACTGATCGATCTTGATGATATCGATCGCAAATCGCGTCAGGTAACTCAGGCTCGAAAAGCCGGTGCCAAAATCGTCTATCGACAGCCCGACCCCGATCGCTTTCAGGTGACCCAGGATCTGAATCGTGGCTTCGGAGTCGTTCATCAACATGCTTTCAGTCAGCTCCAGTTCGAGATAAGCGGCGTCCAGGCCTGTGCCGTCGAGAACCGACTGCACCAACTGCGGCATGTTTTTCTGCTGGAACTGCCGCCCCGAGACGTTGACTGCCACGGTCAGCCGATACCCCGCCCGATGCCAGGCGCTAGTCTGCGCACACGCCGTTTTCAGCACCCATTCTCCGATCGGGATGATCAGCCCGGTTTCCTCCGCCAACTGAATGAAGCGTAAGGGCGCTACGGAACCGAGTTCCGGATGATGCCAGCGGATCAGCGCTTCGACGCTTTTAACACGCCCGCTTTTCAGGTCGATCTGGGGTTGGTAGTGCAGCTCGAATTCATTGTTTTCCAGTGCGTGATGCAGCGCATGTTCAAGTTCCATTCTTTCCACTGCTTTGGACCCCATCTCCAGCGTATAGCACTGGAAACAGTTACGACCCTGGTCCTTGGCGCGGTACATCGCGACGTCGGCATGCTTGAGCAGCGCGTCAGCTTCATCGTCGTCTTCAGGATAGACGCTCACGCCGATGCTAGTGGTCACGTGCAGTTCGCGTCCATCCACCGACAATGGCTGCAAAAATGCGTTCAGTATTTTCAGGGCCACACGGGCAGCGTTTTCATACTCACTAATGCCCGCTAAAATGATGACGAACTCGTCGCCACCGAGTCGCGCGACGGTATCTCTCTCGCGCAGGACTGATTTGAGCCTGGCGGCGAACTCCTTGAGCAAGCTGTCTCCGAACGCGTGGCCGAAGCTGTCATTGATATGTTTAAAGCGGTCTATATCCAGAAACAGCAGTCCCAGCTTGCCTTGCGCACGGCGTTCCTGGATCAATGATTGTTCCAGGCGGTTCATGAACAGGTTGCGGTTCGGCAGCCCGGTCAGCGAATCGAAATTCGCCAGGTATTCGATGCGCTCGTCGCGCAGCCTGCGCTCGGAAATATCGGTCGCCACCCCATCCAGCCGGAGCGGGTTTCCATGCTCATCGCGAACCATCCTTGCGTGGTCTTCGAGCCAGCGCACCTCGCCATCCGGACGGACAATGCGATATTGTAGCGCCAATGATTCTGCGGCTAATACTTGCGCCAGCCATTGCATTACCCGCGTGCGGTCGTCCGGATGCACGATGCTGGTCCACAAAGTCCGGTCCGCAGTAAACTCAGCCACCGACCGGCCATAAATGATGTGCGCGGCCGGGTTCATGTACAGCAGCTCATGCGCGGCGGAGATGGACCATACCACCATCGGGATGGAGTCAAGGATGCCCGACAATTTTTCTTCGACCTGCCGCAGCTGGCCTACGCGTTGCTTGAGGTTCCAGTTGGCATTGGTCAGTTCGTGCCGCGCCTGGCGCAGACCTTCGCGGGCGCCATCCAGGCCAGTAGCCGCATTTGCAACTTCACATTGCAGCAAATTGAAACTGGCGGCCATGGCGCCGACTTCGTCCCGCGAGCGGGCGCGCACCGGCGTGATCGAAACGCTGGCATGGGCGGCGTCGAGATCACCGCGCCCAAGCGCCCGCATCGCACGCGAAAACTCCGCCAGGGTGCCGCTGGCAAGCTGTTTTGCGGCATCGGAAATCTCGACCGCTGAATGGGCGATCATGCCGGGCAGTACGAGTCCGACGCTGATGGTCAGCATCGCCACCGCGACGAAAATATCCGACAGTGCCGTCATCAGGGCGCCTTGCTGATGCGGAATGTTGCTGACCGCCAGAAGATAGCCGGCCCCGTCCAAGACCATCACCAGTATCATCGCGCCGGTCAACTTCAGGTGCAGCGTCTGCGCGATGCCCGGCAGCCCGCAAAGGCGCCGATCCGCATACCTGCGCCACGCGTACAGCAGCGAGCCGGAATAGGCGAACGCCAAACCGATCAGCACGGTAGGCAATCCGAACTGCTCAAATCCCAGCAACGCAGAAACCGCCCACATGATGGCCGCAGCGAATCCGAGAGAAATAGTGCCGCGCGGCGCGCGATAGGGGCGCGGCATCTCGGGTGCATTACGTCGCAGCAGCCAGACGGCGACGCTGGGCAGCGCAATACCGATCAGGTAAGTGAAATTGGCGGCTGCAATCAGCCAGATGGGATCGCCTATCAGCAGGAACAGGATCGCCATTGCCGCCGTCAGCAGCGTGGCGATCCAGGGTGTGTCAGTGCGCGAGCGCCGGGCGAGGATGCGCGGCAACAATCCGTCTTCCGACAATTGGGACAGGGTGCGCGAGGCACCGGCGAGCGGCTGCAAGGTGCCGGAAAACATGCTGAACATCATGAACCAGATCGCGATTGCCTTGCCGGCAGTGCCGAACAGAGGTGCAAAAGTCGGTCCAAGCACCAGCGCCAGATCCTTGCCCATCGCATCCTCACCGAGCGTTCCGAGCCAGACGAGCGGCACCACAATGAAAAAAACACCTGCCAATAAAGCGCTGGCGAGCATAGCGCGCGGCAAGGTCTTATTAGGATCGACCATCTCGCCGACATGACAGGCCGCCGCCTCGAACGCGGGTGCGGCGAATCCGATCAGATAGAGTCCTGCCATGAGACTGGTCAATTCGCCGAACCAGCCCGGAAACGGTGTGGTCAGATGAAAGCTGGTGGCCTGTTGCCAGTCGATCTGTCCGGCCAGGATCGGCGCCAGTCCTGAGATGAATGCCAGCAGCGCGGACAAGCTGGCAATCGGAATCGCAAGCCGGCTCACCCACTTGATGCCGCACAGGCTGACGGAGGCAAAAAATACCACCAGCGACACCGCCATCGCATTGACCGGGACGTCAGGCAGATACCATTCGTGGATTGCCGATGCCGACAAAATGGCGGTCAGCCCGCAGGTGGGGACCCATCCCCACCAATAGCAGACGCCGGTCAGGTTGGCGAGTACCGGGCTGTACGGACGAAAAGCCTCGGCGCAACTTGCAGAAATGCCGCCTACCCGGTTCGGATACATCAATACCAGTTCAATCCAGCCGGGCGCAGCCGCCCAGGCGAGCAACAGGCCGGCGATCAGCAGCGGTACTGTCGCGCTGCCTTGTCCGGGGATGGCGCCTTGTCCGATGAAGAGCGCGGACAGCAGGAACAGGCTCTGGTTGCTGCCGCCCATCGCGAGTGCCGTTGCGCCGAGCCAGCCGATTGTTCGAGGGTGCGATTGAGGTTGGGGACGCTGATAATCAGGACTCTGCATGGCGGGGTTTTTTTAATAAGGCGTTTGCGCGCCTGTTCCCCGATTTTGTTATTGCCAATGGCGGCGCGGAGTGAATAAACATCCAGCGGAAACAGGTGCGTCCCGTGGGGAACTGCAGGACGTCAGCCAAATTACAAGCTAGCACGCAAGTCTTCAATAGGCAATGAAATACGGCGCTTGTTGTTTTCGCTGACGGTTGCGGACGACGCACCAAAAATGGCCGTCCAGCTTGGAAATACCAGCAGTTCAAGCAGGTAGATGCCAATACAGAGTGCCGCCCACACCGGGGCGCGCCGCCTTGCACTGCGCGGCTTTCGCTCGATCCCCATCGTCTCGTTACGGATGCTTTCCATCCTCTCCATTTTCTTGTTGTGGCCGACGCTTAGCTGCGCTTATTGCTGCCATAAAAGTAACATAGCCGCGAACGACGAACCTTGATTCCGTATGCAATGCCTTGTGCTGCCAGCAACTTCGGCAGCGGCATACTTGTCAAACTTTTCTGTTTCAGAGTCCCGAACCCGGTGATTTCATCTGTGGGGTTCAGAGGACGTTGCGCCCCTCTTGACTGACCGTTTCTGGCCGAACCTCGACATTGGCGCATGTCGCAATTCGACCGTTCCATTCAGCGCGACCTTTCCTTACATGAATACGCCGGGATTAGTTTCCGCCTAGAATGAAGCTCTCGCTCCGCCGCAAGTCGTGTGAATCGGAATGAATCGCACGAACCGCGTGAACCGTGCCATGCCGCGGGGCCGTAGCATCATTTCTCATCACGATCCATGAAGCATCCAGACGAATCCGCGACCACTCTGAACCCGCCGATACCTGTGATCGCAGTCCCTTTGCTATCGCTGGCGGCATTTGGCAGCGGCATATCGCTGCGTGTCACGGACCCGTTGCTGCCGCAGTTGTCGCAGGAATTCGGGGTAACGCTCGGCGATGCGTCGCTTGTCGTTACGGCGTTCTCGGTGGCATACGGCCTTTCGCAACTGTTCTTCGGGCCACTCGGCGACCGCTATGGAAAATATTTCATCGTCGCCTGCGCGGCGTTCGCCTGCGCGGTCACGGCGACGTTCTGTGCGCTGGCGACCGGCTTTTCCTCACTGCTCGCCGCACGCCTGCTGGCAGGCGCCACCGCGGCCGCGATCATCCCGCTGTCGATGGCATGGATCGGCGACGTGATTCCTTATAAGCAGCGGCAGCCGGTGCTGGCGCGCTTTTTGATCGGGCAAATTCTCGGCTTGTCGACTGGCGTGCTGATCGGTGGGCTGGCGGCCGATGCGCAGCAATGGCGGCTGCCGTTCTTCATGGTGGCAGTGATTTTTGCCGTGGTCGGGGCCGGGCTGCTTTCATTGAATCGGCGGCTGCCGGACCACGCAAAGCGCGTACGCAAGGTGGAGGGGGCGGCGATCCGTCACATGCTGGCGGAATTCCGGCAAATCGCGGTATTGCCTTGGGCGCGCCTGGTACTCGCGACGGTGTTTCTCGAAGGCGCATTCCTGTATGGCCCCTTCGCTTTTATCGCGACCCATCTGCACCGCGTCCACCGCATGTCGCTCACTTCCGCGGGTGCGCTCATCATGCTGTTCGGGTTCGGCGGATTTGCGTTTGCAATCGCATCGTCGACGCTGGTGCGCCGGCTTGGCGAGACCGGGTTGTCGCAATGGGGAGGAATTTTTCTTGCTTTATCGCTGGTGGCGATCGGCGTGGCGCCCGCGTGGTGGTGGGCAATTCCGGGCTGCTTCATGGCCGGTCTCGGCTTTTACATGTTGCACAACACCTTACAGATCAACGCCACGCAGATGGCACCGGAACGCCGGGGCGCGGCGGTATCGGCGTTCGCGTCCTGTTTTTTTCTTGGACAATCGGTCGGCGTCGGCATCGCCGGCAGACTGGTGGAGCGCGTTGGCACCGCCAACATCATGCTGATCGGCGCGATCGGCGTGCTGGCGGTCGCGATCCGTTTCAGCCGGCGCTTGCGCGTGAAGCCGGAAGTCCTGTAGGCCTTCCTCATGCCCTCCTCACCATATCAATCAACGGCGTCAATACATTGGCGGCGCCGGAATTGATCCAGGCACTGCGCACCAGCGCCGTGCCCATGAATGCAGACGCTCAGACATGCGGACACTCAGGCGACAGCAGGAAAAAGCCGCATGCGACGTCTTGGCGCCCAGCCCCCAATTAGCCGTCCGTTGTCACCCTCGAACTGCGTCAATCGCGAATCACGGAAGCCGACCCAAACCTGCCGCTCGTGAGTTGGAACTGCGTAAGGGTTTAAATTTAGAAATGGTGCGTTATCATTCCCCCATGCGCCCAACTTCCTACCTGTACTTAAAACCCAGCGACTGGAGCGGGGCATTCATGCGCACGGTAGCCAGCTGGTGGTATATGGTTCATTTCGGTGCCATCGCGCTGGTGATGGCATTCTCGCCTTCCACCTATAACCGGGCCAACCGGGGTGCGACGTCCAGATATATTTACACCAGCACCTGGCAGGTTTTGCCCTGGTTCACGCTGCTCTCCGCGCTGGTCAGTCTGGTGTTGATTCGCATTGTAGTGGTCACCGCCTTAAGCTACGGCCTGTCGCAATACGCGCTGGAGATGGTGGTGCGCGTGCTGGTATTGGAACTGATTCCGCTCTCGGCCGCGCTGTTCGTGGCGCTGCGCTCCGGGCTGGCTTTCAATGCAGGAGCCGCGCCGCCTTTAACACCTGTCGCCTCGCAAAGTTTGCGATCTGTGGACGCCGACCAACTGCGCCGCGATCTCGTGCCGCAGGTGATTGCGAGCGCCTTCGCGGTACTGAGCCTGGCCATGGTGAGCAGTGTGCTGGTGCTGGTGCTGGCCTATGTCAGCGTCTATGGGATGTCGCCCTGGGGCCTGGTCGATTACACGCGCACCGTGGGCCGTGTGTTCGACCCCGCCGTCACCATAGGTTTTGCCCTTAAGACAATACTCTTTGGCCTGGCGGTGGCCGTCATCCCGATGGCCGCAATCCTTGAAACCGCCCGGCGAGTGATCAACATGTCATCCACCGTCCAACCCGGTGCCATTCGTCTGCTTTCCGTGCTGGTATTGATTGAGGCCGGATCGCTGGCAGTGAAGTACATCTAAATCAGGCAACTCACAATCCATGGAACCCCAGTCCGATACCCCGCCCATCGCTCACGTTGAATTCAAGGCTATCGTACTGCTGGTCTTGATTACCACCTTGGTGTGTGGCTTCCTGCTGTATGTGATGTACGCGCGTGGCGTGTTCGAGAGCACCCAGCGGCTGGTGCTGGTGGCGGACGACTCCGAAGGCGTTCTGGTTGGCATGGACCTGACATTCTCGGGATTTCCGATTGGCCGGGTGCAACGCATCGAACTTGCCCCAGACGGCAAGGCCCGCATTTTGATTGACGTACCGCGCAAAGATGCGCACTGGCTGCGCACCTCCAGCGTCTTCACGATGGAGCGCGGCATGGTGGGCGAGACCCATATCCGTGCGTTTACCGGACTGTTCACCGACCCGCCTTTGCCCGAGGATTCGGTGCGAACGGTGCTACGCGGTGACACCAGCGCAGAAATTCCACACCTGGTAGCCGCCGCCCGCACACTGCTGGACAACCTCGGAACCATGACGGGGACCGATTCAAGCCTCAACACCAGTCTGGGGAATATGCAAACAGCGACCGCTCGTCTCAGCGGCCGCTATGGGCTGCTGGGCGGGGCGCTGGGCAGCGACGACAACGCCAGGAAGCTCATCACCACATTGGACAGCGCCAACGCGTTGCTGGCCAAGGCCGACCAACGCGTCTTTGGCCAGCGCGGCGTGATGGACGATGCGCAAGCCACCATTATTCAGCTCAACGCCGTGCTGGGAGATGCCCGCGCAAGCCTCAAGAAAGTGGATGCTGTGCTGGCCGAGGCACAAGCGGTGGGTGCCAACGCCCGCATGGCCACCAACGACCTGGGCGTGCTGCGCGCCGAGGTGGACGCCAGTTTGCGTAAAGTGACCAACCTGGTGGAGGAGATCAACCGTAAGTGGCCCTTCGCCCGCGATACGGAGCTCAAACTACCATGAAAGCGCCTTCAACTCGTCTGCTGGCCTTGCTCGCCGTGCTGCTGGCCGGCTGTCGCAGCACCCCGCTGCCGCCCGACTGGCAGACCAATGCGCACAGCGCCCTCAAGAGCTTTTCATCGGCCTACCTGAGTGGCAACACACGCGCAGCCGAGCTCGAGTTTGCCCGCGCCCGCAGCGAAATCGCCAGCACCGGTCGTGGCGATCTGGTTGCCCGCGCCGAGCTGGTGCGATGCGCCACACGCGTGGCCAGCCTGGAGTTTGACAACTGCGCCGGCTTTCAGGCATTGGCTCAGGACGCCAGCGCCAGCGAACGCAGCTATGCGGCTTATCTCACAGGGCACTGGCAGGGCCTGAACCCGGCCCTGCTACCCGCGCAGCATCGCGCGCTGCTCACAGCGGCCGGGACCACCCGTGACAAGAGCCTGGTCAACAGCATCGAAGACCCGCTGTCGCGCCTCGTGGCGGCAGGCGTGCTGCTGCAAAACGGCCGGCTAACGCCAGCCGATATCGTGGCCGCCACTGAAACCGCCTCGGCCCAAGGGTGGCGCCGGCCACTGCTGGCCTGGCTTGGGGTGCAGGCACAACGCGCGCAAGAGGCAGGCGATCGCGACGCCTCGGCGCGTGTTCAGCGCCGCATCGAGCTGGTGTCGAAATCGCTCGAATAGCTTAGCTGGCCACCATATTGGGGCGTTCGGTTGGTGCCCGATGGCAGGGCACATTCCTGACGCCTCTTGCGCAGCAATTCCTTACCTAACGGAATCCTGCAGCTTGTTTACTCGGTTATCGCCGCCTGACCCATAGTTCGACACCGTCGCCCCAGCCTCAGTCACATTTCACCAGAGCGCGCATCTGCTCGCGAGCGACCGAAGAGGGGCGCATAACACTGAGAGAGATGCGCTTTATCACAACCACTCAGAACGGCGGGCGTCAAGAACGAACGTAACAAGTCAAGAAGAGTTCGCGACGATATTGCGCGAGCAGTTTGGAATTGTGATGGCGAGCTGATGCCAAGAAGCTCTTTCCATACACGCCGAGTGTTGGCCCACCAAGAAGTCCGTATTACAAATGGGACTTACGCAAAATGTGCAATTTCGTAGGATGGGTGCAACCCATCATTGAGCTCCAAAGGAGAAAGATGGGTTTTACCCATCCTACTTTCTTGCTCGTTTGCGTAAGTCCTGACAAAAAACAAACGGAAATGAAAAACGGCTCACATCGATGTGAGCCGTTTCTGCTTGGTGGACCCGGATAATTCCGGCGTGAGCTACTGGGCGAGAGCAACCGGCTCCGCACTGTCCCAGCCGCCGCCCAGCGCCCGTATCAGGCCGACCGATGCCAGCGCACGCTGACCGATGCTTTGGCTTTTAGCGCGCTCGGCAGAAAGGCTTGAGCGTTGCGCATCCATCACTTCGAAGTAGCTGGTGGAACCATTCCGATAGCGCGAATCTGCCAGACGGGCGGCCAGTTGCGCCGAACTCGCCGCGGCTTCCTGGAAGCGAATCTGGTTGTCGAGCGTGCGCAGCGCGCTCAGATTGTCTTCTACGTCCCGGAAGCCAAGCAATACCTGTTGGCGGTAATTGGCGACCAGGGATTCGTAGTTGGCATCGGCTTTCGCCAGATTCTGCTTATTGCGGCCGCCATCCAGCAAGGGCAGGTTAAGCATGGTACCGACCAGCGGTCCCAGCAGCCAGCTGCGGCTCGACCATTGGAACAGGTTGTGCAAGGCGTCTGACTCGTAACCGGCCGACCCCGTCAACACCAGACTAGGGAAGAAGGCCGCTTTGGCGGCCCCGATGCGTGCGCTTGCGGCGGCCAGCTGACGCTGCGCCTGCGCGATATCCGGGCGCCGCTCCAGCAGGTCCGAAGGCAAACCGGGCGGTACGCTCACAGTCACCGCTTGCAACGGTGCCGTTGCAAGGGTGAACTGGGCTGGCGCTTTACCCAGCAAAATGGCCAAAGCGTGATCGCGCTGCGAGCGGTTGCGTTGGACACCCTCTTCTTCCGCTTGGGTCACCGCCAGTTCCGTCCTGGCCTGTGCCACGTCCAGCTCGCTGGTGTCGCCGGCGTCAAAGCGACGCTGAGTCAGACGCAATGCATCCTGCCGCAGCTTGATGGTCTGTTGCAACACATCGAGTTCTGAATCGAGCGAACGGATCGCGAAATACTGTTGCGCCACGTCGGCCTGCAATGCCAGCAGCACCGAGCGATAAGCCGCCTCTTGTCCCTGCGCGTCCAGCGCCGCAGCGCGGCTGTTGTCGGACAGGCGGCCAAACAGGTCGACTTCATACGACGCGTTGACTTGGGCGCGCCACTGGGTCGAGCTTGATGTCGCGTTACCCTGGCGGGTTGGCCCAGCGCCTGCGCTCAGCTGAAAGGCGCGGTCGGCATCGGCCAGGCCGGCAGTGGCGCGCGCTTCCTTGACACGCGCCATCGCCATGACCAAGGTGGGACTCGACTGCGTTGCCGCAGTAATCAGATTGTTTAGTTCAGCATCGCCGAAGACCGACCACCAGACACCGCGATCGGCGTCATCGGCCGGATGAGCGAGCTTCCATGCGCCCTCCGATTCGCGATACTGGGCCGGCAGATCGAGCTTCACCTGCTCCGGCGGCTTGGTGGTGGAGCAGCCCGCAAGTATCAAGGCTGCAACCAGTGTGGTTAGCGATAAATTGAAAGTTTTCATGCTCAAACTCCATCTGTGCGCGCAATGCTTGCTGCGGCTGGCAATGCTGTCGGACCAGCCGCGGCGTGGCCGGCAGGTTCTACAGGACGCTTCTTGTTACTCCACCTGGTGGCGAGTGTGCGCAACAGCACATAGAAAATCGGGGTCAGGAACAGGCCGAAAGCGGTCACTCCGATCATCCCCGAGAACACGGCCACACCCATCGCATGACGCATCTCGGCGCCGGCACCACTGGAAATAATCAGCGGCACCACCCCTGCGATGAAGGCGATCGAGGTCATCAGGATCGGACGCAGCCGCAGCCGGGCAGCTTCGATTGCGGCTTCGACGATGCCACGTCCCTGATGTTCCAGTTCCCGTGCAAACTCGACAATCAGGATCGCGTTCTTGCACGCCAGGCCGACCAATACCACCAGACTGATTTGGGTAAAGATATTGTTATCGCCACCGGTCAGCCAGACGCCGGTAATCGCCGACAAGATGCCCATCGGTACGATCAGCAGTACCGCCAGCGGCAGTGCCAGACTTTCGTATTGCGCCGCCAGCACGAAGAACACCAACAGCATGGATAGCGGCAAGATGAAGAACAGGGTGTCGCCGGCGATCTTGTCCTGATAGGTAATTTCAGTCCATTCGTAGCCGATGCCACGCGGCAGGGTTGCAGCAGCAATCCGTTCTACCGCTGCTTGCGCTTGGCCTGAGCTGTAGCCCGGCGCCGGCCCGCCGTTGACGTCGGCCGAACGGTAGGCGTTGTAGCGCATGGCCTGATCCGGACCGTAACTCTGCGAAATCTTAAGCAGTGTGGACAGCGGGACCATTTCACCTTTATCGTTGCGCGCCTTGAGCAAACCGATATCTTCGGCATGGGCACGGAACGGCGCATCGGCCTGGACCCGGACCTGGAAGGTACGACCGAACTTGTTGAAGTCGTTGACGTACAGCGAGCCCAGATAGATTTGCAAGGTGTCGAACACGGCAGGGATCGAGACGCCCAGTTGTTGTGCGCGGATACGGTCGACGTCTGCATACAATTGCGGCACGTTGATCTGGAAGCTGGAAAACATGCCGGCCAGTTCCGGTGCTTGCCGGGCCTTGGCCATGAAGGCCTGCAGTGCGTCATTGAGTGCCTCGTTGCCTAATGCGCCACGGTCCTGGAGCTGCAGCTTGAAGCCGCCGATGGTGCCCAGCCCTTGGACCGGCGGCGGTGGGAACATCGCAATGAAGGCACCCTGAATGCCGGAAAATTTTTGATTCAGTTGCTGCGCAATGGCGGCACCGCTGAGGTCCTTGCCCTTGCGTTCGTCGAAGGGTTTCAGCGTGGTGAACACGATGCCGGAGTTCGGGCTGTTGACGAAGCCGTTGATCGACAGGCCGGGGAAGGCGACGGCCGACTCGACACCTGGCTGTTTCAACGCGATCTCGGACATCTGACGGATCACGTCTTCCGTGCGATCCAGCGATGCCGCATCCGGCAGTTGCGCGAAGCCGACCAGGTATTGCTTGTCTTGCCCTGGAATGAAGCCGGTCGGCACGGTATGAAACAGCAGCATGGTGGCGCCGATCAGTACCCCATACACAGCGAGCGCAGCGGTCTTACGTTTGAGCACCGATGTCACCCCAGTGCCGTAGGATTCCGAACTGCGATGGAAGACGCGGTTGAAGCGCACAAAGAACCAGCCGAACAAACGGTCGATCAAGCGCTGAAAGCCGTCCTTCTCGGCGCCGTGGCTCTTCAACAGCAACGCCGCCAGCGCCGGCGATAAAGTCAACGAGTTGAAGGCGGAAATGACGGTTGAAATCGCGATCGTCAGGGCAAACTGTTTAAAGAATTGCCCGGTCAGGCCGCTGACGAAGGCCAGTGGCACGAATACCGCACACAGTGTCAGCGCAATCGCAACGATCGGACCCGAGACTTCGCGCATGGCCTTATAGGTAGCGTCTTTGGCGGAGAGACCGTGTTCGATGTTGCGTTCGACATTTTCCACCACCACGATCGCATCATCGACCACGATTCCGATCGCCAGTACCAGACCGAACAGGCTGAGCGCATTGATCGAAAAGCCCAGCCCCATCATGACGGCAAAGGTGCCGATGACGGAAACCGGTACCGCCAGCAGCGGGATGATCGAGGCGCGCCAGGTTTGCAGGAAAATGATGACGACGATGACGACCAGCAGAATGGCTTCCAGCAGGGTGTGGATCACCGCCTCGATCGAGGCGCGCACGAACTGCGTCGGGTCGTAGACGATCTTGTAGTCGACGCCTTCCGGCATGTCCTTTTTCAGCTCGGCCATGGTGCGATGCACGTTGTCGGAGATTTCCAGTGCATTCGAACCGGGGGCCTGGAAAATCGGAATCGCGACCGCCTGCTTGTTGTCAAGCAACGAGCGCAGCGAATATTCGCTGGCGCCGAGTTCGATCCGCGCGACATCCTTCAGATAGGTCACGACACCGTCGGACGAGGTGCGAATGACAATGTTGCCGAACTCTTCTTCGGATACCAGGCGCCCGCGTGCATTGACCGATATTTGATACTCCACGCCAGGCACCGATGGCGATGCGCCGATCACGCCGGCGGCGACGTTGACGTTTTGCTGACGGATCGCGGTCACGATGTCGCTGGCGGCGAGCCCGCGTTCGGCGACCTTGCGCGGGTCGAGCCAGATCCGCATCGAATAGTCGCCGGAACCAAACAATTGCACCGAACCGACGCCGGGCAGCCGCGCCAGGCTGTCCTTCACATTCAATACCGCATAGTTACGCAGATAGGCCATGTCGTAACGGTCGTTGGGCGACATCAAGTGCACCACCATGGTCAGATTGGGGGAACTCTTGACCGTGGTCACCCCCAGGCGCTGGACCACATCCGGCAATCTTGGCAGGGCCTGGTTGACGCGGTTCTGCACCAGTTGCTGGGCCTGATCGGGCGAAGTGCCGAGCTTGAACGTGACGGTCAGTGTCATCAGGCCATCCGAAGTTGCCTGCGACGACATATACAGCATGCCTTCGACACCGTTAATTTGTTCCTCGATCGGGGTGGCGACCGTCTCCGCGATGGTTTGCGGATTGGCGCCGGGGAAGTTGGCTTTGACGACCACTGAAGGGGGAATCACTTCCGGGTATTCGGAAATGGGCAAGTTCAGCATGGCGATCAATCCGCCGATCAAAATGATCGCAGATAGCACGCCCGCAAAAATCGGGCGGTCGATAAAAAATTTGGAAATGTTCATGGTGTTGAGGCCTGCTGGATGTTTGACATCGAATATGAATGACGCGACGGCTATTTAGCGCTGGCCACGACCAGTGGTTTGGCCGCATCCATGGCAACCGTCACCGGCGTCACGACATCGTTGGGGCGAATCCGCTGCAGGCCATTGACGACGATGCGCTCGTCCTTCTTCAGACCGGAACGGACGATCCGCATGCCGTCGACGACGGGACCGAGCACGACCGCGCGGTAGGTCACTTTGTTGTCGCTGCCGAGCACCATGACGTACTTTTTACTTTGATCGGTACCAACCGCCTTATCGTCGATCAGTAGCGCCAATTCCGGGGCCGAGCCGCCGGTGCGGACCCGCGCATACATGCCGGGAGTGAGGATGCCCTTGGCATTATCGAACACAGCGCGCACGCGCATCGTGCCGGAAGTGGTGTCGAGCCGGTTGTCGAATGACTTGATGTGACCTTGATGCGGATATCCTTCTTCGCTGGCCAGTCCTATTGAAACCGGCAGCAGGCTGATGCCGGAGTTGCCGGCAGCGCCGTTCGCGGCGTAGCGGATATAGGTTTGTTCGTCGACTTCGAAATTCACGTAGACCGGCGATACTGAGACCACGGTAGTCAGGGCCGGCGCGGCCACGCCGGCGCCAACCAGATTGCCGACAGTGATTTCGGCGCGCGAAACACGACCGCTGACCGGCGCCGTGATCGCGGTGTATTGCAGGTTCAGGCGGGCCGTCAGCACGGCGGCTTCAGCGGCCTTGAGGCTGGCGTCGGCTTCTTGCAAGGCGTTATTGCGTTGATCCAGTTCGCGTTGCGCGACGGCGTGTTCCTCGATCAGGCGGCGGCTGCGGTCAAGTTCGGTTTTGGACAACAGCAGGCGCGCCTGGGCCCCGGCTTGGGTGGCATTGGCGCGGGCCAGTTCAGCTTGATACGGGCGAGGGTCGATGGTGAACAGCAGATCGCCTTTTTTCACCAATTGGCCTTCCTGAAAATGCACGGCGTCGATGGTGCCGGCTACGCGCGGACGTATCTCAACGCGTTCGATCGCTTCCACCCGTCCGGAAAAATCATCCCATTCGGTGACCGATTTCTCCACTACCGCGGCTACTGATACCGAGGCCGGCGCGGGTGCCGCGGCAGCCGGTTTGGCGGCCCGGCTAGTCAGCGTGAAGGTGCCGGCGACACCGATGCCGAGAATTGCAACGGCGATGACGATTGCCTTGCGGGTAAATACTGATGTGGTGGTTTTCATGGGAGATCCTTGTCTGTTGATCGCGGCGACCGAAGCCGAACGATGGGTTTTTATAGGGAATCGGCGGCAAACTGGGCGATGGTGTCGGCGACCACGGCAAAGCGCGGACAGCGCTGATCAAGCAGGACGCCGCCGGCCGCCTCAAGGCGACGTACCTGGACCGGAACGCCGGCGGCGATCAGTTTTGCGGCGTATTGTTCGGCTTCGTCGCGTAGCGGGTCGAGCTCCGCCGTGATGATCAGCGTTGGCGCCAGTCCGGCCAGGCGTCTGGAGTGCAGCGGCGCCGCATACGGATGCATCGCATCACTGACAGCCGGCAGGTAGTCGGCCCAAGCTTGCCGACATGGGCAATCAGCCGCAGCGCGCATCGAGAGCGTGCTCTGGTTGGGGTCTAGCATCGGGGTGATCAGAATCTGGCCTTTGAGCTTGCCGCTGGTGCCGGTAGGCAGGCCGCGATCGCGCGCCATCATGGCGAGCGCTGCTGCAAGATTGCCGCCGGCCTGATCGCCCGCGACCAGAATGCGGGCGGCGTCCGCACCGAGTTCTGCGGCATGAGCCCATGCCCATTGCAGCGCCTCGAAGGCAACTTCCACAGTCACCGGGAAATGGGTTTTTGGCGCCAGCGGATAGTCGACGCAGACCACCACAGCGCCATCTGCCAGGGCTTGCGCGATGTTTTCCGCATCTTCCACTGTGCCGCTATTAAACAGGCCGCCATGAAAATACACGACGAGCGGCGCGGATGCTGCTGCGACCTTAGCGGCTCTTTTGCCAAACACGCGCAGCGCGATCTCAGCGGCGCCCGAGGATGGGCGAAAAGCTGCATGCGATGCTGCGGTGGAACCGGCTGGTAACTGATGCATGATTTAATCCTGCGTGTTTAGTGGTTGCCTGCAATGACGATCTGGCCCAAGTTGCCCAATGCCGCCGTGGCGCCGGCCGATATCGCGCCGCCGGTTAACGCGCCCTGGTAAATCAGTTCAGGCAGCGGCGTGATTTGTAATGCGGCGATCAAACCGCCAGCAGCAGTCGCGATGGCTGCGTTTGCGGCAAGGCGGTGGAAATTGGTTTTCATTCGGATCTCCTTCATACAACAATGGAACGTCGAGATCAGTATATGTATCCAATGGATAAAGATAAATTGGGTAAATCTGAAATCACTGTATTGATTTATTGGATAATAGAATTCAGGAACTGGCGACGGCACCGGCGTTTTCGCGCCACGCCGAGCAGTGCTGGCAAGTTGGCGGTAGGCGGCCAGTCGCGACTTACCTGATCCTGCAAATGAAGATCTACCCGCGCTCAACCGCCGCTGGAATCGGGTAGATGCGCGTAAATGTTGTAAAAAGACTGGAAGAACGTTGATCAATTCAACGAAGTTGCACGGAATTCAGGGGGCGTGCGGCTTGCTGTTTATGGACGTCGCCGATGCTGTGGCGCATCCAGTCGACCATCAATGTCCCCGTCGCAATTTAGCCGCAAATACGAACCAGCACTGCTTGTTTGGCACGCCGCCGGAGCGCCATGCGCTCGCGCGGTGGGCACCTTGGAGATGGTTAAGTTGTCAATTTTCCAGACTGCACTGATGGTGCGACGCCCTAACTCAAGTTCGAGGATTTTGCGGCATTGGCTGCCAGCCGTTTGTTCTTTTCCGCCAGAGTACTAATCAAACCATCGATTCCAGCCTTGTTGATTTCGCTCGTAAAAGTGCCTTTGTAAGTCTCGATCAGCCATACACCCATGATATTGACGTCATAAATTTTCCAGCCGGAGGGCTGTTTCTGGAGACGGTAGGAAAGCTGAATCGGTTCGCCGCGCGGTTGAACGACCGTGGAACGAACTTCCACGGCAGTATCCTGCGCATCGGCGCGCATCGATTTGAACTCGAGCCGCTGGCCCTTGATCTGCGACATGGCGCCCGAATAGGTGTGCACCAGCAAGGCGCGGAATTCATTGGTCAGTTGTTTCTGCTGCTCGGCGCTCGAATCACGCCAATGCGGGCCGGCCGCAAGAGCGGTCATGCGCTGAAAATCGACATAAGGAGCTATCTGGGCTTCCACCACGGCCAACATGCGCTTTTGGTTGCCTTTTTGAACTTCCTTGTCGGTCCTGGCAATCTCCAATACCTCTTGACTGATGCGCTTGACCAGCGCATCAGGCGCTTCTTGCGCCGAGACATAATTGGTAAATCCAAAAGTGCCTAACGTGACAATCACTAGAAGTAATTTATCCAAGATTTTCATATTTTTCCTGATGTTGCGATGAGCACGCTCCGCGCCGCTCGCGTCGAATACACAGGCCAACAGACCTTAAGTAAACGAACACGTTTTCCTGCGAACGTGCAGTAGTAGCGCAAGTATAAGAGTCAAGCAAACAAAGATAAATACGCTAAAATTAGAAGCACTGTCTTCGTTTATTGGATAATGCGATGGATCGCTTTGACACCATGCTGGCGTTCACCCGAGTGGTCGAGCTGGCTAGCTTTACAAAATCCGCCGTGTCACTGAATCTGCCAAAGGCCACCGTGTCGGCCCAGGTACTGGCTCTGGAAAAACGCTTGCGCGTGAAATTATTGAACCGGACCACGCGTCATGTCAGCGTGACGCCGGACGGCGCGGCCTACTACGAACGTGCGGTACGCCTGCTCAGCGAGCTGGAAGAAACCGAAGACGCCGTCAGACAAGCAACGACAGCGCCCAAAGGCAGACTGCGGGTGGATGTCCCAGGTTCCATTGGAAGACGCTTCATCGTGCCCGCGTTACCTGATTTTTTTGCACGTTATCCGGAAATCGATCTGGAGGTGGGCTGCACCGACCGCCCGGTCGATCTGTTGCAGGAGGGCGTCGATTGTGTCATCCGCGGCGGCGAGATCCTGGATGACTCTTTGGTCGCGCGACGGC
Organism: Pseudundibacterium arcticum; assembly: GCF_042646465.1. Taxonomy (NCBI): domain Bacteria; kingdom Pseudomonadati; phylum Pseudomonadota; class Betaproteobacteria; order Burkholderiales; family Oxalobacteraceae; genus Pseudundibacterium; species Pseudundibacterium arcticum. Next base: position 151,002 of record NZ_JBHRTP010000008.1, read on the forward strand.
TTGGCAATTATCAATTGTTGACATGCGCCACCCCGGCATACCTGGAAAAATACGGCACGCCCGCGACACTGGCCGACCTGGAGCGGCACGCACTGGTGAATTTCTTTTCTTCAAAGACCGGGAAGATTTTCCACTTTGAATATATGACCGATGGGATCCAAACAACGGTGCGAGGCTTGCGGCGCATCTCTTTGAACGATGCAGATGCGTGTATCGAGGCCGGTCTTGCCGGTCTTGGGATTGTCCAGATGCCGACATTCTTGATGCAGGATTACGTCGCATCAGGGCGCCTCAGGCAGGTGCTGGACCAGTACCCATCCCCGGCCCGGCCATTTTTCGTCTTATACCCACAAAACCGTCATTTGTCGTCCAAGGTAAGGGCCTTTGTCGAATGGGCTGCCGCGCTGTTTGCCAGCTGTGAGTTCCATCAAGCAGAGTCGACGTTGACGCGCTAAAGCGAGCGACAGGGATGTATTTTCTTGCGATCGCGTCGAGGGAATAATTTGCGACAAGCTTGATTGACAAACCTTGGCGTCAGCCCGGCGCCATGTCAAGCTTGCCGGGCCCACCTGCAGGGGCTTACTGAAGGAACTCAATCATCGTCTTGCTCACGAATTGAGGCTGTTCTTCCTGCACGAAGTGGCCGCTGTTCTCGACTTTCACGGCCTTGAAGTTGCTTGCCTTGGCCGACATGATCGCCTTCAGCCACTCGTAACCGGGGCAGCCGATGCCGAGGATAGGCATGTCCAGCTTTTTGTAACCCTTGTCGTCGATCACGTCCTGGGTAAACGCTTGATACCAGGCGTTACCGGCACGGATCGCGTCCGCGGTATTGTAGCCTGGCGATTTGCCGCGCGATCGTCGAGGCCCCATCGCCCCAAGGCGGTGCCGGCTTCGTGTTTTCGCTGCCTCTGGGCAACCCGCCCGTCATGCCCGATCTTGACGCAGACCTTGCAGGACAAACAGATGAATGAATCGGCACCCACCGCGCTGCTTGTCGAAGACGAACCACAAATCCGCCGCTTCGTGCGAACTGCGTTGGAGGATGAGGGTTGGCAAATTTTCGAGGCCGCGACCCTGCAACGGGGTCTGATCGACGCCGGCACGCGCAAGCCCGACCTGATAGTGCTCGACCTCGGTCTGCCCGATGGCGACGGCATCGATTTCATCGGCGACATTCGGAAATGGTCGACCGTACCGGTGATCGTGCTGTCGGCCCGCGTCAACGAAGCCGACAAGATCCGCGCGCTCGACGCCGGCGCGGACGATTACCTGACCAAGCCGTTTGGCGTGGGCGAACTGCTCGCCCGCGTGCGCGCCACATTGCGTCGCCAGCGGCAGCCTGCAACCGACGCAGCCGGTCTCATACAATTCGGGGACGTGACGGTCGACCTGAAGAACCGGCGCGTCACCAAGGCGGGCCAGAACGTACATTTGACACCGACCGAATACCGGCTGCTGTCTGTCATGGTAACCAATGCCGGACGTGTGGTCACCAATCCGCAACTGCTGAGTGCGGTCTGGGGACCCGCGAACGCCGAGAATGGCCACTACCTGCGGATCTACATGGGCCATCTGCGCCACAAACTGGAAGACGATCCCACCCAACCGCGCTATCTGCTGACCGAAACTGCGGTCGGATACCGGCTGTTGCTGCCGGTGTAAGCCAATAGCCATGTGCCACCTGTCGAGGTGCAACGGCCGCTGGAGCCGTGGCTCCCAGTAGGCATTTCGTCGCCATCGAAGCAAAGACGTTCGGGCGGCACCTATTTTTTCACCGTAATCTGCTCGAACGCTCCGGCAACGATTTGCTGGTGCGGGATATCGATCATCTGCGCGATGCGGTACGCCAGGTTCGGATCAATCATCCTTTTACCATCCGCGCCTGGATCGTACTACCCGATCATCTGCATTGCGTGATCGATCTTCCGTCTGGCGATACTGATTTTGCGACACGTTGTCGCTTGATCATTGTTGTTTTTTCCAAATCCATTCCCAAAACTGACGCTTTCTGCAGTGCGCTTGCGACGCGGCGATTGCGCGATTTGGCAACGTCGTTATTGGGAGCATTTGATACGCGACGAACGGGATTTCGCTGCGCACATGGACTACGTGCATATCAATCCACTCAAGCATGGTTTGGGCAAACACGTGGCGGACCGGCCATTTTTAACGTTGCGCCGTCCGGTGGATTTAGGTGTTTTCCTACCGATTGGGCGAGCGGTGTTGAAGACGGCACGCAATATGTTGAGTAGACATACGGCGCAATGCGCTGCGCTTATTGACGCCCTACAAGTTAATAGTTACGCTGACGCGTATTGCGCCTTACAGCTTTCAACATCGTCAACCGTCGATCGCCGCCACCCCGCTGACCGGCTCCGCCGGGCTTGTTGACCAATTCATGGACCTCAGCGCCATTGACCGGCGTTAGCCGCTCGCGAATGGAACCTCCCGGCCAGATGCGGACATTCGAATTCCTATATACGATATTGCGGCAGCCAATTTTCCGTGGCAGCATACTCCGCATACTGTCAACGGTACGATGTTAATAAGAAACGCTCCAGCAAGCTTTGCTTGCTTCCAACCGCAGTTTATGTCAATCGGTAAGTTCGATATGCGCCCAGACCAACTTTACGATCAAGCCCTCGCACACATGGAACGTACGGTCAACATCCTTGCGCAGCGAGTACCACAACCGCAGCAGGTACCTTACGACGACAGCTTTGTCTTTCGCCATGTCGAGAAAACCGTTCATCAAGCTTTGGTGCAAAAACTTGCTCGCCTCGTGAGCAGTCTGCACGCCGCTCGTCTCCTGACGATGTACGGCTTTGTTCAAGAGCAGGCCGCGCTTCAACGCATTCTTGACGAGCTTCAGGAGGACATCACTTTTCTTGCCTATGGCGTCATTTTCGGTAAGTGGACATCGCTGCACCAGGATTATCTTGACGCTTTTTTTGAGGAAGAGTTCGATGCAAAATCTGCTATTGAATCTACCCAAAAGCGGCCAATGTTGCCACGCAAAAAGATTCGTGCCTGGATAGCTGCCGTGGACGGACCGGACATGGATCCCAGTAGAGGTATCGAACTCATGCGGACCATTAGCAAGGCATATTCTGGGTATGTGCATGCCGCGTCGCCGCATATCATGGACATGTACGGCGGTAACCCTCCGCGGTTCCATATGCGCGGGATGTTAGGTACGCCTCGGCACGATGAGCACAGTGCGGATCTCTGGAACTACTTTTATCGCGGAATTATCGCGTTCGGCTTTGCTGCGAAGGCGTTCGGCGACGATGACCTGTTCAACACTATTCGGGACTTTGTCGACGAATTTGCTCGCGTCACAGGAAATAACTACCAATCAAATGAGTGGGACGAGATTTAACTGGTCGGCAAGCATCTAGGAAAATGGAAAAACATGGGCGGCTTGCGCCGTCATAGATTCGTTTGCTCACTTGACAGAGTCCGGCTAATGGGCGTCTGCTTCCGGGAATGATGACTGACTGCCATGGGACCTGAACGGCCGTGCGCCTTGCCGTAGGTGGCAACGCCAGCGAATTGATCAACGGCGTCAAACACATAAGGGCAATCATGACCGGCACTGTGGTCAAGTCACGCCAGCGTTATTGTTTTTCGCTTGATCAAAGCAAACTCAGCATCGCATCGCGGCGCCAATTGCCGCCGCTGAAAATCCTCACTCCCGCAACATTAAATCCCCGATCGCCGCCGCCAGAAACCGCGCCGCCTCGCCGCCCGTCACGACCCGATGATCGAACGTCAGGCTCAGTGGCAGCACCCGATGCACCACCGGCTGGCCATCGACCGCCAGCACCTGTTGATGGATGCGTCCGGCGCCAAGAATCGCGACCGTTGGCGGCACCACGATCGGCGCCGCGTACTTGCCGCCGATCATGCCGAAATTCGACAGCGTGATGCTGTTGCCGCGCATTTCTTCCGGCGGGATGCTGCGGGCCGCGACATCGGTCCGCATCCGGTCCAGCCCGCGCCGCAAATCGGCTGCATCGCGGTTGGCGCAATCGCGCAGGACCGGCACGAACAAGCCGTCCGTCAGGTCGACCGCGATGCCGACATCGATATGGCTGACTACATTCAAGGTCATCGTGCGGCCGTCATACCAGGCATTGAGTCCCGGTTCGGCGCGGCAGCCGGCGACCAGCGCGCGCACCAGCCGTATCGTGATGTCGGCGTGCGCGGGCCAGGCCTCGATATCGGCATCGTCGATCACGGTCGCGGCCGCCACTTCGCTTTGCGCACGTGCCATGTTCTGCGCCATGGCGCGCCGCACGCCGCGCAGGCCTTCCTGGGGACCGGCCTGCTTGACCGGCATCGTTGCGGCGTTCTGCACATCGGCCACGGTGATCACGCCGTCCGGGCCGGATGGCGTGACCTGGGCCAGTTCCAGGTTGAGCTGTCGCGCCAGTGCGCGCGCCGCCGGCAGCGCCTTGACCGCAGCGGCGCCGTTGCCGGCTTTGGCGGGTGCCGCGGGCGGCGCTGCCAGCACCTGCTGCCCTACCGGTACCGCGCCGACCACCGTGCCGGCATCTTCCTCGCCTTCAAACCCGACCAGCGGCGCGCCGAGATGCACCAGCTCGCCCTTCTGCCCAAATAACTTGGCGATCTTGCCTGAATACGGCGACGGGATTTCGACGATCGCCTTCGCCGTTTCGACCGACAGCAGCGGCTGATCGGTCACCGTTTCGTCGCCGGCCTGCACATGCCATTCGACGATTTCGGCTTCCTGCAGTCCTTCGCCCAGATCGGGCAGCTTGAAAATTTTCATCGCGACTCCGATGGTGGTTCGATGCGGACTACCGGCGCGACGTTCACGCCGCTTCCAGCGTCTTGCGCGCGGCGCCGACGATGCGCTCTACGCTGGGCAAATATTGGTATTCGAGTTTGGCCAGCGGCACCACCACGTCGTAGCCGGTGACGCGCTGCACCGGCGCCAGCAGATGATACAAGGCATGCTCGGCCAGGTTGGCGGCGATCTCGGCGCCGACGCCGCAGCTGCGCGCGGCCTCATGCACGATCACGCAGCGACCGGTCTTGATCACCGATGCGAGGATGCTGTCCATATCGAGCGGTTTCAAGGTCGCGACATCGATCACCTCGGCCGCGATGCCTTGCTGCGCGAGTGAATCGGCCGCGGCCAGCGTCTCGTGCAGCATCGCGCCCCAGCTGACCAGGGTCACGTCGCTGCCTTCGCGCAGCGTAAAGCAGACGTCGAGCGGCAGCGCCTCGCCGTTGTCGTCGACCTCCTGCTTGAACAGACGGTACATCCGGGTCGGCTCCAGAAACATCACCGGATCAGGATCACGGATCGCCGCCAGCAACAGGCCGTAGGCGTGCGCCGGCGACGATGGCATCACCACCCGCAGGCCGGGGATGTGGGCGAACAATGCTTCCGGGCTCTCGGAGTGATGTTCCGGCGCGTGGATGCCAGCGCCGCACGGCGAGCGCAGCACCAGCGGGCAGGACAGCCGGCCACGGGTGCGATGGCGCAGCCGCGCGGCATGATTCAGGATGTGGTCGATGGTCGGATAGATGAAACCGCTGAACTGGATCTCCGCGACCGGCTTCAAGCCCATCGCGGCCATGCCGATCGCAGCGCCGGCAATCGCGGATTCGGCCAGCGGCGTGTCGAGCACGCGCGCGCTGCCGAAGCGCTGCTGCAAGCCGACGGTCGCACGAAACACGCCGCCGTTGACGCCGATATCCTCGCCCAGCAACACCACGCTCGGGTCATGTTCCAGCGCATGAGCCATGGCCAGATTCAGCGCCTGCACCAGGTTGATTTCAGCCATGTTGCGCTCCGTTGGCGGGGGCCAGTTGCAGCGCCATCGCGCGCTGCTGCTGCAATGCTGCCGGCAGTGTCGCGTACAGGTAGTCGAACATCGCCGTGGTCGGCGGCGCCGGCGTCGCCAGATAGGCGTCAACCGCCGCGTTGACCGCGTCGCTGCCTTGGCGGATCAACTGTTCCTCCTGCTCCTTGCTCCAGGCGCCGCGCTGCAGCAGGTATTGGCGCAACCGCACGATCGGCTCGAATTGCCATTGCTGCTTCACCACGTCAGCATCGCGATAACGGGTCGCGTCGTCGGCGGTGGTGTGGTCGCCCAGCCGGTAGCTGAGCGCCTCGATCAGGGTCGGACCGCCGCCGCCGCGAGCCTTGTCGAGCGCCTGCTGCGCGACCTGACGCATCGCGACGATGTCGTTGCCGTCCACCTGCAGCCCGTCGATACCGGCCGCAATCGCCTTTTGCGCCAGGGTCTGCGCTGCTGTCTGTGTGGTACGTGGCACGGAGATGGCCCACTGGTTATTGTTGATCACCACCACCAGCGGCGCTCGCCAGCTGCCCGCCATATTCAGTGCCTCATAAAAGTCGCCCTTGGAGCTGCCGCCATCGCCGAGGATGCAGACCGCGACGCGTTGCTCGTGGCGCAACTGAAACGCATAGGCCGCGCCGGCCGCGTGGCAGACCTGGTTGCCGATCGGGACGCAATTGGGAAAGTCATTGCGCGGCACCGCAAAATTACTGCCGGCCTCGTCACCGCTCCAGTACAGCAGGCTTTCGGTCATCGTGACGCCGCGCATGAATTGCGCTGCATGGTCGCGGTAGGACGGAAACAGCGCGTCCTCGGGCCGCATCGCGCCGGCCAGTCCGACTCCGATCGCCTCCTGCCCGAGCGACGACGCGAAGGTGCCGAGTTTGCCGGTGCGCTGCAGCGCGATCGCCTTGGTGTCGAATAACCGCGTTTGCACCATCGCCCGGTACATCGCGATCAAATTGGCCGGATCTTGCGCAAATTCGGGCCAGGGCCGCGTCGCTTGGCCCTGAGGATCAAGAAATTGGGTGTACTCGATTTCGAAACGGGCGACGGTAGACATGGCAGCTCCCTGTTTGCCGCCCAGTGTAGCGCTGCTCCGGCCCGGCGCCTACAGCAAGACCGCGCCAGATATTGATGAAAAGCATGCCTTTGCGCGATTTTTCATCTGCGGTGCTGCCGTGAGCAGGCCCGACGCCACGCCGCCCACGCGGATTGGGTGGCGCCGGGTCGGCCGCCGGTACCGTCAGGCGCCGATATTGCCAAACCGGCCGCTGTTGAAATCCTGCATCGCCTGCCGGATTTCCTGCTGCGTGTTCATCACGAACGGGCCGTAGCCGACCACCGGTTCGTCGATCGGCTCACCGCTCAACATCAGTATCGTCGCGTCGGTGTCGGCCTCGACCCGCACTAGGTCGCCGGCGCGATCGAGCAGCACCAGCTGGGCGGCGCCGGCGCTGTGCGCGCCATCCGGTCCGATCACCCGCACGCTGCCATGCATTACGATCAGCGCCGCGGTATGGCCTTCCGGCACACGAAAGTCGGCGCCATGTGCGCCCTGCAGCCGGACGTCCCAGACATTGATCGGCGTGAAGGTGTGTGCCGGTCCGCGCTGGTCGTCGAAGTCGCCGGCGATCACGCGCACCCGGCCGGCGTCCTGTCCCTGGTCATCGTACAGCGTGACCGCGGGAATCTGCGCATCGAGTATCGACTGGTAAGCGGGCGCCGCCATCTTGTCCTTGGCCGGCAGGTTGACCCACAGCTGCATCATCTCGAGCTCGCCGCCGTCGCGCGTCAGCGCCTGCGAATGAAATTCCTCATGCAGGATGCCGGACGCCGCGGTCATCCATTGCACGTCGCCGGGGCCGATGCGGCCGCCGCTGCCGGTCGAATCGCGATGTTCGACCTCGCCCTTGTAGACGATGGTGACGGTCTCGAAACCGCGGTGCGGATGCTGGCCGACGCCGCGCGGAGGGGCCGCCGAGCCGGGTTCGAATGTGGTCGGACCGGCAAAGTCGAGCATCAGGAACGGGCTGATCTGCGCCCCCAGCGTGTCATAGGAAAACATGGTCCGCACCGGAAAGCCGTCGCCGACCCAGTGCTGGCTTGGTGCCCGATGAACGCCCAGAATCTTTTTCATACATCCTCCTGCCAAAGTTGACTATGTCGCTTACGTTGACGATGTTGATTGCGCCGATTACGCGGATCTGGTCGACCCGCGACGCATCGATGGCCGGCGCCCCGGTCAGCATCCGTCCAGCCTACAGATGCGGTCAAGCGGGCAGCCGACAAGACCGCCGGCGTGGGAAACAGTGTTGCGTATGGCGGCACAATTACGGCAGCGGTATCCATTCCGTCTCGCCCGGCACCTTGGGAAACCGCCCGTTCTGCCAGTCGTCGCGGGCCTGATGGATTCGCTCGAGGCTGGACGAGACGAAATTCCAGTTCAGATGGCGCGGCCCCGCCATCGGCTCCCCACCTAACAGCAGAGCACGCGCCGGCTGCGCACCGGTTTCCAGCAGGTGGCTGGCACCGTGCTGCAGCACGGCCAAATGATTGGCAGCCACCTCCATGCCATTGATACGCAGGCTGCCGCCGGCGACATACAAGCCCAGCTCCTGCGCGCTGGCTGGCAGTTCGTAGCGCGTACCGGCGTCGAACTGCAGGTCGGCATAGGTGGTCGGCGAGCGCGTGCTGACCGGTGACGTCAATCCGAACGCGCTGCCGATCAGCACCCTGGCGGACAGGCCGTGCTGCGACCAGTTCGGCAATTCGGTGGCGGCGTAATGCGCAAACTGCGGCGCCGACGATTCATCCGGCTCCGGCAGCGCCAGCCAGGTCTGGATGCCCTGCACCAGCACGGCCTCGGTGCGGATATCGGCCGGCATCCGTTCCGAGTGAACGATTCCCTTGCCAGCGGTCATCAGGTTGATCGCGCCGGGTTCGATCCGCTGTACCGTGCCGATGCTGTCACGATGCACCATGGCACCGGAAAAAAGATAGGTCACGGTCGCCAGCCCGATATGCGGATGGGGCCGCACGTCGCCTTCGGTCGTGCCGGCTTGGAACGTGGCCGGGCCCATGTGATCGAGGAAAACGAAAGGCCCGAGGTGGCGCTGCTGCGCCGACGGCAGCAGGCGCTTGACGGGAAAACCGATGTCTTTTTCGTGCGGGGCGACTATCGTGATCATCTTGTATCTCCGGTTCCATGAATATCGATCAGAATTATCATGTTACTCGCCACGATCAAAACAGGGAGGACGGCCTGCCCGCCTGAGCGGCAGCAAAGAACGGCAGCGTCGAACATGGGGAAGATCGATAGCGGGCGATGCGATCAGCCGCTCCGCCCGCTGCCATGATTACAGCACCAGCGCTGCTTCGATATGGGTGGTGGCCGACGCCATCGCCTGTTGCGCGGCATCCGGCCCCATCGCCAGCCCTTCGGCATAGATGAACTGCACGTCGGTCATGCCGAGAAAGCCGAGGATCGTCTTCAGGTAAGGCACCTGGCTGTCGGCCGGGGTATCGCGATACAGGCCGCCGCGAGTCAGCGCGACATAGACCTTCTTGCCCTTGAGCAGGCCTTCCGGTCCTTTTTCGGTGTACCTGAACGTGACCTGGGCGCGCGCAATGGCGTCGATCCAGTTTTTCAGCTGGGCCGAGACGCCGAAGTTGTACATCGGCACCCCCAGCACCACTGCATCGGCGGCCTGGATTTCCGCGATCAGCGCATCGTCCAGCGCGACCCGCGCGGCCTGCTCGGTGCTGCGATTCTCGGCCGGCGTGAACAAGGCCTGCAATGCGTTCTCATCCAGTACCGGATGTGGCGTCAGTGCCAAGTCCCGCACAACCACTGCGCTGGCGGCAGCGCTGGTGCGCAGGCGTTCGACGATTTGTTGCGCCAGACGGGTCGAATTCGATGCTTCACTGCGGGCGCTGGAATTGATTTGTAGAATCTTCACGGTGCGGTCCTTTCGAGGTGTGATTGCGATGGAGTCATTGTAGTTGTACCGAAATCGCACCGGAAGTCCATAAAACGGATAACATTGTTCCATTCACGAGACAATAGGATGACTATGGCACTGGAAGCCAACGACCTGCTGCTATTCGCCCGGGTGGCCGACGAAGGCAGTTTCAGCCGCGCCGCCGAGCGGCTCGGCTTGCCGAAATCGACGGTATCGCGCCGCGTTGCGGCGCTTGAATCGCAACTGGGTGAACGCCTGTTGCTGCGCACCACGCGCAAGCTGACCGTGACCGATTTCGGCACCGGCATACTGGCGCACGCGCATCAGGTCGCGGCCGAAGTCGATGCCGCGCTGGCACTGGCACAACACCGGCAGAGTGAACCGAGCGGACGCTTGCGGGTATCGATGCCGCACGATCTGGCCAATACCGTCCTGGGGCCGGCACTGGCCACGTTCGTGCTGAAGTATCCGGCGCTCACGCTGGAGCTGGATTTGTCGTCGCGCCGTGTCGATCTGATCGGCGAGAACTTCGACGTCGCATTGCGCATGGGCGCGTTGCCCGACGATGCATCGCTGGCGGCGCGCCAGCTGACGGTTTTTTCACATGGCATGTATGCGTCACCCGACTATCTGCGCCAACGCGGCATGCCAGACACACCGGAACAGCTGATGCAGCACGATGCACTGCATCTGCTCGGGCGCAGCGGCGAAACCCTGCCGTGGGTAATGCATCGAGATGGTGTGGCATGGCACGGCGAGCCGCCGGTGCGCGCCGCGATCAATGCGCCGGATCAGCTGTTGCGGCTGGCGCTGGCGGGCGCCGGCATTGCGCGCCTGATCGACCGCTTTGCGGAGCCGTATGTCGGCCGTGGCGAACTGCTGCCGGTGCTGCCGGACTGGGACCTGCCGACCAGCACCGCGTGGGCAGTGTTCGCCGGCAGACGCCTGATGCCGAGCCGGACCCGGGTGTTCATCGATATGGTGGTGGCCGAATTTTCACGACCGGAGTGTGTCGAAAACGAAACCGACACTGCGCAGATCACGCGCGCCCGGCGCCTCGCCGCAATCAGTCGCCGCGAAAAAAAATAGACGCATCGTCAAGGTCATTTCATCAACAGCCTGGCCGAGCCGCCTATTTCGTGAATGTATTGTCGGTGCCGATGGTCTTGACCTCTTTCGCATCCTCCACCATCCGGCGCAACTTGATGCGTTTGCGCATCACAGTGGCATGCTGTTCTGCGGTCATCGGCGGCACTGTCATCAATTCCTTCAACAATGCGGTCTGGCTGTAGTTGTTTTTAATCAGGTGGCCCAAAGGTCTTGACTCCATGTTGGATTGCTAACCTAACTCCGGACGCCCCCCGGGACTCGTTGCCCGGTCGCGCGATAACGGGCTTTTGTCATACACACCGATACAGCTATTTTGCACTAGTAAGATGGCGATTTCATGACCGCATCAAGAAAAAATCCACATCTGCACATGATCCTGCCATCGTCGCCATCCCACATTGACATCCAACCCTATACGCACATTAATACAATTAATGTCCGCTCATTTCTATTGGATACTTTCAATATACTCGCAATAGGTACAAAGTGACGTGCATGCCGCGCCGCGCCGCAAACAAACCCGCACCCCCAATCGTCATCATTCACAAATGATATGGCTCATATCAGATATGTGAATTGGCGACATACCGGCGACTGCCGCATAATGCACCTGTCTCCTCTGTATCTCCTCAAGGATATGGATTTAGCCCGCCACTGAGCGGGCTTTTTTTTGTCTGTGCGATGCACTGGTCGGATGCATTCCGCCCGGGCCGATCCTTACGGCGCGCGGTGCGGGCGCAGCACCTTGGCCAGCGCCGCGGTAAAGGTTTCCGGTGCAATTTCTGACTGAATTATTTGCCAAAACTGCCAGAGCAGGTCGGCATCTGCCAGCGCCCGGTGGCGCGCCTGCGGCTGCAATTCGTGGCGGATGATCAGGCTGTCGAGACTATGCTTCGCGTGTTGCGGATACAGTTTGCGCGATAGTTTGACGGTGCACAGGATGTCATTGTGCAGCCGCAGCCCGGCGCCCGCCAACCCGCTGTTGAGGAAACCGCTGTCGAAGCGGGCGTTGTGCGCAATGAACAATCCGCCTTCGAGCCGCGCCGCCAACGCCGGGGCCAGTGTCGCCAATAGCGGCGCATCACGCACCATGTCGTTGCTGATGCCGGTCAGCTGCTCGATGAACGGTGGAATCGGCATTTCCGGATTGACCAATGTCGACCAGCGCTCGACTATGCCCTGCTCGACACAGACGATGCCGATTTCCGTGATGCGGTCGGTGAGCTGATTGGCGCCGGTGGTTTCGAGATCGACAAAAATCAGCTTGCGCTGATGCAGCATCAGCCCGTCGGGCGTTGATCCAATCTGCACCTGATTTTTCATGGGCTGCGCCTCACCGGCTGGTCGCTGTCCTGCGCTGATTGCGGTGGCAGGCATTTGCCCTGCCGCAGCATCTGTTCGCACGCTTGCGCCGGCACCGCCCGGCTGAATAGATAACCCTGGATTTCATCGCAATCGTGTTGCCGCAAAAACGCCAGCTGTTCGTCGGTCTCGACGCCCTCGGCGATCACTTCCAGTTTCAGACTGTGCGCCAGCGAGATGATCAACATCGCGATCGCCGCATCGTCGGCGTCGAGCGTGATGTCGCGCACGAAGGACTGGTCAATCTTGAGTACGTCGATCGGAAAGCGCTTCAGATAGGACAGGCTGGAATAGCCGGTGCCGAAATCGTCGATCGACAACAGGACGCCGAGCGCCTTTAGTTCGCGCAGCACGCCGATCGCATGGTCGACGTCCGTCATCACCAGGCTCTCGGTCAATTCGATTTCCAGCAAATGCGGCGCCATTCCCGTTTCCTGCAGTACCGCGGCAATCGACTGCACCAGGTCCTGCTGGCTGAACTGGCGCGCCGACAGGTTCACCGACATGCGTAGCGTTCCCAATCCGGCCCGCTGCCACGCCTGGTTCTGGGCGCAGGCGGTGCGAATCACCCAGGCCCCGATCGGGAGAATCATCCCGGTCTCTTCGGCCAGACCGATGAAGCGTTGCGGCGGTACCATGCCCAACTGCGGATGCTGCCAGCGCAACAGGGCTTCCATGCCGACGATCTGGCCGGTGCGCAAATTGACCTGCGGCTGGTACACCAGCATGAACTCGTCACGTTCCAGCGCATTGCGCAAATCGCCTTCGATCCGCAGCCGCTCCAGCGCATGTTCGTTCATCGTCGGCGTGTAGAACTGGAAATTGTTACGCCCGGTTTCCTTGGCCCGATACATCGCGATATCGGCATGCTTAATCAGGGTGTCGGTGTCGTCGCCGTCGGCCGGATAGATTGCAACGCCTAGGCTGCAGGTGAGAAAGAATTCATGGTCCTCAATCGTCAGCGGCCGCGCCACCGCATCCATGATGCGCTGCAGACTTGCAGTGACCACATTGGCGTCGCTGCGTTCGGGCAGGATCAATACGAATTCATCGCCACCCAGCCGCGCTACGGTATCGGTATCGCGCACCGCCAGCAACAGCCGTTCGGCGATCAGTTTCAGCAGCAGGTCGCCGGCCCGGTGGCCCAGTGTGTCGTTGACAAATTTGAAGCGGTCCAGATCGACAAACACCACCGCCACCGATTGGCCATAACGCGCCGCGTAGGAGATCGCCTGGTTCAGGCAGTCATTCAGCATGTTGCGATTTGCCAGCCCGGTCAGCGTATCGCGGCTGGCCTGGAACTGCAGCTTGGCTTCATAGTGTTTCATCGATGTGATGTCGTGCAGCGCGGCGACGAAATGGCTGACGACGCCGCTCGGGTCGCGCACCGGGCCGAGATGCAGATCGCACCACAGCGCTGCACCGTCCTTGTGATGGTCCATCACCACTGCCTTGCCTTCGCGCTGGTCTTCAATCGCGGCGCGGATTTCTGCCAGGCTCAGCGGGTCGCTGTCGCGACCTTCCAGCATCCGCAGGCTGCGCCCGATCACTTCACTCGCCGCGAATCCGGTAATCCGCTCAAATGCCGGGTTCACATATTCGATCGGATAATCCGGCGCCGTCGCATGCGCGATCACGATTGCGCTGCTGCTGGCCTCGATCGCGCGCTCGCGCAACTTCAGCGCCAGTTCGACCTGCTGGCGCGCCGCGATATCGTCAGTTAGCAGGTTGTTGGCATGACGCAGCTCGACCGTCTGTTCTTCCACCAGCCGCTGGATCCGGCGTGAGCGCCGCGCCAGCGTCTGCAAATAGGCCGCGGCCAGCAAGCTGAACAGGATGCCGCCAATCAGGGTCAACAGGGAACCAAAATGATTCGCGGCAAACGGCGCCGACGAACCCGACACCACGATATGCCAGGACTGCCCGGCCGCTTCGAAGGTCTGCTCGACGATATGGTCCGAATATGGACGCAACCACACCGGCAGCATCGAGCCGGTGTGGTTGCGTACCGGCGCGTCGCCGTGCCGATAAGCCAGGGTGCTGGGCTCCGCGCGGTCGCTGGCGTACACCGCGATCGCAATGCCCGGCGCGCTCAACAAATCGCCGCCGTTCAGTATTTTTTCGACCAGTGCGCCAGCACGAAATACCGCAGCCGTATCACCGATAGTGAGGTTGCTGCGGGTCGCGAAGTCGGTCGGCGCACTGCCTCGTCGATACACCGGCATCACCACCAGAAAACCGCGCTGCCCGTCCCTGCCCTGCGCCAGACGCAACAAGTCGGTGCTGGCCGGCTGGCCGGTTTCCAGTGCGCGCCGGGTTGCCGCCACATAGTGCGAATTGAGCGATGCATCGAGCCCGAATGCCGGTTCATTGCCGGCCATCGGCTCCAGATAATCGACCACGCTGTAACTGGGCCTGATTCTGGCGGGCTGCAATTGGACGCCCAATTCCGTCACCACAAAGCCGGGAGTGTGCTGCCGCATCTCCGCCTCATAGGCCGGGCGCTCGGCCAGGCTCACCAGACGGTGGAAATTAAAGGCCTGGATATACGGATAGCGCTGCAGCAAGGGCTGCGTGAAGCTATGAAACTGCGCACGGCTGACCGGTTCGACTGTCGCAAACAACTGGTTCAGTACGGTCAGCACCTGGACTGCTTCCTCCAGCCCTTGCCGGACCGCGGCGATGCGCAGGTCGGCCTGTTGCCGGAAATTGAGTGCCGCCTTGTCGTGCTCCAGCCGGCTGACACTGACAAACAGCGACTGGGTGATGATCAGCCCCAATATCAGCGCCAGCAGTGCTGCGAGCGAATTCGAAAAAGGCAGGCGGCGGCGCAGCACGGTCAATGCTCAGAGGAGGCGCAGCACAGCACCGACGCTACTCGGCCGGTCACCGTGAATGGTTCGGAGGTCGCATTAGACGCAACGTGATTTGAATCCATATCGTTATCGGTCAGGTCAGCTTGCGTCGGGACGGCAAGATAGCGGATTTAGAATACTTCCCACTCGTCGTCGCCGGCAGCGGTTGCCGCCGTTGCGGAGCGCGAGGGCCTTGATGCGGCCAGCACGGTGCGCGCCGGCGCAGCTTTTGCAGTCCTGCGAACGGGTGCTGCCATGCTCGATGCCGGCGCGGGCCGCACCGCCGCAATGGCCGGTGTCGCCGCGGTTACCGCTGCGGTCCCGGGCATGCCGTCGAGCCGGAACAAGCCCACCACCTGTGCCAGGTTGCCAGCCTGATCCTGCAAACTATGGGCGGCGGCCGCCGCTTGCTCGACCAGCGCGGCGTTTTGCTGGGTCACTTCATCCATTTGTGCAATCGCCTGATTGACCTGCTCGATGCCGGCGCTCTGTTCTTGGCTGGCGGCGGTGATCTCGCCCATGATGTCGGTCACGCGGCGCACGCTGGCGACCACTTCGTCCATCGTGCTGCCGGCATCAACGACCAGTTTGCTGCCGGCCGTGACTTTGTCGACTGAATCGCCGATCAGGGTCTTGATCTCCTTGGCTGCTGCGGCGCTGCGCTGCGCCAGGTTGCGTACTTCGGTGGCCACCACGGCAAAGCCGCGGCCCTGTTCGCCGGCACGCGCCGCTTCGACTGCGGCGTTGAGCGCGAGAATATTGGTCTGGAACGCGATGCCGTCGATCACGCTGATGATGTCGACGATTTTTTTCGATGAGGCATTGATCGAGGCCATCGTGTCGACCACTTGCGACACCACTGCGCCGCCCTTGAGTGCGACTTCGGAAGCCGAGGCTGCCAGCTGATTGGCCTGGCGCGCGTTGTCGGCATTCTGTTTGACGGTCGTGGTCAGTTCGTCCATCGAGGCGGCGGTTTCTTCCAGCGCGCCGGCGTGCTGCTCGGTGCGCGACGACAGATCCATATTGCCAGCCGCGATCTGGCTCGATGCGGTGGCAATGGTATCGGTGCCGCTGCGGACCTGGCCGACGATGCGGATCAGACTAAGATTCATCTCGTACAGCGCCTGCATCAACTGGCCGGCCTCGTCCGTGCTCCTGACGTCGATCCGGCTGGTCAGGTCACCGGCGGCGACTGTTTGTGCGATCTTGACTGCCTTGTTCAGCGGCCGGGTGATTGAGCGCGTCACCACCCAGGCGAAGCTGACGCCGAGCACGGTCGCGATCGCGCCGAGCAGCAGCATCAGGTTACGGCTGAAGACGAAGGTACGGTCGCTGGCGTCGCCCTCTTCCTCCACCCGTTTCTGCTGAAGATTATTGAGGTCGCGTAGATCGGCCGCGAATGCATGCAGCGCAGGATAGGTTTCGCCGAACGCCAGTTTGGTGGCCTCCTCCCGATTGCCTTGCTTCACCAGCGCCAGCGTCTTGTCGATCGCGGCCGCGTATTTGCCGCCGCTGTCCTTGGCCTTGGCCAGCAGCGCCTTGCCCTCGGCGCTGCGGATCATCGGTTCCAGCTTGGCCATCGCCTCGTTATAGGTGGCGATATTGATGCGCAGCCGTTCGTTCGCGGTGGCGAACTCCGTGTCGTCGCTGATCGCGACGATCTGGAACACCCGGCCTATGCTGCCACGCACATTGTCCAGCGCCTGACCGGCCAATTTCGATTTGACCCATTCCACCTTGACCAGCCGATCGGTACCGTCGTGCAGCTGGCCCAGGCTGATCAGGCCCATGCTTGTGATCCCGAGTAGTAGCAGTAACACAGCGCCAAAGCCCATCCCGAGCCGCACGCCAATTTTCATATTCGATATCTTCATTTTTCCTTGTGCTTGTCCGTTGTAGATTGGGCCGGCTCGATGCGGTATTGCGATGCGAACGACGACGCGCGTGCCGATCCGTGCTTGCGCACGCAAAGTGACCGCTCACAACGATGGTGGGCAGCATCGATCCAAACGCATGCTAAATCAAACGGAAGTCGCGCCGTCACATGAATAAGGCCCCAACAGGGGCCTTATTCATGTGACGGCAAAAGTCAGCGCTCTCGGCCCGATCAATCCAGGCCGGCTCGGGGATGGGGCGCGGCAGATAGCAATGGCGACGTACTGCCAACTTGGGAAGCGCACCGCGCGCGATTGCTGCCGCGTCTATCGCATGCAAAAGTGCTGGAGTATATGCAGATATCGCCTGAATCCGCGCTATTTTATTGCGGCTTCTTTAATACTAGGAGGTGTATATTTCTTGCAAAATGCCCCCTGATCGCTGCGCGACCTCGACTACCTGGTAGCGCGCTAGCGCCTGATGTGCTTTTCCTGTGATTGCTGACGCGTACTGACGCGCGACAGCTCGGTCATTTCCTGTGCCAGGAACTCCACCAGATCGTCGACGGTGACGATGCCGACCAGGCCGCCGAGCTGGTTGACTACCGGCAGCCGGCGCACGCCCTTGAAACGCATGTTCTCGATGGTTTCGTAGACATCCTCGTCTTCGCTAACGGTCACCAATTCGGAGGTCATGATGTCACCGACCGTGATGCTGGTCGGATCGAGTCCCTCGGCGATGACGATCACCACAATGTCGCGGTCGGTCACGATGCCAACCGGAATCTGCTCACCGTTGGGTTGCTCGACCACCACCAGATCGCCGACATGATAGGCGCGCATCAGTTGCGCCGCCGCCTGTAGGGTTATGTCGCGCTTGCAGTGCGCGGTTTGCGCGGTGCAAATATCGCCAATCCGCATATCGCTCTCCTTAATGCCCGATGTGTCGCTATCTAAACACGCTACGCCTGAGACGAGCGGCATGCTTGATATCGATCAAAGGCGAGCCAGTGAGGCGCAGGCCGGCGCGCCGTGCGCTTGCCGCGCACGCAATTTGATGGAAAAGGGGCGCAGGAACGCTCAGATTTTCGGTTCGGCGGATTCCGGCAACAGGCAGGCGTCCACCACCTGCAGATCGTTATCCTTGGCGAAATTGACGACGAAGTGATAAGCCAGCGGCTCGATGCCGCGCAGACTCTCGTTGACGGCGACCGCACGCACGCCGTTCAGCAGGATCGGCCGCACGTAGGGCGAATATTGCAGGTGGGCATTGCGACTGGGTGGACCTGCCGGCCGGAAGCAGGACATCACGCCACACAGACGATCAGCCCAGTCACTGGGGCGAAACGGTTTGCCATCGCTGGTCAGGCCCAGGATAAAAAACTCGCGCGCGGGCTGTTCCAGTGTATGAGCGGGTTCGGCCATGGATTCGATTGGTCTCAGGACTAGTTGCCGGATTTGCAACTTACGGCGGTCTGTTGTTGATGACAAATGGCGCGCCGGCATTTGGCCGCCGACGGGATTTTTGAATTCCTAGGTATTATATCTTATAGAAGACTTGATTTGAAACAAGCTCCCATCATGTGAAATCGCCATAACACAGCGATGCCGGGACGCATTGCGATGACGCAGCGAGGCGTTGCGCGATGCGTCGCAATTTAGCGCCGCAGTGTCAGCCGAACCAGACCGCGATCGACAGTAACAGCAGTAGCATCATCCACAATAACAGCGCACGCCACACCAGTCCCACCGTGCTTTGCAGGGCCCTGACCGTCGGCTCTTCGCCCGGCAATGCGTCGGTTTCGCCGTTGCTCGAACCCACCATGGAGTCGACCGTGGCAGCATCGGCGGGCAGCACGGCGATCGCCTTTTCGGCCGGATTACCCAGCCGAACACCCATCGCGCCGCCACCGGACGACAGGATGATGCCGACTGCCTCATCCTGCCAGCGGCTGGCAAAATTGCGCCAGGCGTAAATCGCATCCTCGAAATTGCCAACCACGGCGAACGCCGCCGCAGTCAGCCGCACTGGTATCCAGTCGATCCAATAAAACGCCTTCGCGGCAAAGCGGCCAAACGCCTCGTTTCGCATGTGCTCCGGTTCGTTCCATGCGCGCGACAGGTATTCAGCGACCCGGTACAGCACCGCACCGGCCGGGCCGAGCGGCATCAGGAACCAGAAAAACACGCCGAACACATGGCGGTGCGTCGTCACCAGTGCCTTTTCGACCGCGATGCGCGAGATTTCAGCGGCATCCATATCGACCGTATCGAGCTTGGTCCATTCGGCCAGCAGGGTGCGTGCAGTCACCTCGTCGCCCGAATTGAGTGCAATCTGGATTGACGTGAAGTAATGGCTGTAATGCCGGAAACCCAGGGTCAGGTAGACGATCAGGATGTTCCAGCCCAGCGCCAACAGCGGATTGATGCGGTTGCACAGCCAGTAGATCAGCATCGTCGGCAGTATCAGCGCGGCCATCATCAGCAGCCAGCCGAGCCGACCGTGCCGCGCGCGACCGGCATTGAACCATGCCTCCATGCGCGCCGCCAGCGCCTTGATCTCGCCATAAATTGGATTATCGGCGCGCAGCGGCTTGAGTTGCTCGATCAGCAACGCGCAAAGAATAGAGAGAAAAGTCATCCGTAACGCCCTTTAGTTCAGTCAAGCCATACGATAGCGCAGGCTGTTGCCGGAATCAAACATGGTCCGGCGATGCAGCGGCCGTGAGCGTGCTCAGGCGCGCAGAAAATGGAACAGGTTGCGCAGCATCGCAGCGGTTGCACCCCAGATAAAGTAGCGATCATACGGCATCGCATAATAGGTGCGGCGCCCGAGCCCGCTCGGGAAATCGGCGCTGCGGCGCTGATGGTGCGCACCGTCCATCAGGAACGTCAGCGGCACCTCGAAGATTTCGGCGACTTCAGACGGATCGGCCCGCATCCCGAACGGCGGCTGAACCAGCGCCACTACCGGCGATACCAGGTAGCCGGTGGCGGTGAGATAGAGCGGCAGGCTGCCGATCACCTCGATATGGCGGCGGTCCAGGCCGATTTCCTCCTCGGTCTCGCGCAGCGCGGTCGCGATCGGTGACACATCATGCGCTTCCGCGCGTCCGCCCGGGAAGCTGATCTGGCCCGCATGATCGGTCAGATGCGCGGTGCGCCGGGTCAGCAACATGCTGGCGCCTGACGCATGCACCACGATCGGCAGCAACACCGAGGCAGCCGTCGGCGCACCGGTCTGCCGGCGCAGGCTGTGCTCGTCGGTGATTTCTGGCGTCCACGAAGGCGGGCTGGCAAACCGCGTGCGCAGCGCCGCCGGCGTCAGTCGCTCCGGCGCGACAGCGGCCTCGCCGGCGATCGATTCAACCGGAATCGCTTCGGGATCAAAAACGGGGATGATCAATATGATTCCTGGTTTCCATATGCAAAAAACAGATGCAAAAAGGGGCACCATCGGGTGCCCCTTTTGTGTCTCAACGACCGGCTATTACGCAGGTTGTTTGACTGCAACACGGCGGTTCGGCAGTTTTTCCTTGATACGTGCCGATTTGCCCGAGCGCTCACGCAGATAGTACAGCTTGGCGCGACGGACATCGCCGCGACGCTTGACTTCGATCGACGCGATCAGGGGCGAATACAGCTGGAACGTACGCTCGACGCCTTCGCCGGAAGAAATTTTCCGGACGATGAAGTTGGAGTTCAGACCGCGGTTGCGACGCGAAATCACGACGCCTTCGTAAGCCTGGGCGCGCTTGCGTGTGCCTTCAACCACGTTGACGCTGACGATCACGGTGTCGCCAGGTGCGAAGTCAGGGATTTTCTTGCCGAGACGTGCAATCTCTTCTTGCTCTAGTTGCTGGATCAGATCCATTTTTAGCTCCAATTACCATCTTGCTGGCGCTGGCAGTTTGCACTGGTGCCCAGTAGAGGATGGGGTTAAACATGCGAACTTGCGTTCGCGCTTTACTACATGGTTCTTACTACATGGCTACTACCGAAAACGCATTACAGACTGCTTAAGAACTTTTCATCGGCTGCTGTCAGCAATCCGCTGGCGCGCGCCTGCAGGATCAGATCCGGACGCTTTTGCAGCGTTGCCAGCAACGCTCGCTCGCGCCGCCACTTCTCGATCTCGGCGTGATTACCGCCCAGTAGCACCGGCGGCACTGCACGGCCCTGATACTGTTCCGGTCGCGTGTAATGCGGGCAGTCGAGCAAGCCATTGACAAAACTGTCTTCGACTGCCGACGCATCGTCATGCAACACACCGGGCAACTGCCGGATCACGGCGTCCATCAAGGCCATCGCCGGCAATTCACCGCCGGACAGCACGAAATCGCCGAGGCTGATTTCTTCGTCGACGCAGGAGTCCAGCAAACGCTGGTCGACCGCTTCGTAGCGTCCACACAACAACACCAGGCCCGGTTCGGCAGTCAACTGCATCACGCGCTGGTGCGTCAGCGGTCGGCCTTGCGGCGACAGGTACACCACGCGCGGCTCGGCGGAACCGGTCAAACCCAGTTCACGCTGGCGCTGCTTGGCGGCGCCGATTGCAGCCTCCAGCGGCTTGGCCAGCATGACCATGCCCGGACCGCCACCATACGGGCGATCATCGACGGTGCGATGCCGGTCGCTGGTGAAATCACGTGGATTCCACAGCGCCAGCCCACATCGCTGCTGTTCGAACGCACGGCGGGTAACCCCCGATTGCGTCAACGCGGCAAACATTTCGGGAAAGAGCGTGACGACGTCAAATTGCATCGCAACAACTCCACTGTGCCGCACACCATCGCGGCAACCGCGGCTTAATAATCCAGCCCCCAGTCCACCGTTATTTTTTTAGCAGCCTGATCGACCGTCTTGACAAATTGATCAACGAACGGAATCAACAATTCCGGCGACGCCTTGTCAGCGTCCTCGACTGCCGGCAGCGCGACCCGCAAGATCGGATGGGCGCCGTTATCCATCAGACCAACTACGCGGCCCAACTGCTCGGCTTGCAGATTCTCAACTGCCAGTCCGATCAAGTCGAGCCAGTAAAATTCATTGTCCGACAGCGCCGGGAAGCGGCTGCGCGGGATCTGTACCGTCGCGCCCTTCAGCGCTTCGGCCGCATCGCGCCCGACCACACCGACCAGTTGCGCCACCACATCGCCCGAATGCATACGGGCCTGCAACATATCGACGTCGCGCACCTCGGGCTTGTCCAGCCACCAGGTCTTGGCGTGCAATAACGCGTCGGCATCGGCCGAATGCGGTCTGATCCGCACCCAGCCATTGATGCCGTATGCGCCGGCGACATAACCGACCTGCACCAGATCTTCAGGGATAGGCATCCCTGCTGTAGTCTTATTTACCAAAATCAGGCAACAACATCAGGCAATAATCACGGACCAGACTTAGGCGGCTTTTTTGCCAGCCTGATTGACCAGGCGTGCAACGGTTGGCGACAATTGGGCGCCAATGCCTTGCCAGTAGGTCAAACGATCCTGGGCGATACGGACTGGCTCTTCAGCACCGGCAGCGACCGGGTTATAAAAACCGATGCGCTCGATGAAGCGACCGTCGCGACGATTGCGCGAATCAGTTGCCACGATGTTGAAGAATGGGCGCTTCTTGGCGCCTCCACGAGCTAAACGAATAACGACCATAATGATTCCAATAAGTGTTCGAATACGGAAAAAGCCGTAAATTATAGCGCGCTTTGTAGTGCATCCGCAATCTTAATACAGTAATAAAAGAACCGCGGCCCTTTACGCTGAAGCAAAGGACGGCGGCGGGACGGTGCCAAAAAGCACCGGAATGCTGTGCAACACGCTGCATCACACTTGTAATATCTATTTTTTGGGCGCGTACAAATCGGTAATGATGCCCAGGCCGAGTTCGGCCGCAAACATCGACGTCTCAGACAGCGTCGGATGCGCATGCACGGTCAAGGCCAGATCTTCCAGGTCGGCACCCATTTCCATCGCCAGCACGGTTTCCGCCATCAGTTCGCCGGCATTCACGCCGACGATGCCGGCCCCGAGCAGGCGCTTGGTGACCGGATCCCAGATCAGCTTGGTGATGCCGTCTTCACGTCCCATCGCCAGCGCGCGGCCGGAAGCGGCCCACGGAAAGTTGGCTTTCTGGTAAGCAATTCCTTGCGCCTTGGCCTCGGTTTCGGTCAGGCCCATCCACGCGATTTCGGGATCGGTGTAGGCCACCGACGGAATTGTCATCGCATCGAACTGGACTTTGTGGCCGGCGATCACCTCGGCCGCGACCTTGGCTTCGTTGGTCGCCTTGTGCGCCAGCATCGGGTCGCTGCAGATGTCACCGATCGCGAAAATGTGCGCGACATTGGTGCGTTGCTGCTTGTCGACCGGGATGAAGCCGCGCTCGTTGACGATGACGCCGGCCTTGTCGGCCGCGATTTCCTTGCCATTCGGGCGGCGACCGACTGCCGTCAGCACCATGTCGTACAACTGCGGCTCTTTCGGTGCGCTGCTGTCGGCGCCGACGCCCTCGAATGTGGCCAGCAAACCCTCGGTTCGCGCCTCCAGCTTGGTGACCTTGGTCTTGAGGTAAATCGCTTCGTAGCGCTTTTCTATGCGTTTTTGCAATGGTTTCACGATGTCGCGGTCGGCCGCCGGGATCAGGCCGTCGGCGAATTCGACCACCGTCACTTTGGTGCCCAATGCGTCATAGACGCAGGCCATTTCGAGGCCGATGATGCCGCCGCCGATGACCAGCATTGTCTTCGGGATCTGGCGCAATTCGAGCGCACCGGTGGAGTCGATCAGGCGTGGATCACCGTATGGGAAACCGGGTATTTGGGCGACCGACGAGCCGGCAGCGATGATCGCATGCTTGAATGCAATCACCTGGTTGCCATCCTTGCCGGCCACCGTGATGGTATTGGCCGAACTGAAGGCTCCGGTGCCTTCGACCACCTGCACCTTGCGCACTTTGGCCAGACTGCCGACGCCGCCGGTCAGTTTCTTGACGATCTTGTCTTTCCAGCCGCGCAATGCGTCGATGTCGATCTCCGGCGCCGACATCTTGATCCCGAAATGCGACATTTCCTCGGCTTCGGTGACCACTTTGGCGGCATGCAGAAAGGCTTTGGACGGGATGCAGCCGACATTCAGGCAAACCCCGCCCAGCGATGGGTAACGCTCGATCAGCACCACTTTCTGGCCCAGGTCGGCGGCGCGGAAGGCGGCGGTATAGCCACCGGGGCCGGACCCGAGCACCACCGTATCGCATTCGATGTCGGCGCTGCCTGAAAAACTGGCGGCGGCCGGTGCCGTCGCTGCTGCAGGTGCTGCAGCCGGGGTCGGCGCGGCCGCCGCTGGTGCGGGCGCCGGCGCCGCAGCCGGCGCGGATTCGGCAGCGGCGCTGTCGGATGCTTCCAGCATCAACAGCAGTGAACCTTCGGCCACCTTGTCGCCGATCTTGACTTTCAATTCCTTGACCACACCGGCATGACTCGATGGAATTTCCATGCTGGCCTTGTCGGATTCGACCGTGATCAGCGACTGGTCGACCTTGATCGTGTCGCCGACCTTGACCAGCAATTCAATGACTTCGACTTCCTTGAAGTCGCCGATGTCCGGGACTTTGACTTCCATTAAACTCATAGTGTTAACTCCGTTCTCGCCTTCCCCTGCAGGGGGACGGCCGGGATGGGGGTGGGTTGCGGCCGCAAGGAACCGAACCCACCCTGGCCCTCCCCTTGACGAGGAGGGAGCTCGTATTTATCAATTATTTCATTGCAAAACTGATCACCCGGAACGGTGCCGCGGAACTCTTGTCGAATTCGGCGCCGGCCTCAACTCCGGCCTCGGCCACTTCGCGCGCGCTGTCGACTCGGGTATAGGCCGCGTGCATCGCACCCAACGCAAAGCTGCGGCCGCTGCCGATGCCCCAGAAGCGCTCGAAGCAGAACACTTCACGGTACGAATAGACGCCGAAAATGCCGTAGGGATTGGCGATCAGCGAGGTCAGCTGCGACGACTCGTACGGATCATCGTCGTCTTCCTTGGTGTTCAAAAAATATTTTTCCTTCAATATTTCATGCACCTTGGAGAAGGTTTCGAACACCTGTTCGCGATCTTCCAGCTTGCAATCTTCGGCCATGGCGCTCAGCAGTTTGCGCATCACCGGAAAGTGCGCGGCGGTGCCGGCCAACGCGATGTAGGACTCGCCGACCTGGAAGATCTTGTTGTTGGCCTCGTATTCATGCGACAGTCGGGTATCGCCGAAGGTCACCAGCGAATCCGAGGCGATCGCGATTTCCTTGTTTTTCCTAACGACAACACAAGTAGTCATGCCTGATCTCCGTCCTCCATCTGGCAGTTCAGCGCGGCCAATCTGACTATCGCCGCGCCGACATACTCCCATAGTCACAAGTAAAATACCGCCCATAACAAGCTGGAATTCACCGCATACTGGCCAATCAACCAATGCGACGCCCAGCTACGGTGCCGCATTGCGCAAGGCCGGATTACAACAGTGTCTTGCGCAAATCGGCCAGCACGTCGGCCAGATACACGGTGAACTTGGCCGCCATCGCGCCGTCGATCACGCGGTGATCGTAGGACAGGGACAGCGGCAGCATCAGGCGCGGCGCGAAGACCTTGCCGTCCCAGACCGGCTTCATGCCCGATTTCGACAGCCCCAGAATCGCCACTTCCGGCGCATTGATGATCGGCGTAAACGCAGTGCCGCCGATGCCGCCGAGCGACGAGATGGTGAACGTCGCACCCTGCATGTCGGTCGGTTTCAGCTTGCCTTCGCGCGCCTGCGCCGACAGTTCGCCCATTTCCTGGGCGATCTGGGCCAGACCTTTTTTGTCGGCATCCTTGAGCACCGGCACCACCAGTCCGTTCGGCGTGTCGGCCGCGAAACCGATGTGGTAGTACTGTTTCAGGATCAGGTTCTCGCCCTTGGCATCCAGCGACGAATTGAAGGCGGGGAATTTCTTCAATGCGGCAACGCTGGCCTTGATTACGAAGGCCAGCATGGTCAATTTCACACCGGACTTGGCCATCGCGTCATTCGACGATTTGCGGAAGCCTTCCAGGTCGGTAATGTCGGCCTCGTCGAATTGCGTGACGTGCGGGATCATCACCCAATTGCGATGCAGGTTCGGCCCGCTCAGTTTCTTGATGCGCGACAGTGGCAGCAATTCGGTCGCGCCAAATTTGCTGAAGTCGAGCGAAGGCCATGGCAACAGGTCGAGACCGACGCCGCTGCCCTTGCCGCCAGCGGCGCTGGCACTGCCGATCGCGCCGGACATCACGCCTTTGACGAACTGCTGCACGTCTTCATGCGTGATGCGGGCCTTGGGACCGGTGCCGGTCACGCGCATCAGGTCGACGCCAAGTTCGCGTGCGAACTTGCGGATCGACGGCGATGCGTGCGGTTTGGCACCGTCGGCGGTCGCGACGGGCACCGCAGCTGCGGTCGGTGTCGCAATTTGGGCTGGAGCAGATGCGGCAGCGGGCCCAGGCGCGGCGGCCGGTGCCGGCGCTGGAACCGGCGCCGCCGGCGCGGCTGCTGCCGCGGCAGGGGTTGGCGCTGCAGCGTCACCCGCCGCTTCGACCAGCAACAGCAGCGAACCTTCCGCCACCTTGTCGCCGACCTTGACCCGGATTTCCTTGACCACGCCGGCATGACTGGACGGGATTTCCATGCTGGCCTTGTCGGATTCGACCGTGATCAGCGACTGGTCAACCTTGATCGTGTCGCCGACCTTGACCATCAATTCGATGACTTCGACTTCCTTGAAGTCGCCGATATCCGGGACTTTGACTTCAATACTACTCATAGGCTTTAGCTCCGTTATCTGCTTCCCCTTCTAGGGGAAGATCGGGATGGGGATGGGTTTCGGTAAAACTTCTGGGTATGCGTTGGGTACCCATCCCCACCCTACCCCTCCCCTTGAAGGGGAGGGAATTTTTAGTGGGGTTTTTAGGTGATCAAATTAAACATTCACCGGATTCGGTTTATTCGGATTGATCCCGTACTTGGCGATCGCCTGCGCCACCACGGAAGCGGAAATCACGCCTTCGTCGGCCAGCGCCTTCAGCGCGGCAACCGTCACATAATAACGGTTTACCTCGAAGAATTCGCGCAGTTTGGCGCGGCTGTCGGAGCGGCCGAAACCGTCGGTACCGAGCACCTTGTAGCTGCGGTCCTTCGGAACGTAGCCACGTATCTGCTCGGCGAAGGTGCGCATGTAATCGGTGGTCGCGATGATCGGGCCGGACGATTGTTCCAGGCATTGCGTGACATACGGCACGCGCGGCGCATCGGTCGGATGCACCAGGTTCCAGCGCTCGGCATCCTGACCGTCGCGCGCCAACAGCGTGAACGATGGCGCGGACCAGACGTCGGCGGCGATGCCCCAATCGTTTTTCAGCAGCTCGGCGGCGAAGATCGATTCGCGCAGGATGGTGCCGCAACCGAGCAGCTGGACCCGCTGCTTGCTGTCCTTGTCGCCTGGCTGCAGCAGGTACAGTCCCTTGATGATGCCCTCTTCCTGGCCTGGCTTCAGACCCGGATGGCTGTAGTTCTCGTTCATCAGGGTGATGTAATAGAACACGTCTTCCTGATTGGTCACCATGCGGCGCAGACCGTCGTGCATGATGACCGCGACTTCGTGGGCGAAGGTCGGGTCGTACGGAACGCAATTCGGGATGGTCGACGCCAGCACGTGGCTGTGGCCGTCCTCATGTTGCAGGCCTTCGCCATTGAGCGTGGTGCGGCCGGCCGTGCCGCCGAGCAGGAAGCCGCGCGCGCGCATGTCGCCGGCGGCCCAGGCCAGGTCGCCGATGCGCTGCAGGCCGAACATCGAGTAATAGGTATAGAACGGAATCATCACACGGTTGTTGGTCGAGTACGAGGTCGCCGCCGCGATCCACGAGCTCATGCCGCCCGCTTCATTGATGCCTTCCTGCAGGATCTGGCCGGCCTTGTCTTCGCGGTAGTACATCACCTGGTCCTTGTCGACTGGCTCGTACAGCTGACCGACCTGGCTGAAGATGCCGATCTGGCGGAACAGGCCTTCCATCCCGAAGGTACGCGACTCGTCGACCATGATCGGCACCACGCGCTGACCGAGACTGGCGTCGCGCAGCAGCGTAGTGAGGATACGGACGTAGGCGGAGGTGGTCGAGATTTCACGGCCTTCCGCAGTCGGATCGAGCATCGCCTTGAAGGTCGACAGCTCGGGCACGATCAATTGCTCGTCCGCCTTCTGCCGGCGTTGCGGCAGGTAGCCGCCGAGCGCCGCGCGCCGTGCGTGCAGGTATTGCATTTCCGGCGTGTCGTCGGCTGGCTTGAAGAACGGGATCTCCGCCAGCTTTTCGTCGGCGATCGGCAATTGGAAGCGGTCGCGCATCGCCTTGATCGCTTCGTCGTCCAGTTTCTTGGTGTTGTGCGCGGTGTTGCGTCCCTCGCCGGATTTGCCGAAGCCATAACCCTTGATGCTCTTGACCAGCAGCACGGTTGGCTGGCCCTTGTGTTCCTGCGCCACCTTGAAGGCCGCATAAATCTTGTGCGGGTCGTGGCCGCCACGGGTCAGATGCCAGATGTCGTCGTCGGACATCTTGCTGACCATTTCCAGCAATTTCGGATGCTTGCCGAAGAAATTGGCACGCACGTAGGCGCCGTCCTTGGCCTTGTAATTCTGGTACTCGCCGTCGACAGTGTCCATCATCACTTGCTTCAGGATGCCGTCCTTGTCCTTGGCCAGCAATTCGTCCCAGCCAGCACCCCAGATCACCTTGACCACGTTCCAGCCGGCGCCGCGGAAATCGGATTCCAGCTCCTGGATGATCTTGCCGTTGCCGCGCACCGGACCGTCCAGGCGCTGCAGGTTGCAGTTGACCACCATCACCAGGTTGTCGAGCTTTTCACGGCCGGCCATGCCGATCGCGCCCATCGATTCCGGCTCGTCCATCTCGCCGTCGCCGCAGAAGGCCCAGACCTTGCGGTTGGCGGTATCGGCGATGCTGCGGGCATGCAGATATTTCAGGAAGCGCGCCTGGTAGATCGCCATCAGCGGGCCCAGACCCATCGAGACGGTCGGGAATTGCCAGAAGTCGGGCATCAGCTTCGGATGCGGGTAGGACGACAGGCCCTTGCCATCGACTTCGCGGCGGAAATGCAGCAATTGCTCTTCCGTCAGCCGCCCTTCGAGGAAGGCGCGGGCATAGATGCCGGGTGAAGAATGGCCCTGGATATACAGCAGGTCGCCGCCGTGCTCTGCGGTCGGGGCGTGCCAGAAATGGTTGAAGCCGATGCCCAGCATGTTGGCCAGCGACGCAAAGCTGGACAGGTGACCGCCCAGATCGCCATCCAGGCGATTAGCCTTGACCACCATCGCCATCGCGTTCCAGCGCATCCACGAGCGCAACCGCTCTTCAATTTCCAGATCGCCGGGGCAGTGTTCGCCGATGTCGGCCGGGATCGTATTGACGTAGGCGGTATTGCTGGAGAATGGAATCTGGGCGCCGCGGCGACGCGCCAGATCGGTCATGCGTTCCATCAAATAGTGGGCGCGCTCCGGACCTTCGTTGTCGATCACCGCTTCGAGCGCGTCGAGCCACTCCTGGGTTTCCATCACATCGGGGTCGGTGGCGGCCTGGACCAGGATCTGGTCGAGTTGAGCTGACATGGTGCGTCTCCTGTTGGTTGCCCCGCGGCGATCTGGGAGGCTGTCGGGCTTACGGAATCGACGCGAAAAATGCGCTGAACGAAGACAGATTTGCCGGATTTGCACTGTCAATAGCGCGCTATTGATCAACAAGCCGTGACACTGGACCGTTCAGATAATTTTGCAGCCGATTCCCCGTAAGCCCGACAGCCGCCTGGCGTCGCTGCCGGCGGCAATTTAAAAATTGTTGTTCGGGTTACCACATGCGTGTTGCCATGCCCACCGCGGGCGTAACAAGTCACTGCATGGTGTGGACATTCTAGCAGCAGTTTTCTGATTTTCCAAATTGCGATATCGTTTTTTATAATATGAAATTTTATTGCTGCGCAACATACCGCGCCCTGGGCCGCGCTTGATACGCGACGCGCCGGCAACAGTTCGTCCCCCATGTCTGCAGACCTTATAATCTCGGTTTCAATACACTCCAGATTGATGCAAATCATGCCCGCCCAACTCATCGACGGAAATCTTCTCTCCCAACAACTGCGCGCCGAGGTCGGCAAGCGCGCCGCGGCCCTCACCGCGCAAGGCAAACAACCGGGCCTGGTGGTCATCCTGGTCGGTGAAAATCCGGCCTCGCAAGTCTATGTCCGCAACAAGGTCAAGGCCTGCGAGGCCCATGGCCTGTATTCCGCGCTGGAGAAATACGATGCCGACCTGAGCGAAGAGGATCTGCTGGCGCGCATCGACGCGCTCAATCGCAACCCGAAGATTCACGGCATCCTGGTGCAGCTGCCGCTGCCGCCGCATATCGATGCGCACAAGGTGATCGAGGAGATCGACGCCGACAAGGACGTCGACGGCTTCCATGTCAGCAATGCCGGCCTGTTGATGACTGGTCAGCCGCTGTTTCGCCCCTGCACGCCGTATGGCGTGATGAAGATGCTGGAGTCGATCGATTACCCGGTGCGCGGCGCCAACGCGGTGATCGTCGGCGCCTCCAATATTGTCGGCAAGCCGCAGGCGATGCTGCTGTTGCAGGCCGGCGCCACCGTCACCATCTGTAATTCGAAGACCCGTGACCTGGGCGCCCACACCCGCAACGCCGACATCCTGGTGGTGGCGACTGGCAAGCGCAACATCGTCACCGCCGACATGGTCAAACCAGGAGCGGTGGTGATCGACGTCGGCATGAACCGCGATGACGAAGGCAAGTTGTGCGGCGACGTCGATTTTGCCAACGTCAAGCAAGTGGCCGGCTATATCTCGCCGGTACCGGGCGGCGTCGGCCCGATGACGATCACGATGCTGCTGGTGAATACGATAGAAGCGGCGGAACGCAGCTGAAGTGATTGGGCCGGGGCGCGACCCCAACATATACTCCCGCCATCAATGGCCTGTTCCGCATAATAATTATGGCAGTTACTAATATACTGGCAATAACTACAGCAAAGCGTGCGGTTGAGCGGTCGCAGACTCACGGCCCGCAGCATGGCCGACACGGCAGTATCAATACGCAGTAAATCTTTCCCAGCCCACCAATCAAGATCGGCCAACATGAACCCCCTACTCGACTTCTCCGACCTGCCGCGCTTCGACCTGATCAAGCCGGAACATGTGACCCCCGCCATCGACAGTGTGCTGGCGCAAAACCGCGCACTGGTGGCGCGACTGGAAGCGCCTGCGGATCCGCAGTCGATCAGCTGGGACAACTTCGTCGCGCCGCTGGAAGACGCGACCGAACAGCTGAGCCGGGCCTGGGGCGTGGTCAGCCATTTGAACGGGGTGGCCGATACGCCGGAACTGCGCGCCGCGTATAACGAGAACCAGCCGAAGGTGACTGAATTCTGGACCGCGCTGGGGCAAAATCTGGCGCTGTTCGACAAGTACAAGGCGCTGAAAGATGGGCCGGAATATGCCGGCTACTCTGCCGCCCGCAAGCGGATCATCGACAACGCGCTGCGCGATTTCCGCCTCGGCGGCGCCGAGTTGCCGGACGATAAAAAGCAGCGCTTCGCCGAGATCCAGGAACAACAGGCGGCGCTGTCGACCAAGTTCTCGGAGAACGTACTGGACGCGACCAATGATTACGCGCTGATCGTCGCGACCGAAGCCGAGCTGTCCGGCCTGCCGGACGATGCGATCGCGGCGGCGCGCGCGGCAGCAGAGGCAGCCCAGGACGGCAAGCCGGGCTACAAGTTCACGCTGCACTTCCCGTCGTATTTTCCGGTGCTGCAATATGCGGACAGCCGCGGCCTGCGCGAGACCATCTACCGCACCAACGCGACCAAGGCGTCGGAGCTGGGCACCGTTTTCAGCCAGTGTGCGGCCTGGGACAATACCCGCAACATCACCGAATTACTCAAGCTGCGGGCCGAGGAAGCCCGGCTGCTCGGCTACGCCAATTACGCGCAGGTGTCGCTGGTGCCGAAGATGGCCGACAGCCCGGATCAGGTGATTGGTTTTCTGGAGGATCTGGCCCGGCGCGCGCGACCGTTTGCGGAACAGGACCTGGCCGAATTGCGCCAGTTCGGCCAGGACCAGCTGGGCCTCGATACGCTGGAAGCGTGGGACCTCACCTATGCGTCCGAAAAGCTGCGCCAGCAGCGCTACGCGTTTTCCGAGCAGGAAGTGAAGCAATATTTTCCGGAACCAAAAGTAATCGACGGCCTGTTCCGCGTGGTGCAGAGCCTGTTTGCGGTGCAGATCAAGGCCGACACGGCACCGGTCTGGCAGCCGGACGTGAAGTTTTACCGGATCGAACGGGATGGCCGCCTGATCGGCCAGTTCTACCTCGACCTGTATGCGCGCACCGGCAAGCGTGGCGGCGCGTGGATGGACGATGCGCGCAACCGCCGCATTACTGGCCACGGCGTCCAGACCCCGGTGGCCTATCTGACCTGCAATTTCACCGAACCGGCCGTCGTCGACGGCGTCAAAAAGCCGGCGCTATTCACGCATGACGAGGTGATCACGCTGTTCCATGAATTCGGCCACGGCCTGCACCAGATGCTGACTGAAGTCGATGAACTGGGCGTGTCCGGCATCACCGGCGTCGAATGGGATGCGGTCGAGCTGCCATCGCAATTCATGGAAAATTTCTGCTGGGAGTGGGACGTGCAGCAGCACATGACGGCCCACGCCGACACCGGCGCCGCACTGCCGCGTGCACTGTACGACAAGATGGTCGCCGCCAAAAATTTCCAATCCGGCCTGCAGATGCTGCGCCAAGTCGAAATGTCGCTGATCGACATGCACCTGCATGACGATTTCGATCCCAACGGCGCCATCACGGTGCAGCAACTGGTCGACGATATCCGGCGCCGCTTCGCGGTGCTGACACCGCCGCCGTTCAACCGCTTCCTGCATTCGTTCGGCCATATTTTTGCCGGCGGCTACGCGGCAGGCTACTATAGCTACAAATGGGCGGAGGTGTTGTCGGCCGATGCCTATGGCGCATTCGAAGAAGCGGCCGCCAGCGGGTTGCCGCTGCAATCGGAACAGACCGGCAAGAAGTTCCTGGCCGAGATCCTGGCAGTCGGCGGTTCCCGCCCGGCCATCGATTCGTTCCAGGCCTTCCGCGGTCGCGCGCCGAGCATCGACGCGCTGCTGCGTCATAACGGCATGGCGGCCTGAACCGGCAGTCAACAACCAGCAAAAACGAGTTCCAAGGAGAGCAGATGAGCAATAAATCGACACGCCCTATCCTGATCATCGCCGGCCTGCTGTGCGCCGCCAGCGCCCACGCGCAATTGTACAAATCGGTCGGACCTGACGGCAGGATCACGTACAGCGATACGCCGCCGGCCGCGGCCAAGCGGGTCGAGCAGAAAGCGCTCGGCGGCAGCGGATCCGATACCGGCAATCTGCCGTATGCGCTGGCTGAAGCAGTCAAGACCAGTCCGGTCACGCTATTTAGCAGCGCCAAATGCCTGCCCTGCGACGACGGCCGCACCCTGCTGAAGAATCGCGGCATCCCGTTTGCCGAGAAAACCGTCAACAACAACGACGACCTGATCAAGCTGCGCCAGGCCGGCGGCGAAGGCCAGTTGCCGATGCTGCTGGTCGGTCGCAGCAAACTCAGCGGCTACGAGGCAGGCGCATGGAGCAGCGCGCTGACCGCGGCCGGCTACCCGGCGAGCAGTCAATTGCCGAATACCTATCAGAACCCGCGCGCAGAAGCAGCCGCACCGGTGGTGGCCGCCGACCCAACGAAAAGCGCCAATCCATCGGACCACCAGCCCGAGCGTCCGGCGGCCAGCCCAAAGACTGCCGAACCGGGTTTCCGGTTTTGAGGCCGGCCGCGTTCCGATCTCGCTTTCCACCCTATTTTAAGGGAGTATGCTGAAAAATCACGCCATCCCGCTGGATTTACAAGCAGCAATAAAAATACTGGAGCCAGTATATTTTAAGACTGGGGCTACCTTGCAATCCCGGCGCGCCGCTCCCGGCCCCCAGATACTATGACCCGCATCGACTTTCACACCAATATCGCCGACAAGATCGGCTACGCCTGCCGGCTGGTGCGCAAGGCGCGCGCCCGCAGCGCCAACTGCCAGATCGTGCTGCTGGCCGAACCGGCGCAACTGCAGGCGCTGGATCAGGCGCTCTGGACGTTTTCCGACACCGATTTCCTGCCGCACGTGGTCGCCGGCGACGCGCTGGCGTCGCAGACGCCGGTCATCCTGACCGATGATGACGCGGCCGATCTGCCGCATCACGAGATGCTGCTGAACCTGTCGAATCGTACGCCGGCGCATTTCGCCCGCTTCGAACGCATGTTTGAAATCATCTCGTCCGACCCGGCAGATACCGCGGCCGGCCGCGCGCGCTATGCGTTTTACAAGCAGCGCGGGTATCCGCTGACCCATTTTGTGGCAGACCAGGCATGAACCATCACACCATCGACACCTTCGACACCAGCATCCCGACCCTGACGGAAATCATCGCTCCCGCAGCCGCACCGGAGCCATCGCCGCAGCCATCACCGCAGCCAACACCGCGGCCGACGCTGGAACAGCTGCTGGAGCCGACCACCTGGTCGACCGATGGGCCAGATCCGGAGTCAGCGCCGGCACCGAAGACGGAATTGAAGCCCGCCGTGCGGCTTGAATCGGACTTTGCATCACGTTTCGAATCGCGCTTCATCCCGGCATCGGAGCTAGACGCTGAGGCGCCGCTGCTGACCGAGCAGATGGTTGCCACAACTGCCGCGCAACCGGCTGCAGAGCCTGTTGCAGAATCGACTGTCACGGAACCGACCATCGGCTGGAGCGCCGAACAGCGCGAAATCCTGGAACTGCAACTGAACGAACGCATCCTGCGCCAATTGCAGGGACGCATCGATTTCGTGCTGGAACAGCGGGTCCGCGACAGCTTGGCCGATGTGCTGCAGAGCGCGATCGAAGGGCTCACCAGTGAGATCCAGCGCGGCTTGCAGCAAACGCTGGAAGAAGTCGTCGGGCGCGCGGTAGCGCAGGAAATCGCGCGCTTGCAGACGCAAAAAAAATAAATTGCGCCAGTTTATTTTGCATAAATAAACACCCGGTTCTTTTCCACGTTGATTAATAAAATTTCCAACTGCGTCATTGAACACCTAAACGACCGCTAACTTCCTACAATCTCCGCTGTTAACTTTTGCATCAGCAATCAACACTTCGGAGATCGTCATGAAAGTCATCGTTTTGGGTTCAGGCATTATCGGCACGTCCTCCGCCTGGTTTTTGAAACAAGCCGGCCACGACGTTACCGTGATCGATCGCCAGCCTGGCGCGGCACAGGAAACCAGCTTCGCCAATGGTTGTCAGATCTCGGTCTCGCATGCTGAACCCTGGGCCAATCCGGCGGCCCCGATGAAGGTCCTGAAATGGCTGGGTCAGGAAGACGCGCCGTTGCTGTTCCGTCCGCGCGCAGAATGGCTGCAATGGATCTGGGGCCTGAGCTTCTTGCGCGAATGCACACCGGCCCGCACCGCCGACAACATCCGCCAGATCGTCGCGATCTGCGAATACAGCCGCCGGACGCTGCAACAAATACGCGCGGAAACCGACATCCAGTACGACTGCCTGACCAAGGGCATTCTGCACTTCTACACCGACCAAAAAGAATTCGACGATTCCCTGCCGGCCGCGAAACTGATGCGCGACCTCGGTTGCCCGCGCGAGTCGATCGGCGCCGATGAAGTCATCCGCATCGAGCCGGCGCTGGCCAGCAGCCGCGACAAGATTGTCGGCGGCGACTTTACCAAGACCGATGAATCGGGCGACGTCTACAAGCTGACCACCGGCTTGGCCAACAAGGCGGCCGATGCCGGCGTCGATTTCCAGTTCAACACCACCGTCACCCGTCTGTTGACCGAAGGCGCCGGGGTCGCCGCCAAGATCACCGGCGTCGAGATCATCGATGCCGCCGGCACCCACAAGGTACTGCGCGCCGATGCCTATGTGGTCGCCATGGGCAGTTTCTCGCAGCCACTGCTGAAGCCGCTCGGCGTCAATCTGATGATCTATCCGGGCAAGGGCTATTCGGCCACTTACCAGATCACCGATCCGGATCAAGCGCCGACCGTATCGCTGACCGACGATGGCTACAAGCTGGTGGTGTCGCGTCTGGGCGACCGTCTGCGCGTGGCCGGCACCTGCGAAGTGAACGGCTATGGCCGCGATCTGAACACCGCCCGTTGTGAAGCGATCACGCGCCGCACTCGCGAACTGTTCCCGGATGCCTGCGACTACGACAATCCGGTGTACTGGACCGGCCTGCGTCCACTGACGCCGTCCAACGTGCCCTACATCGGCAAGACCAAGATCAGCAACCTGTTCCTGAACACCGGCCACGGCACGCTGGGCTGGACCATGGGCGCAGGTTCGGGCCGCGCGATCGCCGAAATCATTTCCGGTCGCCAGCCGGAAGTCGATTTCGCATTCACCGGCATGCCGCGCCATCAGACCAACACATTGTCCGGCGCGCTCCCGGTCAAAGCCTGATCGAAGCCTGAACAAAGTCTGATCAGCGGCTGATTAGCGGCTGCTCAGCGGCTGCTCAGCGGCTCATTAACTGCGCACGCTAACCAGGGCCGGTGCGCCCCGCTACCCTGCCACTGGCCGGGATAACGGGGCGCACAGGTCCTGGTTGCAGTGAAGCGCGGTCTGCGGCAAAAATGGCGCGAATCGGATTGCAACGCTAGGGGAAACTACCTATCCGTTTGTGAGCGTCATTATTGACGCCGTCTGCAGCGCAAAAATGGCCGGAAACCCGCACCAAATCATGGTGCGCCATTTGTCATCCTGCATGTGCGACGACACGTTTATGCATTAGGTTGTGCTGATGGAGAGCGGTGATGAACCCAATTATTTCGCAATTCTGACCTGCAGTTCGGCGGCTTTTTCGTCGAATGCGATACGGGTCGCGAACTTGGCGCACTTCATTGGAAAACGGGACTGGAAATGGCGCACATTGCCCGATCCGGAAATGGCACGCCGCACAAACTGGTAGTAGGCGTCCATGTCGATCACGTGCACCACCAGGAAGTAATCGTAATCGCCGGAGACAAAATAGCATTGCATGACTTCCGCTTCCTTGGCCATGCGGGCCTCGAAATCCTGCATATGTTCGTCCGACTGGTTGGTCAGCGACACTTCGAGGAAGGCCAGCATGCCGTAACCGAGGGCGAAAGGATCGATCATCGCGACATCGGCGCTGATGATGCCGGTTTCACGCAAGTCGCGGATACGGCGCAGGCAGGTCGGCTGCGAAATATGGACTTTGTCGGCCAGCATCCGGGTCGGAGTCTGGTTGTCTTTCTGCAAGAGGTTCAGCAGCTTGCGATCGACCTTGTCTAGCGTATGGAATTTGGGCATATGAAAGTTATTTGAAAATCGGGAAAACCACATAAATTGCTTTGCTAACTATTTTTTATGTTGTACCTTTGACTTGTTCAGGACTCTGAATAGGTAGTGTTGCAGTAACCTTGTATTTTTTCAATCCTTAGGAGGTTGTATATGCAGTTCAAGACAAAAATGATTCCACTGGTGGGCGCAATTGCATTTGCATTTGCAGGTGCTGCTTCCGCACAGGAACAGGTCGTCAAGATCGGTCACGTCGGCCCAATCTCGGGCGCAATTGCTCACCTCGGCAAAGACAATGAAAACGGCGCCAAGATGGCGATCGAAGAACTGAACACAAAAGGCGTCACCATCGGTGGCAAAAAAATCAAGTTCGAACTGCTGGCTGAAGACGACGGCGCCGATCCGAAACAAGGTACTGCTGCAGCGCAGAAACTGGTCGACGCCAAGGTCAATGGCGTGATCGGTCACCTGAACTCGGGTACCACGATCCCAGCGTCGAAGATCTACAACGAAGCCGGTATTCCACAAATCTCGCCATCGGCAACCAACCCTAAATACACCCAGCAAGGCTTCAACACCGCGTTCCGCGTGGTGGCCAACGACGGCCAACTGGGCGGCACACTGGGCCGTTACGCTGTGCAAATCCTGAAGGGCAAGAAACTTGCCGTCATCGATGACCGTACCGCTTATGGCCAGGGCGTTGCTGAAGAGTTCATCAAAGGCGCGAAGGGCAAGGGCGGCGGCGTCGAAATCGTTGCGCAACAATACACCAACGACAAGGCGACCGACTTCAATGCGATTCTGACCGCAATCAAGTCCAAGAATCCTGACGTCATTTTCTTCGGCGGTATGGATGCAGTTGCAGGCCCGATGCTGCGCCAGATGAAGCAGCTCGGCATCAATGCCAAGTTCATGGGCGGCGATGGTATCTGTACTGAAGCGCTGGTTAACCTGGCTGGCGACGCCATCGGTGACGACAAGGTAGTGTGCGCCGAAGCCGGCGGTGTGGTCGAGGCCGACAGGAAAGGCATGGAAGACTTCAAGGCTGCCTACAAGAAGAAATTCGGCACCGACGTGCAGATCTATGCGCCGTATGTGTACGACGCTGTGATGACGATGGTCGACGCCATGAAAAAGGCTAACTCCGTTGAACCTGCGAAGTACCTGCCTGCTCTGGCCAAGATCAAGCACAAAGGCGTGACCGGCAATATCGAATTTGATGCCAAAGGCGACATCAAGGACGGTACGCTGACGCTGTACACCTACAAAGGTGGCAAGCGTCAACTGCTGGCTGTGACCAAGTAATTCGTCCAAGCCTGATAAAACGCCCGCTCTTTGGAGCGGGCGTTTTTTTGGTACCTATGGGTGTTATTGGATGCCATTCGCGCCTGCGGTTCAAAGAAACCCCAACCAAAGAGCTGCGAACAAACGAATAAGCATCAGCATTGGCGCCCTCAGAAGCAACAACAACAACAAAAAAAGCGCTCGATCGAGCGCTTTTTGCTATGGTGTCTTGCCGACTATTTCAGCGACAGGATCCATTTGACCAGGGTGCGCGCCTCCGCTTCCGACACTTGCGCATTGGCCGGCATCGGGACTGCGCCCCAGGCACCGCTGCCACCTTTGAGCACTTTTTGTGTCAGCTTGTCCTCAGCGTCTTTCTGCCCCGCGTATTTCGCGGCGACATCCTTGTATGCCGGACCGACCACCTTGTTACCCACCGCATGGCAGGCCATGCAATTCTTCGCTTTCGCCAAATCGGCATTTGCCATCGCGACGCCTGACGTCAGCGCCGAAACAGCCAGACAGACCAACAAAGAACGTTTCATTGTTTTCTCCAAAGGAATATGCATATCATTTTACAGCGCTTTTTCACGCGCCTTCGATGCCCTACGTTGTAAAACGCATGCAACACCGAATCCGTTGACCGCATTGATTGACGGCAATGTCCTTTCACCCTATGCTCCTTCGAAAGGAGTCGCCATGCCCATCATTATTACTATCGTTTTATTGTCAATATTGAAATATTTTGAAATCGGCCCATTCGCGAACATGTCATGGTGGTGGGTCGGCGGTCTGACCGTGTTTGCCTTCATCTGGTTCGAATTTGTCGAGCCCATATTTGGATGGGACAAGCGCAAGGCGCACAAGGAAATGGAAAACATACGCGATGAGCGGGTCAAGAAGACGTTCGATACCAGCAAGAATAAGGCGAAGCGGCGCTGATTTCCGAACCTGCAAACCGAACGCGGAAAATACGCACAAAAAAGCCGGAGCAGATCCGGCTTTTTTATTGCTGTGGCGCGCCATCAGCGCCTGATAAATTCATATACTGGCTGCACAGGCGCTAATTACCGCGCAAGAATAAATGATGTGAATTACATACTCCGTCATTCATCATCGATCATTCTTCAGAGCCGTGGATCGCTTCGCGCCGCATCACCCTGGCACGGTGCGACCGCACCGCTTCCGGCCCACTCAGCCAGTCACTGCGCCCTTGCTGGCCGATGATGCCAATGCCGCAAATTTCGCCAGCACGCCGCGGGTGTAACGTGGCGCCGGCGCCTTCCAGGCAGCGCGGCGGCGCGCGATTTCATCATCGCCGACATTCAGCTGGATCAGCAAGCGGTGCGCGTCGATCGTAACCGAATCGCCCTCCTGTACCAAGGCGATGGTGCCTCCGGCGTAGGCTTCCGGCGCCACGTGGCCGACCACCATGCCCCAGGTACCGCCCGAAAAACGGCCATCGGTGACCATGCCAACCGACTCGCCCAATCCCTTGCCGATCAGCGCCGAAGTGGGCGCCAACATTTCCGGCATGCCCGGCGCGCCTTTCGGTCCCAGATAACGCAGCACCAGCACGTCGCCAGCCTTGATCTGGTCGGCCAGGATCGCGTCCATCGCAGTGTATTCATCGTCGAACACACGCGCAGGGCCGGTGATGACCGGATTTTTCAGGCCGGTGATCTTGGCGACGCAGCCTTCGGGCGACAGATTGCCTTTCAGGATTGCGAGATGGCCCTGTTTGTACAAGGCGCGATCGATGCTGCGGATCACATCCTGATCGGCGGGCGGCTGATCGGGCACCGCCGCCAGTTCTTCGGCCAGGCTGCGGCCAGTAATGGTGATGCAGTCACCGTGCAGCAGGCCGGCGTTCAGCAGCAGTTTCAGCACCTGCGGAATGCCGCCGGCCTGGTGCAGGTCGGTTGCGACGTACTGCCCGGATGGCTTCAGATTGCAGATCACCGGCACCTTCTGACGCACCCGCTCGAAGTCGTCGATCGTCCATTCCACCTCGGCGGCATGCGCGATCGCCAGATAATGCAGCACCGCATTGGTCGAGCCGCCGGTGGCCATGATTAGCGCCACCGCGTTCTCGATCGACTCGCGGGTAATGATGTCGCGCGGTTTCAGGTCGCGCTTGACCGCCTCCACCAGCACGCGCGCCGATTCGGCAGCGGAGCCGGTTTTCTCGTCGTCGGGATTGGCCATGGTCGACGAATACAGCAACGACATGCCGAGCGCCTCGAACGACGACGACATGGTGTTGGCGGTGTACATGCCGCCGCAGGAGCCGGACGACGGGCAGGCGTTCTTCTCGATGCCGTCGAAATCCTCCTGCGACATGCGCCCTGCAGTGAATTCGCCGACTGCTTCGAACGCCGATACGATGGTCAGGTCCTTGCCCTTCCAATGACCCGGCTTGATGGTGCCGCCGTAGACGTAGATGCCCGGCACATTGGTGCGCGCCAGCGCGATCATGCCGCCCGGCATGTTCTTGTCGCAGCCGCCGATCACCACGCAGCCGTCCATCCATTGGCCGTTGACTGCGGTTTCGATACAGTCAGCGATCACTTCGCGCGAAATCAGCGAGTACTTCATGCCCTCGGTACCCATCGACATGCCGTCGGAAATGGTCGGCGTGCCGAATACCTGCGGATTGGCGCCGGCTTCCCGGATGGTGTTGATCGCGATATCTGCCAGCTTCTGCAGGCCGGAATTGCACGGCGTGATGGTCGAATGGCCATTCGCGATACCGATCATCGGCTTGTCGAAGTCGGCCTTCTCGTAGCCCATCGCGTAATACATCGACCGGTTCGGGCTGCGAGCCACGCCCTGGGTGATGTTTTTCGAGCGACGGTTGTATCCGTTTTGCTTGGGCTGGTCGGCCATGACGATCTCCTGAATAAGCAATGATTAAGTAAAGAGCAAGAGTGCCTTGCACAAAGCCATGTGTCAAATATATGATTCGTTTCTTATTAATATGAAACAGATATGAATCGCTGCAAACGAAGATTGCAACTGCGTGTTGCGGCGATGCTCTGATGAAACCGATCCATGAACATTGATTTACGGCAGTTGCGTTACTTTGTCGCGGTCGCCGAAGAACAGCATTTCGCGCGCGCCGCGCTGCGCCTGCACATGACGCAGCCGCCGCTATCCCAGACCATTCAGGCGCTGGAGGCGGCGCTTGGCTGCGCGCTGTTCGACCGCAGCAAGCGCAGCGCGGTGCTGACCGCAGCCGGCGCCGCGCTGCTGCCGGAAGCGCGCCGGCTGTTGCTGCAGGCCGAGGCCCTGCCCGATCTGGCCCGCCGCGCGGCATCCGGCGAAAGCGGCCGGCTGGCGCTGGCCTTCGTGTCGAGCGCCGACTACAGTGTGTTGCCGCCGCTGCTGCGCGAGTTTCGCGGCCGCTATCCGCAGGTGCAGATCGATTTGCGCGAAGCCACCACCGACATCCAGCTCGACGAATTGTTGCAGGGCCGAATCGACGCCGGCTTGCTGATCCCGCCGCTGCCGGAAAAGGCGCTGGCCGAGCTCGATTATCTGCCATTGCTGCGCGAACCGCTGGTGCTGGCGGCGCCAAAGAAAACGCCGGGCTTGCGCGGCACCACGACAATCGCGCTGGCGACACTGGCCGCGCACAGCGATCTGCCGCTGATCATCTTTCCGCGCCGGCTGGCACCCGCGCTGTACGATGCGATCCTCGGCTGCTTTCGCGCTGCCGGCCTGACGCCGCAGATCGGGCAGGAAGCGATCC
This sequence comes from Pseudundibacterium arcticum, assembly GCF_042646465.1. Classification (NCBI taxonomy): domain Bacteria; kingdom Pseudomonadati; phylum Pseudomonadota; class Betaproteobacteria; order Burkholderiales; family Oxalobacteraceae; genus Pseudundibacterium; species Pseudundibacterium arcticum. The sequence continues at coordinate 193,548 of NZ_JBHRTP010000008.1, forward strand.
AGATGCAGACCATCGTCGGCCTGGTATCGGCCGGCATGGGCATCGCCCTTGTGCCACAATCGGTATCGAATTTGAAACGTCCCGGTGTCGAATACCGGGCGCTGGCGGGCGACACGCCGCTGGTCGAAACCGGCTTGGCCTGGCGCCGCGATAATCGTTCGCCGGTATTGCGTGCCTTTTTAAAACTATTAGGAAAGACTTCGTAAATGCTGACCCACCCGATGCCCGACCCCGTTGCGTTGTCGCTCGGCCCGCTGGCCGTGCGCTGGTATGGACTGATGTATCTGCTGGCATTCGCGCAATTTCTGCTCCTCGGCCGGCAGCGCATCCAGCAGCCGCATATTGCCGCGATCGGCTGGAAAAAGGAAGACCTGGACGACATGCTGTTCTATGGCGTGCTGGGCGTGATCATCGGTGGCCGTCTCGGTGAGGTGCTGTTTTACCGGCCGGCATTTTTTCTGGAGCATCCGCTGGAAATAGTGCAGGTCTGGCATGGCGGCATGTCCTTCCATGGCGGATTTCTTGGCGTGCTGATCGCGATGGCATGGTGGGCGCGCAAGATCGACCGCAATCTGCTCGATGTGCTCGATTTCATTGCGCCGTTGGTGCCGCTCGGCTATGCCGCCGGCCGGATCGGCAATTTCATCAACGCCGAACTGCCGGGCCGGCTGGCAGATCCGTCACTGCCATGGGCCATGATCTGGCCCAACGTCGATAACCTGCCGCGTCACCCGTCGCCGATCTATCAGGCGCTGGTCGATGGCGTGCTGCTGTTTGTGGTGCTGTGGCTGTTCTCGCGCAAGCCACGACCGCGGATGGCCGTCAGCGGCCTGTTCGCGCTCGGTTATGGCTGTGCACGCTTCTTCACCGAATATTTCCGTATGCCAGATTATGAGGTGAGCTTCGCCGGCATCACGATATCGGCCGGTCAGATGCTGTCGCTGCCGATGATTGCACTGGGGCTGGTGATGTTGGGATTGGCTTACCGGAAAACAGGTTCGCGCCCGGCCTGATCGTCAGGCACGCTATCGGACGCCAACGCGAACCATGGCGCCAGGATTGTTACGCGACGGGCCGGCGGGCTCCGGGGTCGGTTAGCCGGCAGCGTCTTCCATCGCTTCGCTCAACGCCCGCCCGACCAGCCCATCAAGTACCATCCGTTGCGCGTGACCGTCGCGAAACGACTGCTCGAGCTGCTGGGCCGACATCGAGAACGCTTCCTGCCGCGCTTTGGTGGTGAAGATGAACAGGCTGCGCAACGGGCTGACCCAGGCAATCTTGACCTTCTTCGGAGCATCGCCTGCTGGCGTGAATTCGAGCCAGGCGCCGCGCTCCAGACCGGCGACCGTGGCGACAAACTCGTCATCCGGCACCACCGTTTGCTGCTGTGTCTGGGCCCGCTTCTCGAGCCGCCTTTCGGTGGCCTTTTGCGCCGCCTCGACCGCGATTTCAAGCTGGCGCTGCGGCGACAATTCGAGCGGCGCCCGCACGATCGAGGCGTGGCATTCGGCCAATTCGGAGAAGAAGCGCAGCCGATCGGCATCTTCCCATTTAATGACATTGAGCCATTTATTGACCATCGTCAGCAGAGCTGGCAGCTTGGTGATCAGCTCCTTGCGCTGCTCCTGCGAGATCTTCGGCTTGACGCTCCAGATCAGCTCGTCCATGGTCTGCAGCGCGTGTTGCAGCGCCTGTGGCTTCTCGTCCCTGACGCTGTAGGCCAGGGATAACACCGACACCCATTTCGCCTCGAGAAAAGTCTCGACAAACGGCACCACCTCGCCGCTGCCGATGCGCTGCGCGACTTCGCTTTTGGCTGCAGTGTGGGCCTGCGCCAGTTTTTCCCGCTGCAGTGCTTCGGTGATCGGTGTTCTGAGCACGCCGGCCGCGGCCTGCTCTTCCTCCTCTGCCAGGAAGCGTTCGAGGTCGCTGACAACAATCGAGAACAGCGAGATTTCGCGATCAAACTCTTGCTGCACGCGACCGACATTGCGCTTCATGGTCTGGTACAGCGGATCGTCGTAGCCTTTGGTCGGATCCCACGCCACGCTCGACTTGCTGAGCAGTTCGATCAGGCGTCGCGCCGGATGCGCCTCCTCGAAGAAGAACTCCTTGTCGATCAGCGCCGCCTTCAGGATCGGGATCTGCAGCAGGCCGATCAAGTCCTTGATTTCCGATGGAATATTGGTATCGCGGAAGACCGTATCGAAGACCTTGGTCAGCAGATCGATGGTGTTTTCATCGAACTGCGTCAACGCATGCCGCGGCACCTGACCCTTGATCTCTGCCAGGCGTGAACTATGCGGCGGTACCGCGCCAGTGCCCGAGGCGTCGCCGCCAAAGCCCTGATCAGCGATGCGCTGTTGCAGATCGGCCAGAAACCCATACAGTTGACGGGTCGCGCCCGATGCCTGCGGCGCCGGCCCGGGATAATCGGCCCGCAGCATATTGGCCAGGCGCAGGCCGGAGTCGCCGCGTTGCTCAAACACATCGGCAGCAGCGGATGTGGCGGCAGCGGCGACGATGTCGTCGGGTGCCTCGGGCGCGGCAAACATGCGTTTCAGTTTTTGCAGCAACGCGGTCTCGGCGCTATCGTCCTTGCGCGTTGCGTCGGAATGGCCGTCGGTTTTCTTGATGCGGTACGATTCCTGCAGATCGGGCAGAATGCCGTCCGCAATCAGCGCGTCGTTCAGGGCCTGCAGCAGCGGCGACAACTGCAGGAACACGTCGGGACGCAACAATGGCATCACAAGATGGTGCGATTCGGGATCCGGGTCGAAGTTGCGCCAGGCGAGGTTAATGGCGGACAGAAACACTTCAGGGCGGAACGGATTCTGCGACAGCGACAGTTCGTCCCGCTGCAGCAGGTTGGCGAGCCGGATGTTCAGTGCGTGGTAGGCATCCGCATGCTGTTGCTCGAATGGTCGGCTGCCGGCACCGATTTGCAGCTTGTTGTCCATTTCCTCATACGACACCAGCGACAAGGCGCCATCGGTTTTCGCCGCCGCCGGATACGAACCGCGCTCGAGCATGCCCAGTTCGCGCTGCAGGTTTTCCTTCAAGAAAGCCGCTGCCAGATGCTGGAAGGCATAACTATTGTTCTTGAGCAGATTGGACACGTTGAAGCTCAGATTGGCTTCGCGCGAGTCGGTACTGGTTTCCGATTGCTGCATCAGGGCATCCGCCAGTCGCGCCGAGAACGCGTCGTGCTGGGCACCGGCGAGATTCAGCGCCACCGGCAACAGGTCGCGCAGAATCTCGCTGCGGCGCGATTGCGCCGTAGCCGCGTTGGCCGACATACTGCTCGTTTGCCCTGAGGAAGTGAAAGCCATGATGTTGCCAATTCCGAAGAATTTTTAAATGTCGATCTGGCGTCTGGCGCGTCCTGCGTGGCGCCTGCTTCGCGATTGTCCGTTTGCTATACAGACTGCGACGAGACGACGGATGATTCATGATCCAAGGTAAAAATATTCGCAGCAGCTGTGAACTCTTTCCATATACTCATGCCATCGGCAAGGCATTGCGCATATATTCTGAGCGATCACTGCACATACTCACAAACTGCACCCCTGTCAATATCCCAGCAATGGCCCTATTTTCGAGCGTAAATAGGCCCCAAATATGGACCCGTCAGCGTGGAATAGTGTCGATTATGCGCTTAATTTAGAAAATATTTCCGTAGAGCATTAAAATATTAATGCCTGTAGCAAATCGATCACTTTAAATTGCAATTGATGCAAGAATCGGTCATGACGTGACAGAAATGGCTCGCGTGCGACATTGGCCCCGAGGCTCGACCCTGCGCCTCACTTGGCAGCGCCGAAGTCCGACGCAGGCGCACTTCCCCCCTGGCATCAGCCAGTCTGCAGATCGAAGCATTCCGATCGGCCAATCCGCTCAAATGGCTTTGCCAAAGCGGCTTGCCGCGCCGGAATGAACTTCCTTAGCCGTCAGGCGGCCTGCTGAGCGGGCGCCTCAAGCGGAGGCGTGCCGCTCTTGAACAGCGTCATTAATTGCTGCCGCAATTCCGGCGTGTCCTGATGCTTATGCACCGCGACCGCATGTTGAACCGCAGCGTCGAGCAGCTCGGCGTCGCTGTCCGCACACAGTGCCACTGTGCATTTGCTGTCGCTCGGAAATTCGCGACAATCGATGTATTTCCGCGCCATGATGGGCTCCTTATTCGACGGGGTTAAATTGAAACGCTGGTCGTTTCCAGCAAATGGCAGCCGTCGATCTTCCATTTGCCGTCCGTCTCACGTTCCATCCGATAAATTGCGATCCAGACATGGCTGTCCGGACTGGTCAGGCGCACGATCAGCAAGGTATCGGCACCGATGACTTGCGCTCCCGAAAACAACACCGCCCGGTGTCGGTAGATCGGGCCGTATTGCTCCTTGACCAGACGCATGAAATCGTCCGGACTACCCAATCTGCGACGGCTAGCCTGCGTCGTCAATGCAAACGCCGCCGGCGCATCATCGTCCTCGAATGCATCAAATTGGGATTGCACCACCTCGCGAATGGCTCTGGTGTCGGCTGCACTGAGCTCGGAGACAGATGCAGAAACCGGAGCCAATGCCAGCATTGGCACCCACACCAGCCCCGCCATCAAGAATGATCTTCGCCTCATGTTGCCGCCAGATTCACTTTGCCGGAATCGGCCCAGACTGTTGGCGGCCCGAGGCCGCCAACTCGTGCAGAAACGCCATCCAATTGCAGCTGCCACGACTGACTAATTGGAGTGCGTATCTGCCGCCAATATCCGTCGCTCCAGATGATATTTCGCAAGCCAAAAAACAAAAAAGCAGCCTGCAGGCTGCTTTTTTGTCGGTTGCGCTGGTCCGCTGCGCTGCAGCACTTCCTTAGAACTGATCCTCGCTCAATGCCAGAACGCCGACGCTGCCGTCCACGATTGCGGTGCGGTAGCTGGCCGCCTGCGACAGGAAGTGCTCGGCAAAGAAGCGCGCGGTAGATATCTTGGCCTGGTAAAAACTGGCGTCGCCTGTACCCGATTGCAGCTGTTGCGCAGACACCAGCGCCGCACGCGCCATCTGCCAGCCACCCAGTACGATGCCGGCCATTTTCAGGTAGGGCACGCTGCCGGCGAACACCGCCTTGATGTCGGACTTCATGTTGCCGGCAACATAGTCGACCACCTGTTCCAGCGCTACCGCGCCGGCTTCCAGCTGCTGCGCAATCACCTGCAAATCGGCAGCATGGGTCCCGGCACCGGCCTTGATGGCCACCAGTTCGGCGACGGTTTGCTGAACCTGGGCCAGGATGGCCTTGGCCGTGGCACCACCATCGCGCACCGTCTTGCGACCGACCAGATCGTTGGCCTGGATGGCGGTGGTGCCTTCGTAAATCGTCAAGATCTTGGCGTCGCGATAGAGCTGGGCGGCACCGGTTTCTTCGATGAAACCCATGCCACCGTGCACTTGCACGCCGGTCGAGGTAACGTCGAGCGACATTTCGGTCGACCAACCCTTGACGATCGGCACCAGGTATTCATAGACCGCCTCGTTGCTCTTGCGCACCTCGGCATCGGGATGGTGATGCGCCACGTCACTGGCCGCGGCGGCAACGTAAGCCAGCGCGCGCGCCGCTTCCACCTGCGACCGCATCGACATCAACATGCGGCGTACATCGGGGTGGTGGATGATGGTGACCGGACCGGCAGACCCGGCCAGATCGCGCGACTGCACGCGGTCCTTGGCATACGCTACGGCCTTTTGGTAGGCGCGTTCCGCCACTGCCACGCCCTGCATGCCGACCGCAAACCGCGCCGCGTTCATCATGATGAACATGTATTCGAGACCGCGGTTTTCCTCGCCGACCAGGGTGCCGATCGCACCGCCGTGGTCGCCGAACTGCAATACCGCTGTCGGGCTGGCCTTGATGCCGAGCTTGTGTTCAATCGATACGCAATGGGCATCGTTGCGTGCACCCAGCGTGCCGTCGGCATTGACCAGGAATTTCGGCACGATGAACAGGGAAATCCCCTTCACGCCGGCAGGCGCCTCGGGGGTGCGCGCCAGGACCAGATGGACGATATTCTCGGCCATGTCGTGTTCGCCGTAGGTAATGAAGATCTTGGTGCCGAAGATCTTGTAGGTGCCATCGTCCTGCGGCACCGCACGGGTGCGCACCGCCGCCAGATCCGAGCCGGCTTGCGGCTCGGTCAGGTTCATGGTGCCGGTCCATTTCCCGGTAATCAGATTTTGCAGATAGGTACTCTTCTGCGCGTCGGTGCCGGCTGTCATCAAAGCCTCGATCGCGCCATCGGTCAGCAGCGGGCACAGCGCGAACGACAGGTTGGCCGAATTCAACATTTCGATGCACGGTGCGGCAACCAGCTTCGGCAAACCCTGACCGCCAAATTCGACCGGATGCTGCACGCCCTGCCAGCCTGCGTCACCATAGGACTTGAAAGCTTCCTTGAAACCCGTGGTGGTGAAGACCTGGCCGTCTTTCCAGTAGCTCGGCTCCTTGTCGCCGGCAAAATTGAGCGGCGCGATGACTTCGCCGGTGAACTTCGCGTTTTCTTCCAGCACCGCTTCGACCGTTTCCGGCGTCGCGTCTTCGCAGCCGGGCAAGGCATGGACTGCGGACAGGTCGGCCAGTTCGTTGATGACGAACAGCATGTCTTTCAGTGGGGCGTTGTAGCTCATTTGTGTCTCCAAAAGAATCAAGCCACAGAGATCACAAAGGCACCGCGCATTTCCTGTGCGTGCATTTGCAGCCCCTGTGGCTTGTTGTTACCTGTCTGTCTTGTAGATTAGCCCAGTTCGGCTACCAGTTGCGGCACCAGTTCGAACAGATCGCCGACGATCCCGTAGTCGGCCACCGAGAAGATCGGCGCTTCCGGATCCTTGTTGATGGCGACGATGGTCTTCGAATCCTTCATGCCGGCCAAGTGCTGGATCGCGCCGGAGATGCCGACCGCGATGTACAGCTGCGGCGCCACGATCTTGCCGGTCTGACCGACTTGCCAATCGTTCGGCACATAGCCGGCATCGACCGCTGCACGCGAGGCACCCATCGCCGCGCCGAGCCGGTCGGCCAGCGGTTCCAGGATCTTGAAGTTGTCGGCGGAACCCATGCCGCGGCCACCGGAGACGATCACCTTGGCGGCCGTCAGCTCGGGCCGGTCGGACTTGGCGACTTCGCGCGACACGAAGCGCGATGTGCCGGAGTCGGCCACCGCCGCCACGTTTTCGATCGCGGCGCTGCCGCCGCCGGCAGCCGAATCAAAACCGGTGGTGCGCACCGTGATGACCTTGACCGGGTCGGACGATTGCACGGTGGCGATCGCGTTACCGGCGTAGATCGGGCGCTCGAAGGTATCGGGCGCGTCGACCTTGGTGATTTCGGAAATTTGCGCAACGTCGAGTTTGGCCGCCACGCGCGGCAGGATGTTCTTGCCGTAGGCGGTGGCCGGGGCCAGGATGTGCGTGTAGTGTCCAGCTGCGGCGGCGACCAGCGCCAGCACCTGCTCGGCGACGTTTTCGGCCAGGCCATCGGCAAACGGCGCCGCGTCCGCCACCAGTACCTTGGTGACGCCGGCGATTTGGGCGGCGGCCTGGGCCGCCGCGCCGCAGTTGGCACCGGCGACCAGAATGTGGACTTCGCCACCGCATTCGATCGCGGCGGTGACGGTATGGTGGGTGCTGCCTTTCAGCGTAGCGTTGTCGTGTTCGGCAATGACTAATGCGGTCATGATATTTTCCTGACGGTTCTAGGGTGGCGCAGGCGGCGCAGGGAATGAGCGGCGTCCGGCCTGGCGCGCTGGTTAAATGACTTTCGCTTCGTTCCTGAGCTTGGCGACCAGGGTCGCGATGTCGGGCACCTTGACACCGGCGGAGCGCTTCGGCGGCTCCACCACTTTCAGGGTCTTGACGCGCGACGCGACGTCGACCCCGAGATCGGCCGGCTTGACGGTATCGAGCGGCTTTTTCTTGGCCTTCATGATGTTCGGCAGCGTCACGTAACGCGGCTCGTTCAGGCGCAAGTCGGTGGTGATGATGGCCGGCAGCGTCAAGCTCAGGGTTTCCAGGCCGCCATCGACTTCACGCGTGACGCTGACCTTGCCTTCTTCCAGCACGACCTTGGACGCGAACGTCGCTTGCGGCCAACCGAGCAAGGCCGCCAGCATCTGGCCGGTCTGGTTGCAATCGTCGTCGATCGCCTGCTTGCCGAGGATGATCAGTTGCGGCTGTTCTTTATCGGCCAGCGCCTTGAGCAGCTTGGCCACGGCCAGCGGCCCAATGTCGGACTCGGTGTCGACCAGGATCGCGCGGTCGGCGCCGATCGCCATCGCGGTGCGCAGGGTTTCCTGGCATTGCGTGACGCCGCACGAGACCGCCACCACTTCGGTGACCTTGCCGGCCTCTTTCAGGCGCATCGCTTCTTCCAGCGCGATCTCGTCGAACGGGTTCATCGACATTTTGACGTTGGCGATATCGACGCCGCTGCCGTCGGGTTTGACGCGTACCTTGACGTTATAGTCGACCACGCGTTTGACTGGTACCAAGACTTTCATAGCTCTGCCTTTGGGAAAATACAATTGACGTTAACGTAAACTAAATCGGATTATAAAAGAGATTGCGCAGTTGCACAGGAATTTAGCACGGTCGTGCGATTAATGGCTAGAATTATTCCACTAACCGCCCGACTGGAGCGCGCACCGTTCACCAGCAATCCCCGCGCGCGCGGATATCCAGGCAGTTGAAACTCTGCGAGTTCTGGCCACCCCGGCGACTACAGAACGTTGCTTTGAGGAAAGCCATACCAGCGTCATCGAAGGCTGCGATTGCGGCACCAGCACGCCGGTCATTTGCGCTTCATGAAAAATTCGAAATTGTTCTCGTGGCTGGTTTGTGACAACAACTCGTTGCCGGTCTGCTTCGCGAAAGCCTGAAAGTCACGTACCGAGCCCGGATCGGTCGCCAGGATATGCAGCACCTGCCCGCTCAACATGTCCGTCAGCGCTTTTTTGGCTTTCAGGATCGGTAGCGGACAATTCAGGCCGCGCGCATCGACTTCCTTATGAAATTCCATGATCGAGTTTCCCAGTGTGATTCAGTTATTCAGTTATTCAGTGATTCATTGAACTAGCGACGACGCTCGTGTGCCATACAGATAATCTTGCCTTAAGCGGAAAGCGCCTCTCGGCCACACGCGCTATTTTTCAACAGCAGTGTGGCTGGTGGCAGTACTTTGAAAGTTCTGATCCACATACACCACCGGCAAGCCGCGCGAGCGCAGCCAATCGGCCGTCGCCTCGCCGGTGGTGCCGCGCCACGGCCGCAGCGTTTCGGGGGCGATCAGCCGATATTCGAGCAATTCTTCCGACAAGCGAATCTCGCCCGATGCCTTTACATGATAGGCAATGATCAGCTCGTTCTTGCGGATGAATTCATAGACCCCGATCAAGCTGACCACATCCGCGTCAAGATTGGTTTCTTCCTTCAACTCGCGCGCGACGCCCTGCTCCGGCGTTTCGCCGCGCTCCATGAAACCGGTGATCAGCGAGAACGTCTTTTCCGGCCAGGCGGCATTGCGTGCCAGCAGGATTTTTTCGTCAAACTCGACCAGTGCAGCCAGCACCGGCAACGGGTTATCCCAGTGCGTCCAATGACCATCGGGACAGGCGAGGCGGATTTTTTGGCTATCACCATTGTCGGCTCGCAATACCAGGGAGCCGGCGCACACCGGGCAAAATTTAAAATCCATCAGACTGTGGAGGCCGGCAATTGCGGCGGATGCGGGTGAAGACGCGCCATCGAATACCCATCTACAAGCTTGCCATCACGCAGCACATCCGCGCGATGGGTTCCTTCGATCTCAAAACCAAATTTTCGGTATAACGCAATTCCTGATGCATTGTCGGTAAATACCGTCAATTCTATACGCAGTATGTGTAGCCAGTTATCGGCCAAATTGACTAGCTCAGCCATTAAAGCCGTACCAATACCCTTGCCAGCAAAATCGTCCGCGACGGCAATGCCAAGCGAAGCAACATGGCGACGTCGCATATTGGCTTCGAGATGGAGTCCTGCGGTGCCAACAATAACCCCATCGACCAGCCCGACCAGCAGGTACCGATTCGGATCCGGCTGGGTCAGGCGCTCATGCCACATGTCGATCGATGGGTGGGGTAACTGCAAGGTCCCGGTATAAGCCCCGGCACCCGCATGCACGCGCTGGATCTGTGCCGCGTCAGAAATTTCTGCCCGTCTGATTTCCAGCGAACCAGGTACCGGAGTCGTCATATTCATTGCCTTTCGCCGACCCAATTGGCGACACCAGCCAGCGCTTTTGCCAGCCCGCTCGGATCGGTGCCGCCGGCCTGCGCCATATCGGGCCGGCCGCCACCCTTGCCGCCGACCTGTTGCGCGACGAAATTGACCAGTTCACCGGCTTTCACTTTCGAGGTGGCATCGGCGGTGACGCCGGCGATCAGGCTGACCTTGCCGTCGGTCACGCTGGCGAGCACAATCGCGGCAGTTTTCAGCTTGTCCTTCAGCTTATCCATGGTTTCACGCAGGGTCGCGACGTCGGCACCGTCGAGCGTCGCCGCCAGGACCTTGATGCCCTTGACATCGACGGCCTGATTCAGCAGTTCGTCGCCCTGACCGGAAGCCAGTTTCGATTTCAGCGCGGCGACTTCCTTTTCCAGCGACTTGATCTGATCCTGCACCTGCACGATGCGTTGCGTCAGTTCGTCCGGCTGCGCTTTCAATGCGGCAGCCGCCTCGTTGACGCGGCGATTGAGCGACTGGATCAGCGCCAGCGCGCCCTCGCCTGTTACCGCCTCGACGCGGCGGATGCCGGCGGCGACACCGCCTTCCGCGGTGATCTTGAACAGGCCGATATCACCGGTGCGGCTGACGTGCGTACCGCCGCACAGTTCGCGCGACGAACCGATGTCGAGCACGCGTACCTCGTCGCCGTATTTCTCGCCGAACAGCGCCATCGCACCGTGCTTGACAGCATCGTCGAACGACATCACCTGCGCCCGGGTGGGCAAGTTGGCGAGAATCTCGCGATTGACGATGGCCTCGACTTCACGAATCTGCTCGGTGGTCATCGGTGCATTGTGGCTGAAATCGAAACGCGTCTTGTCGGAGTCGACCAGCGAACCTTTTTGTGACACGTGGCTGCCCAGCACTTCGCGCAGCGCCTTGTGCATCAGGTGCGTCGCCGAATGGTTGCGCACGGTGCGCGCGCGCAGCGCCAGGTCGACTTGCGCATTGACTTGATCCCCGACCGACAAGCTGCCCTTGCTGACGGTGCCGTGATGACCAAACACCTCGGGTTGAATCTTCAACGTATCTTCGACCACAAAGCCCGCCGACGCCGACGCCAGCACGCCACGGTCGCCGGCCTGGCCGCCGGATTCCGCATAAAACGGTGTCGTGTCGAGCACCACGATCGCGTCCTGGCCTGCGGCCACGCTCTGCACCGCAGTGCCGTTCAGGTACAGCGCCACCACTTTGGCATCTTGCTGCAAGCTGTCGTAACCGACAAACTTGTTCCTTGCGCCGCTGTATTCGATCGCGGCCGCGGTCTTGAACTTGCCGGCGGCACGCGCGGCAGTCTTTTGCCGTTGCATCGCGGCGTCGAATCCAGTTTCATCGAGCATCACATTGCGTTCGCGGCAGATATCGGCGGTCAGATCGAGCGGGAAGCCGAAGGTGTCATACAGCGTGAATGCGGTCTCGCCATCGAGGTGCTTGCTATCCCTGGCCAACGCCTGCTCCAGGATCTTCATGCCGTTTTCCAGCGTCTCGCTGAAACGTTCTTCTTCCTGCTGCAGCACCTGTTCGACCCGTGACGCCGCTTCGGTCAGTTCCGGATAGGCTTCGCCCATCTCCAGCACCAGATCCTTGACCAGCCGGTAGAAGAACGGTTTGGTCTGACCCAGCTTGTGACCATGCCGCAGCGCGCGGCGGATGATCCGGCGCAGCACATAGCTGCGACCTTCATTACCGGGAATGACGCCATCGACGATCAGGAACGAGCAGGCGCGGATATGGTCCGCGATCACTTTCAGCGAATTGTTGGCCAGATCCTGGGTACCGGTTTCGCGCGCGGCGGCCTTGATCAGGCTCTGGAATAGATCGATATCGTAATTGCTGTGACCATGCTGCAGCACCGCGGCCAGACGCTCCAGACCCATGCCGGTGTCGACGCACGGTTTCGGCAGCGGCAGCAGGCGCGCCTCGCCAGTGGCGGCGTCGATCTGGCGGTCAAACTGCATGAACACGTTGTTCCAGATTTCGATGTAACGATCGCCGTCCTGCTCCGGGCTGCCCGGAGGACCACCCCAGATTTCCGGGCCGTGGTCGTAGAAAATTTCGGAGCAGGGGCCGCACGGGCCGGTCTCGGCCATCTGCCAGAAGTTATCCGACGCATAGGGTGCGCCCTTGTTGTCGCCGATGCGCACCACGCGCTCTTTCGGCAGGCCGATCACGTTGACCCAGATGTCGTAGGCCTCGTCGTCGGTTTCATACACGGTCGCCCACAGCTTTTCAGCCGGCAGGCCGTACACCTTGGTCAGCAGTTCAAAGGCCCAGAGCAGCGAATCACGCTTGAAGTAATCGCCGAACGACCAGTTGCCGAGCATCTCGAAAAACGTATGATGGCGTGCGGTGTAACCGACATTTTCCAGATCGTTATGTTTGCCACCGGCGCGCAGACAGCGCTGCACCGATGCCGCGCGCACGTAATTGCGTTTCTCGGTGCCCAGAAATACATCCTTGAACTGCACCATGCCGGAATTGGTAAACAGCAGCGTCGGGTCGTTGCCCGGCACCAGGCTGGACGAACGCACGACCGTATGGCCTTTGGATTCGAAAAACTGCAGGAATTTGTCGCGGATTTCGGAAGATTTCATATTTTCGGCAAAAAAGAGTGACGCAAGAGAATGGCGCAATACCGCAAAATTTCGATTATACGTGATCTGGCTGACCTGAAATATGGGGCAAATCGGGGCTATTCAACGCGAATCGCGGCCCAGCCACGATGTTTTTCCGACAACAATCGCCACAATCGGCCGGCAGCCATTTTTCGCGATCAGCAAACAAAAAACCCCGCCAGTCGCCTGGTGGGGTTTTCGGTCAAACGAATTGCTGTCCTGAATCTACCGCACCAAATCTGCGGCGTGCAGCGCGATCGCAGCTCAGCCGCGTTGTTGGGCGTCGTGTTTTTGACGATGGATGCGGCGCGATTGGCGATTTTCGGTCCGTTGCACGCGCGCCTGTTCGGCGGCGCTGACATGCCCATCGTGACCGGCAACCGCTTCTTTCGCATCGATTCTGGCCTGACCACGCTCCAGCTTGGCCACTTCATGGTTGGTCAATGAACCGTTCTTGACGCCGGCCTCGATCCGCTGTTCCTGATTCACATTGCGCTGCACGTCGGCCTGCATCCGCTTGCTCGAGGTCGAATCCGGATTGCCGGTCTGGGCGTTGGTCCGGTCGGCGTGGATATCGTTGCTGACCTTGTTTTGCATCTGTTCGATCCGTGCCTTTTCGGTCACGCTGAACTTGCCGTCTTTCAGCGCATTCGCTTGGGCGCGGTCCACCCTGGTTTCTTCATGCTCGAGTTTGGCGGCTTCGCGGGTATTGAGCTGGCCGGATTTCAGGCCGTTCTCAATCCGTTGCTGCTGATTGACATCGCGTTTGACCTCAGTCGCGGTCGATTGCGCAAACACTGGCGCGGCCAGAAAGCTTACCAGCAGCAGCGGAATCATTTTTGCGGTTTTCATCATCGGTTCCTATCGGTTGTGAGTTGTTGGGTGTCGTGTATCGTCATCGATGAGCGCGTTTGCTCATGGCTCGATTAACGAGCTTGCAGCAAGTCTGACGACACGTCATTTGTAAGGCGTGTAACGAAAGGTAACGCGAGCGATTTTATTTCAGCCATTGCCGCCAATGTCCAGCGTGAGAGTCGTGGGCACGCGTCACGCAAAATCAGCCGCGATCAGATCGATCCGATCGGTACAGAAGCCGTCGACGCCCCATCCCAGGATCTCGTGCGCGCGCGCCGGATCATTGACGGTGTAGCAGAACAGGCCAAAGCCGCCCTGCTTCACGGCACGCGCCAGCTGCGGCGTCAGTGTGCGGTGATTGGTATTGAGCGAAACGGCGGCGAGCGCGTTCAGGCGGGCCTGCCAGTCGGGCGGAATGACGTCTACCAGCAGCGCGCGCGGAATTTCCGGGGCGACCCTGCGCGCCGCTACCAGCGCCAGTTCCGAGAACGAGGACAGCAAAGGGAGGCTGCTGCGCGCATGCGCGCCTGGTCCGAACTCAGCGGCGAACCGCTGCCGCAGCATCTGTCCGACGATGCGTCCGGTGACCTCTTCAAAGCCGGGCGCCGGCTTGATCTCGACATTCATCCAGATCCCATTTTCCTGGCAGAAGTCGATCACCTGTGCCAACAGCGGCACCGGCTCGCCGCGATACGCGTCGCTGAACCAGGCTCCGGCATCCATCGCGCTCAACTGCCGCGCAGCGCAATCCGACACCGCACCGACGCCGCTGACGGTGCGACCGAACTGATGGTCGTGCATCAGCACCGGGATCTCGTCTTGCGACAGCATGACATCGAATTCGACCGCATGAAAGCCGCGCCCCAGCCCCGCCTGCATCGCGGCGAGCGTGTTTTCGGGGGCAAGAATGCCGGCGCCACGATGGGCGACTATTTTCGGATAAGGCCACATGGTTCGCTATTCTTTGACACATTTTCTGGAGCGCATCGACAAGCCTTGCGATGCGTTTTACACTTGCCCGTAACGCTAACACCTTTAGGGAACACCGTGCAGCCAATCCAACCAACAGCCGATGCCGCCTCCAGCGCACCATCCCAAAAATCGCTCGGCCACATCCGCGTGCTGGACCTGACCCGGGTGCTGGCCGGACCGTGGTGCGCACAGAATCTGGCCGATCTGGGCGCCGATGTCATCAAGATCGAACGCCCCGGCGTCGGTGACGACACCCGTACATGGGGCCCGCCGTACCTGAAGGATGCGCAAGGGCGCGATAGCAGCGAGGCCGCCTATTATCTGGCCGCCAATCGCGGCAAGCGCTCGGTGACAGTCGATATCGCCAGCGCGGAAGGCCAGGCGATCGTGCGCGCACTGGCGCTGCAATCGGATGTCGTGCTGGAAAATTACAAGGTCGGCCAGTTAAGGAAATACGGTCTGGATTATGAATCGCTGAAGCAGATCAAACCCGATCTGGTGTACTGCTCGATCACCGGCTTTGGCCAGGACGGCCCCTATGCCGAGCGCCCCGGCTACGATTTCATCGTGCAGGGTATCGGCGGTTTCATGTCGATCACTGGCGAGCGCGACGACCTGCCGGGTGGCGGCCCGCAAAAAGCCGGCGTCGCGATCTGCGACCTGATGACCGGCATGTATGCCAGCATCGCCGTGCTCGCCGCGCTGACCCATCGGGACCGTACCGGAGAAGGCCAATATATCGACATGGCCTTGCTCGACGTCCAAGTCGCGATGCTGGCCAACATGGGCGCCAATTTTCTTGCCAGCGGCACGGCACCCAAGCGCTGGGGCAATGCGCATCCGAATATCGTGCCCTACCAGACTTTTGCCACTGCCGATGGCCACATCATCGTCGCAGTCGGCAATGACGGCCAGTTCCGCAAATTCGTCGAAGTCGGGGGACGGCCGGAACTGGCCGACGATGAACGTTTCGCCAGCAATCCGATGCGGGTGCGCCATCGCGATATCCTGGTGCCGCTGCTGGCTGAGATGGTCAGAGAAAAATCCAGGCAGGCATGGATCAGCGAACTCGAGGCGGCTGGCGTACCTTGCGGACCGATCAACAATCTTGGTGAGGTGTTCGACGACCCACAGGTCAAGGCGCGCGGCATCTGCGTCGACCTGCCGCATCCGGTCACCGGCCACGTGAAATTAACGGCCAGCCCGATGAAGCTGTCGGTCACGCCACCGCAATACGACGCGGCGCCGCCATTGCTGGGACAACATACCGACGAAGTGCTGCGCGATTTGCTGGGATACCGGCAAGATCAGATCGCCGGCTTGCGTGAGCAGGGCATTCTTTGACGAAACTGTACGGTATTCCCCTTCCAAATTGACGACAAAAACGGCGCATCCAGCGCCGTTTTTTATTGCTTGCCAGACTGCTCTATCTATAGCGCGTAGCTACTAAATCGAGCGAATCAATGCAATTGATGCTTCAACTCAGATAGCTCACTATGCACTTGCATCACCGAACTTTTCAATGCGTCATCGAGTTTACCTGCACGTTGACAAGCATCGCGCGCCTGATCGCCATACATTTCCAATTGATCGACACATTTGCGGATTTGCTTTTCATCCTGCGACTGAAAAACTGGTTTTGCACGGTCGGTTTCCGTGCTGAGTTTGTGAATACTGTCCTTCAAATCTTTCGGCACGCCGGCGCCGGCTTGGCAGGCCTTTTCAGCCTGCATGATAGATTGTTCGATGTGGTTAAAGCGTTGTTTGATATCGCTGGTATTCAACATAATCATCGCTCCTTTTATTTAAAAACCTTACACAAGCCACATTCTTTGGCCCATGTACGGGACTATTGGATTACATATGGTGAACGAAGTTCACACGAATTTCATTACCCGAGGTCCTGGGAATTCACCGCCAAACGGCGCGCTCATTCGCGTTCATGCAGCGCCACTAGTACGCCACTAGCGGTCACCCCGCCGTTGTAATAACTAGTTCAGAAAACGTGACACACCAAGTGGAGCTGTGAGGCCTATGAGGCCCGTGAGGCCGATTAAGATGCGTAAATAATAGACCTTGTCCCTCGGTGTATAGAAAATTGTATTTGCAATGAGTGCCATATCGACTACGCTGAAATTGCGCAGAGCACATGAGGGTCATCGATAGGTGATTCAGGATTATGGAAATCGTTTTCGCGCTGGCATTACTGGTTCCATTCGCAATGATTGCGTACTGGATAGTGGATGAAGTTCATGAAGAATATGTACATCATCATTACTATTAACATGCGGCGACGCGATTTCCGATGATTCGGAAACCGTCCTGACCCAGATAAGGAAGTTATTTCAGGAAGACACGCCTAACATTGCAGAACAGCACATCGGATTTTGATCCACTTGGAATCGTCACGATTTCAATGATGGGATGAGGTACAGGGGTTTTCCTGTAGATCATCCCATTTGCATTTCCGGCTTATGCAATTGTTCTGCGGTTTATCCCCCGCACAACGGTTGCATTAGTGCCTGCAGTATCTCGCCCTGATTCGACTGCAAGAAAGCCACCACGCCCAAATTTCCGGCCGTCGCGCCTGACGGCAATGGCACGTTGGTTACCAACGACGCCTTGCGATCTGCCAGCGCAATCGGTCCCAGCCATTGCCGCACCACATAATCATGTTTCAGCGTAACGCCGCGATTCTCGCCCGCCTTGACTACTGACCGGAGCCCGTTCTCCACCACAGCGACGAACAGTTTGCCGCTCTGTGCGTCCTGTGTTGTGATCGCACTGACCTCCACCGGCAAGTTGCCGGCGGCCGGCCGGCCCAACGCGATGCTGATGTCGGCGCGGGCCGGCCTGTCATTGATGCGCTTTACCGCCGCCGGCACAGCACCGCGCCAGCCACCAACGCCACCACGCAATTCATGGCCGCCGATGAACAGTTCCGGCGTATAGATGGTGCGGCTGCCGGCGTTGTTGGACAACCAGCGCTGCCGCTCGGTGAAGGCAGCTTTTGCAAATAAATCCTTCCAGCCTATATAGTCCCAATAATCGACATGCATTGACAGCGGCACCACCTGCTCTGACGTCATGCCCGATCCGCGTAGGCCGCTGACGAATGTGTCGGCCGGCGGACAGCTGTCGCAGCCTTCCGACGTGTACAGCTCCAGCAACGCAACCGTGTGGGCCGGACTATGCTTGCTGCAAGTCTGGGCGATGGTGTCTGCCTGCACGGCGCTGCACACCAGCAATGCCGCGACGGCCAAAATTGAAGTCTTCACGATGCCTCCAAGTCCGGCCGGGTGATCCGACCGCTGCTGCTTAGTCAGACGCGGCGCGGCAAGCTTACAACTTCGCTCGACATTCAGGAAACCGGCAAGCGCGTCAGCGCCGCTGCAACGGCCCTTCCAGCCTGACCCGCACATGTCGGACCCGCCCGGCACCCAACCCGGCCGCGGCCGCACCGAGTCCGATCAGCACAAACAGTGCGCCGGTCGCGTTGAAGCCGCCGGTCCAGCCATGGATCAGCCCCACCATTAGCGGGCCGCCGGCCGCCAGCACATAACCGACGGTCTGCGCCATGCTCGACAAATGCGCGGCCACATGGGCGTCCGGCGAGCGCAACACGATCAGCGTCATCGCCACCGCGATCAGGCTGCCCTGCCCTGCGCCTTGCAGCACCGCCCACAACCACACCGATGACAGCGGCGCAAACAGGCAGCCCAGCAGCCCGAGTACCGCCATGCCGACCACGATCACGTTGATCCCACGCTGGTCTTTGCAGCGGACCGCTAGCGACGGTGCCGTCAGGCAGGCCGCCATCTGGGCCAGCACCGAGACCGACACCACCAGCCCGGCGTTGACGCCACTCAAGCCGCGTTCGCGCAGAATCGGTGCCAACCAGCCGAACACGCAATATGCCAACGCCGATTGCAGCCCCATGAACAGCGTGACCTGCCAAGCCAGTGGATCGCGCCACAGGCCCCGCACTATAAAACCCACCGAGCGGCCCGCTGCCGGCCGCACCAGCGCCTGCGGAATCCATAACAACAACACCGCCAGTACCGGCAGCGCCCATGCCGCCAGCGCCAGCGACCACGAACCGAACAGCCGTTGCAGCGGCACCGTGAATCCGGCCGCACTGGCGGCACCGGCGCACAACGCCATCGTGTACATCCCGGTCATCAGCGCGGCCTGCGGCTGAAAATCGCGTTTGACCAGTCCGGGCAGCAGCACGTTGACGGCTGCAATGCCGGCCCCGGCCAGAATCGAACCCAGCAGCAGCGCCGGCACCGTCGCCAGCCCGCGCAGCGCGGTCCCGAGCGCCAGCAATGCCAGTAATCCGATGATGCTGCGCTCGGCGCCAAAGCGTAGCGCCAGCCGTGGCGCGAGCGGTGCGAACAAGCCCAGACACAACACCGGCAAGGTCGTCATCAGGCTGGCGCCGGCCGGCGTAATGCCATCGTCGCGCATCACTTCCGGCAGCACCGCCGACAAGCTGGAAAACACCGGCCGCAGATTGAACGCGATCAGCACCAGGCTGGCGCCCAGAATGATTTGGCCGCGACGGCCATGCACCGGCGTCGGCCCCGGCGTCGGGAAGGCGTCGATTTCGGCATCGATCAGCTGCTCGTCGGCCAGATCCAGCACCGCTTTGTGCGCGGTATCGGGATGCGCGACGGATCTGTTGCCTGTGCCGTGCCGGCTTTTGATGAGGTGGGTCATGGGTGCGGGATGAGGTATCAGGGGCGTCGCTGTCGCAGGTGGTGCAGCACCTTTCGGTCGGCGCGCTATCGGCTGCATGGGAAACCAGCTGTTTATAAACGCAATTTGAAGATCCTGCCCGCTTGCTGGCTAAGCTACCGCAATAAAACCGGCTTGCCGGTACGCCAGATCAATATACTCCCAATAACAAATCGTTAATCCGCAATATTTAATTGAAAAAATTGCATATACTCACCACTATTAAAATGCCAATACTTTAAATGAAAAACAGTTGCCACTTGTTGGCCGCATTCCAGCGCCGCCGCTTTGGGTAGCGTGCCCCCTGCATCGATCCAGCCGCCGCTGCGCTGCTCTACGGTAGAATGCCCTCAACCAAATCTTTCAAATTGCACTCTGAAGAACCCACATGAGCAACGACTCCAAAAACGGCCCGCACGCCGCTGACCACGCCCCCGTCATCTCCAATTTTCTGCGCACCATCATCGAGAACGACCTGAAAGACGGTGCCCATCTGCGCCCCGGTCTGCCGCAGGTCATCACGCGCTTCCCGCCGGAACCTAACGGCTACCTGCACATCGGCCACGCCAAGTCGATTTGCCTGAACTTCGGCCTGGCGCGCGACTATGACGGCCGCTGCCATCTGCGCTTTGATGACACCAATCCGGAAAAAGAAGAACAGGAATACGTCGACACCATCATCGACAGCGTGCACTGGCTCGGCTTCTCCTACGAGCACGACGCCAAACAGCATCTGTACTTCGCCAGCGACTATTTCGACCAGCTGTATGCGATGGCCGAACACCTGATCGAATTGGGTCACGCCTACGTCGACAGCCAGAACGCCGAAGAAATGGCCGCCAACCGCGGCAACTTCGGCGAGCCGGGCAAGAATTCTCCCTACCGCGACCGCACCGTCGCCGAATCGCTCGACCTGTTCCACCGCATGAAGGCCGGCGAGTTCCAGAACGGCGAACACATCGTGCGCGCCAAGATCGACATGGCCTCGCCCAACATGAACATGCGCGACCCGGCGATCTACCGCATCCGCCACGCACACCATCACCGCACCGGCGATAAATGGTGCGTCTATCCGATGTACGATTTCGCGCACCCGATCGAGGACGCGATCGAAAACGTCACGCACTCGGTCTGCACGCTGGAATTCCAGGACCATCGCCCGTTCTACGACTGGGTACTGGAACATTTGGCCGATGGCGGTTTCTTCCAACGGCCGCTGCCGAAGCAATATGAATTCTCGCGCCTGAACCTGACCTACATCGTCACCAGCAAACGTAAACTGCGTCAGCTGGTCGAAGAAAACATCGTCGACGGCTGGGACGACCCGCGCATGCCGACCCTGGTCGGCATGCGCCGTCGCGGCTACACACCCGAAGCGATCCAGCTGATGTGCGAACGCACCGGTGTCACCAAATCGGACGGCTGGATCGACTACAGCGTGCTCGAAGGCTGCCTGCGCGAAGACCTCGACCCCAAGGCACCGCGCGCCACCGCCGTGCTGCGCCCGTTGAAACTGGTCATCGACAACTTCCCGGATGAACTTTCCGTCGAATGCAGCTCGCCAGTGCACCCGCACCACCCGGAACGCGGCAACCGCCATTTCCCGATCACCAAGGAGCTGTGGATCGAGCAGGACGACTTCATGGAAACGCCGAGCAAAGGCTATTTCCGTCTGTTCCCAGGCAACAAGGTACGGCTGCGCTATGGCTACGTGGTCGAATGCACCGGATGCAACAAGGATGCCGCCGGCAACGTGATCGCGGTGCATTGCAGCTACTTCCCCGACAGCAAATCCGGTACCGAAGGCAGCGCCAACTACAAGGTCAAGGGCAACATCCACTGGGTCAGCGCGCATCATGCCGTGGTGGCCGAAGTGCGCCTGTACGACCGCCTGTTCACCGACCCGCACCCTGACGCCGGCGGCAAGGACTTTCTACAAGTGTTAAACCCAAACGCGAAGGAAGTCGTGACCGCGTACCTGGAGCAGGGCATCCACGCGGCCCAACCGGGCGACTGCTTCCAATTCGAGCGGCATGGGTACTTTGTCGCCGATCGGGTCGATTCGGTGGCCGGGAAGCCGGTGTTCAATCGGGTGGTGACGTTGAAGGATTCGTGGGGTAAATAAAGTTTACAAGTCCGCGTAGGGTGCGCCGTGTGCACCGGATCATCCACCGGCCTGCGATAAATTCTTGTTGTTGAGATTGACGTATTGGTGCGCACGGCGCACCCTACGGTTTTTCTGACCGTCTGCCATATCAAATATGTCGAACTATCGGCGTGCAAACATCCGCGGCGGCGCTTACTTCTTCACCGTGAATACCTTGCGCCGCATGCCGATTTTGACAGAGCTGACGATGCGTGCGGCATTGCGCGATGCGATTGCGCAAACCCGTTTATCCCATCCGTTTACTATCGATGCCTGGGTTTTATTGCCCGATCATTTGCATTGCATCTGGACCTTGCCGCAAGGGGATGCGAATTTTTCTGCACGCTGGTCCATGATCAAGCGCCTTGTTTCCCAACGCTGCGGGGCGGAATTTGGCGCCGCCGACCTATCCGCCTCCCGCGCCAGCCGCAAGGAAACTGGTATCTGGCAACGCCGTTTTTGGGAACATCAAATCCGCGACGACAATGACTTTTCCCGGCATGTCGATTACATTCATTGGAACCCGGTGAAACATGGTCTTGTGACGCGGGCGATCGATTGGCCGTATTCGACCTTTCATCGTTACGTCGCGGGTGGGATGTATTTAACGGACTGGGGACTTAGCGAAGCGACAGAATTTGCAAATAATCTTGGCGAGTGAATCTGGCTCTGAATGTAGGGTGCGCCATGCGCACCGAATCACCCACCGGCCATCGATAAATTCTTGCCGTTGATGTTGACGTTCCGGTGCGCGCGGCGCACCCTACGGCGCTCAATACGGTACCCGACGCATCCTGCACCTGCAATATACTCCACGCCGTATTTTTCCAGACGCAATGAAATCATGCGGGAAATGGCTATTTCCCAACATACTCCCTGTTTTTTATGAATGCAGCGGTTAGTCGGAGTTGCCGCCCTGCCTAGCTTGTCTCAACTCCCCCTTGCGACCTTGCGTGATATTGCTTGCACAGCACCGCCCGATGCGGGCGGCGGCTGCCGCCTTGTCGTCTACAATGCCTGCCGTGCGCGATTGACGTCCAATAAACGTCATCTGCGAGGTCAACTATGCGCATCGGATCTGAAGGCGAACGCCCTTGCAGCCAGCGCGGATCAATTCAACAGGAAAGAAAACATGAGCATCACCATCAACGAACAACTGCGTGCCTACATCGACCCACTGACCGCGAACGAACATGCGGCGCTGGAGCGCAGCATGGTGGCCGAGGGTTGCCGCGATGCGCTGGTGCTGTGGGGCGAGGTGCTGATCGACGGTCATAACCGGTATGCGATCTGCCAGCAGCACGATATCGCGTTCAAGACGGCGCAGAACGACAGCTTCGCGAGCATCGAGGATGTGCAGCTGTGGATGATCGATAACCATCTGGCGCGGCGCAGCGTATCGGATTTCCAGCGCGGGGTGCTGGCCTTGCGCAAGAAAGAGATCGTGGCCGCGCGCGCCAGGGTGCCGGACGACAGCAAGCCCGATGCCGCCGAGGCAGCGGATGCCGCTACGCCGGCAGGTAAACCGTTCCAGACCCGCCAGGACATCGCCAGGGTCGCCGGCATCAGCAGCAATACCATCAGCCAGATCGAGAAAATCCAGAAAACTGCCGCACCGGAATTGGTCCAGGCAGTGCGGTCCGGCACCATTTCGATCAATGCCGCCGCCGCGGTCGCGTCGCTGCCGAGTGCAGAACAAGTTGCTGCGGTCGCCGGCGGCCGAAAGGAATTACAGCAGGCCGCCAGACAGGTACGGGAACAGGTGCGCGAGTTGAAGTCGTCTGCCAAGCCGGTTGCGGCTGCGGCCACCCCAACGGCGCCAGACGCAGCCGGCCAAGCGGACAGCGATGTCGATGCCCTGCGCCGCAAAATTGCCGCACTGAGCGCAGAAAACGCGGCATTGCGCCAGCAGCTTGCCGCGTTAAGCGCCGCGTTGGAAGCGACCAAGGGGCTGGTTGATACCGTTTGATGCCGTTCTTGCTGCCGCAGGCGTGCGCGATACTGGCGGTACGCGGCAGCTTGTCGTCTACAATGCTGCCTCGCTTGCTTGAAGTCGACAACATCCCACCAAGAGAACCGATGAAATATTTTTTTAGACTGCTACGCCTGATTCTTGGACCTTTCATGCTGCTGACCGAGTGGCTGACCAGACCACGAGGCGTGGTGCGCGCTGCGGCTGAACAGGCCAGCGTCGATGCCGCCTGCCGGCAATTGACCTTGTATCAATTTCGCACCTGCCCGTTTTGCATCAAGGTACGGCAGGAGTTGCGCCGTCATTCATTGAAGGTCGAATTACGCGATGCGCAGCATTCGGCAGAAAACCGTCAGGCCTTGTTGGCGCAAGGTGGCAGCGGCAAGGTACCTTGCCTGAAAATTACCGATGAACACGGCACGGCGCGGTGGCTGTATCGGTCCGCTGAAATCATCAGCTATTTGCAGCAGCGGTTTGCTGTTGGCACCTAAGCATTAAGCAGGGAGCACCCTGCCGACGGCGCCAGACGGCCTTGAACGCGCACCTGTGTGGGGAAGCAACGGCGATTCCTGTTCGCGGGTTTAATTTCTTTGCCGAAATAAATTTAGCTGGTAGAGTAAGTTTTGGTTTCCGGCCAATGCAGCGGCGCGGATCTCACCGCATCGAGTTCGACGCCGCTATCCTCTCCCATGAAAATCCTGCTCCAAGCCTGCGCACTCCTTTTGACGATCATTGCCGGCGCATCTTTCGCCGGGCCGGCCGACTATGTGTACCGCACCTACGATAATGCCGGACAGCGCACGTTCGCCCTGAATGCGGGCAGCACCGCCATCGAAGACGAAGCGCGCGCCAGCAGCGCTTCTTTGGCGTTTGGCTACGGCATCAGCGAATCCTGGTTTTCGAATCTGTATTTCGAGTACGAGCGCGAAGGCGGCAACGGCACCAAGTTCGAGGGCGTGGAATGGCAGAATATTTTCAGGCTGACGCACGGCCAATACCCGGTCGATGTCGGCTTGTTTACCGAGCTGGCACGTCCGCAGGAGCGTGACGAGGGTTATGCACTGACCGTCGGCCCGCTGTTCGAGACCGAAATCGGTCGCACCCAGCTCAATTTCAACCTGCTGTTGTCGCGCTCTTACCGCGCCGTTGGCGACAATCCGATGAAGATGGGTTACCAGTGGCAGGTCAGGCATCACTGGAAGCGGCTGTTTGAGCCCGGCCTGCAAGGATTCGGCGACATGGGGCAGTGGGATCATTGGGACCCCAAGCGCGAGCAATCACACCGATTTGGTCCCGCGCTGTTCGGAACGCTCGATCTCGATGACCGGCGCGCGATCCAATATAACTTGGCCTACCTGTTCGAAACGACCAATGCACGGCAGCAAAACACGATCAGACTGCAAACCGTGTTTGAGTTCTAAGCCGGATAGTCGGCGCCATTACGAGACTGCGCGGCTGCAACCTGGCAGCCGGCGTATTGACTGCGGCGCAATGCGGACCGGATCGGGCAGAGTTGTGCCACTTCGACTACACTCTGCCCTCTCGTCACCTTCAATCTGGAAACCCTCATGACCATCTCCATGTACACCGCATCGATCCCCGTTTTCAAGCAAATACTCGGCGGCCTGCACGACGTGCTGGCCAAGGCCGAAGCACATGCGACGGCCAAGAGCATCGAACCGAACGCGTTGCTGCAGGCGCGTCTGTTCCCGGACATGTTTAACCTGGTCCGCCAGGTACAGATCGCTGCCGATTTCGCCAAGAGCGTGTCGGCGCGACTGGCCAATGCCGACGTGCCGGCATATGAAGACAACGAGCAGACATTTGCCGACCTGCAGGCGCGCATCGCCAAAACGTTGGCCTTCATCGATGGCCTCGCCGCCACCCAATTCGACGGCAGCGAATCGCGCGAGATCGTGCTGCGTCCCGGTACGCCGAAAGAGAAAAAACTGTCCGGCCAGGCTTATCTGCTGTCCTATGGTTTTCCGCAGTTTTTCTTCCATGTCACCACCACCTACGACATCCTGCGCCACAACGGTGTGGAAATCGGCAAGCGCGACTTCATGGGCAGCTATTAAATCAAGGGACTGTAACTCGGTCTGCACGCTGTAATTCCAGCACCACGGTCCGCTCCAGGACCGGGCTGCTGGAACATTTGGCCGATGGCGCCTTGTTCCAGACACCGCTGCCAACGCCATACGAATTCTCCCGCCTGATGCTGACCTGCATCGTCACCCGCAATCGTAAGCCGCGCCACCTGGGCGACGACAACATCGTCGACTGCCGGGACGCCGCGACGATGCCCCTTCGATCCTGAACCCTCGCAACTGACTGCGGACTCGACATTCCGATCCGCACAACACGCGCGTAGTCCAACCAGCAGCCGCTGACGGCAGCGCTCAATCCGGCCGGTGCTGACCTTGACCTATCGCGCACGGCACTTCCATTCTGACGCCGGACCGGCCGACAACACAGTCAAATAGACAACAATAGTCGCGGATTGGCAGGTTCAGCCGACGCCCGCTCGCCCCGCATGCGCCCCGTTTTATTTCACTTTTGACATCAAACCGTTGTCTGTGGCCGCGCTGCGCCCGTAATTTCCAGTTAAAAACACAACCCACTGTCAACCGAATCGGCGCGGTCAGCGTCATTAGTCTTGTGGCCACGCCACTACTTTTGCCAAAACTGCTCCGCAGATAAAAGATCACCACCATGATTTATGAAATACAGCTTCGTCCCGCCAGCAACCAACAGATGTCTTCTGATCAACTAATCTGGATCGAGTCTGCTCTGCCCACGCGAACATTTGAACAGTGGCTGGTCAGCAAATCGCTGTTGAACGGCACCAGCGACGCACCCGTCGTGCGCTGGAGCGTCGTGCAATCGGATCGCCCGGCGCATTTTCAGCTAGAGACAGAAATGGCGGCGCTGGAGAATCACATCGATGATCTCATCACCGGCAGCCCGGAAATCCGCGAGATGCCCGAAGCAGTGACTGCGTTGCGCGCGTATCAGTTGTACACGGCTGCGGCCCATTCGTGACCCGGCTTGCGCCAGAGGTGGCGTGCGCGCCCTTGCTTGCGCCGCTTGCTGATATCCCGTTTGGCGCCATCCCGTTCACGTCTCATACTCGATTCGTTTAAGATTGGCGTCCGTGGCACCTTCCGTGCATCGCCGATCTTTTATGTCCGACCCGTCTTCCTTCCCGACTCTCCATACGGCCAATTTCCTGCTGCGCCAGATCGCACAGGACGATCTGGCTGACATCTTTCGCGGATTGTCCGATCCGCGCGTGACCGCCTACTATGGCGTCAGCTACGCCACGCAGGAAGCGGCGCAGATGCAGATGCAGTGGTATCGCGCGATTGAACAACAGCACAGCGGCATCTGGTGGGCGATCTGCCGCCCCGATGCGCCGGCTGCGCTGCTCGGCACCTGCGGTTTCTATGACTGCGACCGGGAGAACCGTAATGTCGACATGGGCTATTGGCTGCTGCCCGAGCATTGGGGTACCGGCGTCATGCGCGAATCGCTGCCGGCGATTTTGAGCCATGCGTTCTCGCAGATGAGACTGCATCGCGTGGAGTGCGAAGTTGAACCCGCCAATCTCGCCAGCGGTCGGCTGCTGCGCGGGCTGGGCTTTGTCCATGAAGGCAGGCGGCGGCAGGTCGCTTTCAAAAATGGCAGCTTTGTCGACATGGAGTATTACGCACTGCTCGAGCACGAACTGCGCTAGTCGCCTACCCGATGGCGCCACGCCAACGCGTCGTTTTTGCTGATTCGGTTCCGCGGATTTTTTTCTCCAAACGCGCTCGCAGACGCACCGTCGCTGCAATGTGATTCCCGCCCTCTTGTTGTCGCCATGCCCACGATCGGATATATTGGGGCGCTAATCAATGACGGACATTCGAACCATGCACGACGACCCGATCTGGATGCCGGTTGCCTTGGCCGAAACAGGTGTAAGCCAGTATCCGGCAGGGCTGAGCAACCCGCGCATCACGGCGTATCACGACGGCACGAATATCCGCGGCTACGATGACAAGGCATCCTGGTGTTCGTCATTTGTGAACTGGTGTCTGGCACAGGCCGGCATTGCCGGCACCGGTTCGGCGCTGGCGCGCTCCTGGCTGGAATACGGGCAACCGCTGTCCGCACCGATCTCAGGATGCATCGTGGTACTGCAGCGCGACGAGCCAGACAGCTGGAAGGGCCACGTCGGATTTTTCTTGCGCGCGGATCGGGAGCATGTCTATCTCCTTGGCGGCAATCAGCTCGGCCAGGTACGCGAACATTCCTATCCGCTGGCACACGTGCTCGGCTATCGCTGGCCGAGTCCCAATCGATGATCGCCGACGCCGGCGATGCCGTGTATCTTCTCACTTCAACAGTCATTCTCAGGAGACCCGCATGATTCTCGGTTTGCGCAGCGCCATCTATCCGACACCCGATCTGGCCGGTGCCAGAATCTGGTATGAGCATGTCCTGGCCCGAAAGCCGTATTTTGATGAACCGTTTTATGTCGGCTTTTCGGTCGGCGGCTTCGAACTGGGACTGGTGCCCAATGGGACGCCGGGCATCACCGGCCCGCAGCCGCTGTGGGGCGTGGCGAATGCCGATGCCGAGTTCGCACGACTGCAACAGCTCGGCGCCACTGCACTGGAAGCGGTGACCGATGTCGGCGGCGGCATCCGGGTCGCGGCGGTGACCGATCCGTTCGGCAACCGCTTCGGCATCATCGAAAATCCCCACTTCAAGCCGTCGGCAATGGCGTGATCATCGTAAACGAAAGGTCGGTCAAGCCTGTGATGCTGACAACGTGGTTCGACACCAGCCAGTAGTCTTGCGAGAATAATTCCATGATCATCGTTCACCACCTGAACAACTCGCGCTCGCAGCGCATCCTGTGGCTGCTCGAAGAGCTTGGCCTCGCATACGAGATCAAGCGCTACCAGCGGGATCCAACAACCATGCTGGCGCCGCCAGAGCTGCGTGCGGTCCATCCGCTCGGCAAATCGCCAGTCATTACCGACGATGGGCTGACGATCGCGGAGTCGGGCGCGATTGTCGAATATCTGGTCGAGCGTTACGGCAACGGACGATTGATACCGGCCGCGGGGTCGCCCGACAAGCTGCGCTACACCTACTGGCTGCATTACGCGGAAGGTTCGGCGATGCCGCCGCTGTTGATGAAACTGGTGTTCGACCGTATCGAAAAGGGACCGATGCCCTGGCTGGTCCGACCGGTTGGACGCGCCATCGCGCGCCGCGCCAAGAGCTCGTTCATTGAACCGCAGATCCGGCAGCATCTCGATTATCTGGAAGCGGAGCTGGGCAAGACCTCATGGTTTGCCGGTGACGCGTTGACCGCCGCTGATATCCAAATGAGCTTCCCGCTGGAGGCAGCGGCTGCGCGTGCCGGGCTGGATGCGAGCCGGCCCAGGCTGATGGATTTCCTGCAGCGCATCCATGCACGTCCGGCCTATCAACGCGCGTTGGAGCGCGGCGGTGAATACGGCTTGCTAAGGTAACACGTCTCAATTCAGACCCATTCACCGCGAGCGGGAAGACAAATGACCGGACCGCCTGGTGGCAACTCCGCTGCCTTGCAGCCCGAACCATATAGCGGCCACAACCGGATGGAGAACAATATGGCATGCTGGAACGGCAACCAACGGATCAGCATCGGTCTGGCAGCGCGCTAAATTACAATAACCTTACCAGCGATCTCTCATGAGCAAATCCTTAAGACTGTCCGAAAAATGGTTCCGCCGTGGCCTGTGGCTGGTGGCGTTGGTGTTTGCCGGCTTCCTGATTGGATTGGGTGGCACCGTGGTGCGCAATCTGCCGCAGGTGGAGCATCGCTACACGCTGGAAGACTTCATCGATCACAGCGGCGCCGCGAGCGCACGGGATGCGATCGGCTC
The DNA here is from genome assembly GCF_042646465.1 of Pseudundibacterium arcticum. Lineage (NCBI taxonomy): Bacteria > Pseudomonadati > Pseudomonadota > Betaproteobacteria > Burkholderiales > Oxalobacteraceae > Pseudundibacterium > Pseudundibacterium arcticum. Next base: position 223,085 of record NZ_JBHRTP010000008.1, read on the forward strand.
CGCGCAGAGTACCGCACAGACCGCCAGCGATGCGCTGGAGCAGGCGGAACTCAAGCGCAAGGTCGCGCAATCGGATTACATCGCGGCGCGCGAGACCTTCAGCAGCTGGCTGGCGACGCGCCATGTCACCGAACGCGCCGACCAGGACAGTGAGCTGATCGCGCGCACCAGACAGCTCGAAGCACTGAAGACGGCCGACCGCCAGGCATTGGCCGGCGTCCAGGCGCAACAACAGATCGCGACCGACGCCCGCCAGGCCGAGCAACGAGCGCAGACCCAGTTGCGGGAACTGGAGCGTGTCGCCGGCGACGGCCTGCGACAGGCCCAGCGACGTCAGGAATTGCGGGTGTTCTTGTATCGGCTGGCGCTGACCTTGCCGCTGCTGGTGGTGGCCGGCTGGCTGTTTGCGAAGCAAAGAAAAAGCACCTACTGGCCGTTTGTCTGGGGCTTCATTCTGTTCGCGCTGTTTACCTTCTTCGTCGAGCTGGTGCCTTATCTGCCCAGCTACGGCGGTTACGTGCGCTACCTGGTCGGGATCGTCATCACGGTACTGGTCGGACGGCAGGCGATCATATCGCTGACCCGTTACCTGGAGCGGCAAAAGCAGGCCGAGCAAATGCCGGACGTGCAGCGCCGCGAGGAGCTCAGCTATGACCTGGCACTGGCACGGCTGGCCAAGGGTGTCTGCCCCGGTTGCGAACGCCCGGTCGACCTGAAGGACCCGACCAACGACTTCTGCCCGCATTGCGGCATCGGGCTGCACGATCATTGCGGTCATTGCAATACGCGCAAGGGCTCGTTCGCCAAGTTCTGTCACGCTTGCGGCACGGCAGCCAGCTTCAACATGAAAGCCGCCGAATAATGTGTTGGGTAACCACCGTTGGGTGCCGGCGCGCGGCACCACAAATCTGGAGTTAATTGTGATCCGTTCCGCCCATAGCAGCGACGCTGCTGCCATCGCCCGCATTTACAACCATTACGTGGTCAATACCACGGTGTCGTTTGAAGAGCAGCCGGTGTCGGCCGAAGAAATGCGCGGCCGCATCGCCGAAATCACCGGCGCTGACCTGCCCTGGCTGGTGATCGAACAGGACGGACAGCTGGCCGGCTATGCCTACGCCAGCAAATGGAAGGGGCGCTGCGCTTATCGATTTTCGGTCGAGGTATCGGTCTACCTCGATGCTGCCGTTGCCCGGCGAGGATTTGGCACCCGCCTGTATCAGGCCTTGTTTTCCACGTTGCGCGAGCGCGGGGTGCACGTGGCGATGGGCGGTATTGCGCAGCCCAATCCGGCCAGCGTCGCGTTGCACGAAAAATTCGGCATGCAGAAAGTCGCTCATTTCAAGGAAGTCGGTTTCAAATTCGATCAGTGGCTGGACGTCGGCTACTGGCAGATCGTATTATCGGATCCCACCAGAAGCATCAACTAACGAAAACGGAATGCAAGCCAGCGTATCGGAATGCTGAACCAGCCGCCGTTCAAACTACGCACCGCACAGGCGTCCGATTACGCGATTGTCGGTTCGTGGATCACCGACGCTGATGGTTGCCGGCGTTGGGCCGGCCCGCGACTGCCCTTCCCCTTTGAAGTGACCGATCTGCCGGCGCTTTTGAATGCCACGCTCGATACCACGTTCTCCCTGCTCGATGCCGATCGCTTAGTCGGCTTTGGTCAGATCCTGACACCGGCGCCCGGCACCGTGCATCTGGCGCGAATCATCGTCGACCCCGCCGCGCGCGGCCACGGTCTCGGCGCGACGCTGTGCCAGTTGCTGATGGCGCACGCGGTCAGCACAATGGCGCCAAGCCGCTTTACCTTGCGTGTCTACTCCGATAACGCTGCGGCGGTCAAGACCTACACCGGGCTCGGCTTCGTCACCGTTGATGCCGACCCGGCGACCGCTGTCCTGCTGATGCAGAAGCTCGTGGATCGCTGAGTCTCACTAGCGGGATCGTGCCCCAGCCCTACCCAGTGGCAACGGCTTGGTTTATAGTCTCAGGCTTCGTCCTTCTGCAGCCGCTCGCACTGGCGTGCCCGCTATTTCATGGCCCCGATCGCCAATTTATACTACACCCTGTATTTTTTATTGCCGTTTAAAGTAAGGGGTGATAACGGGCATTTCTGCCTATACTCCCAATATTATTGATACCAATCCGTTAAAAAAACCAGCAAGGAACACTCCAATGAAAACCACAATCCTGGTAGCGATTATCGTTCTTGGTCTGGTACTGGGCGCATTGGCCGGCGCCGCCATCGCATCGGGCTGGTTTCCGCTGTGGTTCGGCGTAGCACTGGCGGCCGTGGTCGGCATCGGCGCCGGACTGTTGCTGCGGCGCGCCAAGAAACGCCGTCAACCCTGATTGGCATCCGCGATTCGGCCGTAGTCAAGGCTGGGGTGCGCGTCTGTTACTGCTATGTCTGGCAACTGGAATCGGTCAGAACGCCGTCGTATGCTCATGCCAAATCCCAACCGCCGCATGCTCACCCAAAAGACCTGCCGATGAATAAATTCGTGGAAATCCGCAGTTACCATCTGAAGCCCGGCACCCGCGCCGAATTCGATCGCGTGGCGCGCGAAATGGCGGTCCCGATGCTGCTGCGCTGGGCGGTCGACGTGGTTGCCTTTGGCCCGTCACCGCATGACGACGAGTCGTATTACCTGATGCGCGCGTACGGCAGCCTGGCCGAACGACAACAAAGTCAGGATGATTTTTACGGTAGCGATGAATGGAAATCCGGTCCGAGAGAGGCTATTCTGGCGCTGATCGACAGCTTTACCTCGGTCGTCATCGAGATGGCCAAGTGCAGCACGCACCGGCGCAGGTATCGCAATTTGTCGTTTTGACGTAATACAACGACTAGAGGAAGAGACATGGAACCAAAACCGCTTGGAAGCACGGGCGAACGAGGTATGATTGCGGCGTTTGAGAAGAGCCCCACCCAAAGCTGAGCAAAACGCTGTATGCGCTGATCAAGGCTACACAAGTTCGGGTGATCGACACGCGCTCCCTGAAGTTGTCGATTGATCAAGCCTGCATGATTTGATCGAAATGAGTCGTCGAATGCCGGCAAAGCGCATCGTCACTGACTCCTTGTCTGGATTTGAGCTTGGCGCTGGCACCTGCGTTTAGCGAAGATATTTGCGGATCACGGTACAGGATCATTGCCGAGCTTACTGCAATCGGCGTGGCCATATTAATGACCTCGGAACTGGAAGACCGCTACACCGATTTGCGCTTTAATCGATTTGGGAGCGCTTTTCTCGCTGACGCATTTATCGTGCAGCGCTATATCGAAATGCTGGGCCAATTCACACGCGTGGTCTCGGTCGTTACAGTCCGCGGCAGTGAGCACAGCAAGGACATTCAATTGTTTGACATTACAGACGAAGGCATCATTGTTGGCGAGACCTTATCTGAGCATGCCGGAATCATGTCGGGCCGGTCCACGCTCAGCCCGTAGCTAGAACGACCAGGTGATAGATCGCGGTAATGAACAGAAATGACAATAATAGCGCTTCTCATACCGATGACCCCGGTCAACCGTGTGTGTCAAACCAGCACAAAGACAGGTTCCCAGCCGTCCTCGAAAAAAATATCACGCGCAGGGAAAGCGCAATCATTGACGATGAAGCAGCCGTGCTAAGCCGCGAGAAATTGGCCACGGCACGAGAAGATGCCGCCCATTTGCGTGAAAATGCTGCCGACTTGCGTGACGACGCTGCTTATCTGCGCGAAGGAAAACTCACCTCGCGCGAAGACGCTGCCGATTTGCGCGAAGGGAACGCCACCTCGCGCGAGCAGGAAATTCGCGCGGCAGGCGCAATACAGGCAACGTCCGACGATCACATGATTATGTTGCAGCAAGCGAACACGCACTTGGTCATCGCTACAGTTGAAGCACACAAACTAGCCGAAACGGCGACAGCCCAGCTGTATCACTTGGCCCATCACGATGTTCTCACCGGTTTGCCTAATCGCATGCTGCTGCAATACCGGCTCAGCCAGGCGATCAAGTTGGCTCGTCGTCAAGGCGGGCAACTTGCGGTGATGTTCATGGACCTGGATCGATTTAAAAACATCAACGACTCCCTGGGGCATGCGGTGGGCGACCAACTGCTGCAGTCGGTTGCAAAACGCCTGGTGGGTTGTGTGCGTCACTCGGACACCATCAGTCGCCAGGGGGGCGATGAATTCGTGCTGCTGCTTTCCTCGATTGAGCATGCAGAAGACGCGGCGCTCTCTGCGCAAAAGATACTCGCGGCGCTCTCGCTGCCTCATCACATCGACCGGCACGATCTCCATATTGGCGTGAGTATTGGTATCAGCATCTACCCCGACGATGGTCAGGATGCGGAAACCCTGATCAAGAGTGCGGATACCGCGATGTACTATGCCAAGGAAAACGGCCGCAACAATTGCAAATTCTTCGAGCAGGACATGAATGCGCGGGCCGTCCAGCGGCAATCCATTGAAGCCAGTCTGCGCCGCGCCCTGGAACGGCAGGAATTTGTGTTGCACTACCAGCCGAAGATAAATCTGCAGAGCGGCACGATTGTCGGCGTTGAGGCGCTCATCCGCTGGCAGCATCCGGAGCGAGGGCTGTTAGCACCAGCGCAGTTCGTGTCCATCGCCGAAGACTGTGGCCTGATCCTGCCGATTGGCCGCTGGGTGCTGCGCGAAGCCTGTCTCCAGGCCAAGGCTTGGCAGCTGGCTGGCTTGGCGCCGATCATCGTCGCCGTCAATACCTCCGCGCTCGAGTTTCGCGCCAAGGATTTTCTTGAAAATGTACGTGCGACCCTCGCGGATACGTGTCTGGAGCCGCGCTATCTGGAACTCGAACTGACCGAAAGCGTCCTCATGCGGGATGCCCAGTCTACCAATTGCGTGCTGCATGCGCTCGCAGACATGGGTGTAAAGCTGGCGGTCGATGACTTCGGCACCGGCTATTCCAGCCTAAGTTATCTGAGGCGGTTTCCGATCGATACGCTGAAGATCGACCAGTCGTTCGTGCACCAGATGACCAGCAACCCGGACGATGCCACCATCGTCAGTGCCGTGATTAGCATGGGTAAGAGCCTCAAGAAACGCGTCATTGCGGAGGGCGTGGAAACACCAGAACAGTACGCATTTCTTCTGGCCCAGCATTGCGACGAGGGCCAAGGCTACTATTTCGGCCGTCCGATGGTGGCGGAGGCGCTCGCCACCTTACTGCAAACTGGCATATCACTCACCCTTCCCGATTGACCCAAGCATTTCCCATGCCGATCGGATTGCGGCCTGCAGTGCCCCGACAACTAGCGTGACGCCCGGCGTGTGGCGCATCATTTTTGACAAGGGCAACGAAGTCTGCGATTGCGTCAAACCCTGATCCCATTTCAATCACGATTTAACAACGATGTAATAACGCAGTAATAACGATCCACCAACGATGACCACGACCACCATGACAGTACTTGAAACCGAGCGACTCATTTTGCGCCGCATCACGCAGGGCGATGCCGAGTTCTACCTCGCCCTGTTGAACGAACCGTCGTGGCTGCGCTTCATCGGCGACAAGGGTGTGCGCACGCTGGAGCAGGCGCACGCCTCGATTGTGAATGGCCCGCTGGCGATGTACGAGCGCCACGGCTTCGGCCTGTATGTGACCGCGCTGAAAGCCGATGGCACGCCGATCGGCATGTGCGGCCTGATTAAACGAGACGGGCTCGATGATGTCGATATCGGTTACGCCTTTTTCCCGCGCTACCGGGGCCAGGGCTATGCGCTGGAAGCCGCTGCAGCGGTGCAGGCACACGGCAAGTCGGCGTTTGACCTGAAACGACTGGTCGCCATCACCAACCCCGACAATCACGGTTCGATCAGGCTGCTGGAAAATATCGGCATGAAATTCGAGAAGATGATCAGTCTGAGCGAAGACAAATCAGAGATCAGGCTATATGCCTATCAATATTGACCAGGAGCCTGTCGAAGTTAGGGAAGCGGAGCCGCGTCGCCAGCTACTCGGTATGGCGCCCGGCCAATTCGGGGATCGGCCGACAGACCCGGAGGGCGCACAGCACTGGTCGTCGCCGTGCCCCTGATGTGTCTGATGTGCCTGGCGCCAATGATGCTGTCGAGCGGTGGCCAGCGGCAAATCCAGACCACGTCGCGTAGCGATGCCTGCGACTGCTTCAGCCGCAGAGCGTCGGCCGGCGCACTTACTTTGGCATCGACCCGATCAGACCATAGACGCTGTAACCGATCATATAAGGCAGGCGATAGTCGGGAAAATCGGTCACAAAGCGCTGTTCGATCGCCTGATAGTGGGCGCCGGCTGTCCGCGGATCGTCCAGCTCGTTTTGGCGCGGGCCCAGTTCCTTGACATAGGATTTCACCAGTTGGTCGGCACGCGCCAAATAGCGCTCCTCCTCCCGTACTGCGTCGCCCACCGCAACAAATGCGCCGCGGCCGCCATACACCTTCGCGTCTGGCTTATCGCCGGCCAGGGCAGGCAATTCGGCTACCGCTGCGCTCCATTTGCGCAGATCGGCGTTGGGCTTGCCGTCCACCAGTCCGCCTTCGATCCACAGGTGGGCCTTGTTATGCACCAGGTCGCCGACGATCAGGTCGCCCGTCTTGTCGACGCGCACGACCACCTGCTTATTGGTCACGCCGGGATTTTTCAGCTCGAACAGGCTCAGCGTTTCACCCGACTGCAGGGAAATCGTAGTCTGACCAATGAAGGTTTTTTTGACATTCTCGAATGCCGGATAGGTGCCGGGCTTGAACATCTTTGCCACGTTGACCCAATAATTTTCCTTGTACGCATGCACCACGGGCATTTCGCGCGACACTGCAGCGCTCGTGATCGACTCTACACCGAGCTTGTGGAGGTAGGCCAGGCCATTGTATTTGTCCGGATTGGCGTGGGTAACGATGACGCGCGTGATCGGCGATGCGGTGCTGCTTTTGACTTGCTGCACCATCGCTTCGGTCAGCTGCGGAACGAACTGCGTGTCGATCAGTGTCACTTCCTTGCCGTCGTCGTACCAGAAGGTGTGGGTGTCAAAGCCTTTCTGGTCGGAAGTATAGACGCCAAGCGTGCCGCATTGTGCATCAAATGACGCGAGTGCGATGAGTACGGCAACGGTTTTCGAAATTAGATGGTTGGTGATCGGTTTCATGCGGGTTTCCTGTTTGTTGTCCGTGCACTACCGGACGCGATGTTGAAATGGTAGGGACTGCTTGCATGTATTCGCGCCGCCGGCAGCGACGACGCATATACCGCCGCGGTCCCCCGAATATCGCAGCCATGGATTACCGGCCGCGACCGGTGCAGCCGGGATCACGCAGGCCGTGGTCGTGTCAGGCGCGCCTGAATCAGGAGCGCACAGACCACCAGAAGCGTGCCGGCAATTTCCATTGCGTGCGGCATCGAGCCGCGGAACGCGCTGATCGCCAGCGCCGATACCGGCACAAAATTGATGAAGACAATGCCTTGGGTGGCGCCGAGCTGGCGTACGCCTTTGTTGAATGCCAGCGCGGCCAGCACGGTGGCAACAACGACGATATATGCCATCGCAGGTGCCACGTGTACCAAGTTATCGACGCTGGGTTGATGTGCCCAGCCAATCATTGTTGCCAGTACGGCCAGCAGGAAGAGTGCGGGCAACGCCAATACTGCAGTAAAGGCGGTGTATTCGATCACGCTTAGTTGCGGCAGCTTCCCTTGGCCTCGGGTATAGGTAACCCAGCCCAAAGTCCCGAACAGCGCCACCAGATCGCCGTAAATGGTGGCCGTGTGACCGCCGGACGCGGTCGGAGCGGAAAGAACACCTGAGACCAGGACGACACCGACAATCGTCAACGACACGACGCCCCATGCCCACCACTGCGGCCGCTGGCGCTCGAAGGCCCAGCGCAGGAACAAGGTAGTCACCGGCATCGTCGCCATGATGACGGCGCCATGCGACGGCACCGAATGATCCAGTCCGACAAACACCAAGATCCCAAACATGCCGTATCCGAGAATTCCGTAGTACAGCAAACGAACCCAGTGTTGACGCAACAGCTGCCAGCGCACCTCGCCGCGGCTATACAGGATCACGAGCAGGAGCGCTGCGGCCCCTGTGTAGCGGATCAGCGTAAACCAAAACGGGTCGAGATTGGTCAGTGCCAGTTTGCCGACATGAAACAGCCCGCCCCACGCCGCCGTCGCTAATACCAGTGCAAACGCCGCACTCCAGCGAGAATATTTTTCCATTACTTGTTCCAATGATGTGATTGATAAATTCCAGCGCCTACATCCTGCTGTCGCGACCTATTTGACATTGGCGACTGATGGTCGATGTGAACTCCGATCGTCATGCATGCGCGAGATCCGCGGCATGGAGAGCGTTCATGGCATCCAGGACCGGCCAATTGCGTATGCGCGCGACCTGCTCCAGCGCGCTATCACCGGCCACCACATACGACATGCCCACCGCCTCCAGCATCGGCAGATCGGTGATGTGGTCGCCGCAGGCCACGCAGTGCTGCAGCTCGAGAGAGTGCGACCGCGCGTATTCCAGCAGCGCCTGCGCCTTGCCGTTGCCGATCACTTGCGGGGGCAGGATTTTTCCGGTATAGAGTCCGTGCTGCACCTCGAGCCGTGTCGCCAGGCAATGATCGAACGCAAGGTGCCGCAGCACAGGGGTCAATATTTCGTGGCAAGAGCCGGACACGGCAACCAGCAGGTATCCCCGGGCCTTCAGGCGGCGCGCCAAATCGAGCGCGGCGGGCAGCCACAAGCGGCCGCCGTGTTGCTGCAGCAGACTGGCAAACCAACGTTCGGCAAGCGCGCTCACATCCGCCTGGCGCCTGCCTTCATAGCTCTCATAGAAAAATCTGTTCAGCGCCAGCCGGTCATCCCGTTGCGGATAGCTGTGCAGCAGTTCGACGAAGTGGGCATAAGAGTCGCCCCGGCCGCGCCACTGTTGCGGCGCGTGGGCATAAAAATACTCCTGGAACGAAAACATCGATTTCAGATTAAGCAGGGTATTGTCGATGTCGAAGAACGCGGCGCGTGGCTTAGGCTGCATACAATAGTTTCTCTTCCTGCGTGGACACAGCGGATATGGCGCTCTGTGCATCGAAATGGCAATTTGCAAAATAGCGGACGATGTCGTCGAAGGACCAGGATTTCGACGACAACGCGCAAAATCCGTCCGGCCGAACCAGAATCATGGCTTCCCGGTATTCGTTCAATGCATTGAATAGGCTGCCCAGCCGATCGTCAATCAGGTCGCAACCGGCCGGCATCCTGTCTTGCCACAGTGCCGTTTCGCGTGCGATCACGGTCAGTTGCAGAAACGGGAAGCGACTCCTGTTGCTGGCATTCCAGAACTGCCCGAGCGCTGAAAGCGATTGCTCGTCAAGCCGATTTATCACGAGAAGCAACGTGAACCTGGTGCCATGGATCAAGCTTGCCAATGGCCTTTGCGCCTGCCCGCTCGGCAGCCAGGCATGCGGCAAACGACTGCCGGCCTGCGGTAATCCGGCCGCGGATAGGCCGGACAGCGCGGCGTCCGCACCATAGCTTTGCATCAAACCGGCGAGCATTCGCGGCAACGCCGTTTGAACTCGTTCGGTACGGTTGTACCAGGTGGTGGCGTAGCGACGCAGCAGCCGTTGCGGCAGCGATGTCGCGGTAATGTAGCGTGTGGTCTTCGTGGTGACTGCTGCGATCCGGCGCGCAATTGCCTCGCGCTCGTCCTTGTAAGAGTGAAGCAGCTGGGGATCGGCCCAGCCCTTTTCGATAAATGCCAGCTTCCAGCCCAGATTGAAGGCGTCCTGGAAGCCGGTATTCAACCCCTGCGCTCCGAGCGGACTAAATAAATGGAAGGCATCGCCGACCAGCACTATCCGGTCTTTGACCGCCGTGTCGGCCAGCCGGTGATAAAACGGTGCGCACGTCAGCCATTGCGGCGAATGCACGCGCAAGTTGCCCGGCCCGTTCCGATTGACGATTTGTTGGAGTTCCTGCAGCGTGGTCGCGGGGCGCTCACCTTGCTGGAAGTCCTCGTAAGTCTGGTCGGTCTGCGCGATGATGCGGTGCATCCCATTGGGCATGGGAATCAGCAACAAATATCCTTTGCCGGACAGGAAAAACTGAAGATCATATTTTGGGCCATCCCAGTCAATTTTCACGTCGCCCAGAATGAACGCATTGCCGTAGTCGCCACCGGGGAAGGCAATCTTCGCCATCTCTCTCACGGCACTGCGGCTGCCGTCCGCGCCGATGAGCCAATTGCATGAAATCGTTTGTTCGACGCCATCGGCGTCTTGCACGCGCACGACAGCCGGTGCGTCCGGCATGCCGGGGTTGCCGCAGCTGGTGATGCCTGTCAGATGCGTGCCCCATTCAACGCTGCCTCCGAGCTCTTGAAAACGCGCCAGCAAGTTCTGCTCGGTACGGCTTTGCGGCAGACCGAGCACGAAGCTATACGGGGACCCGATGTTGCTGAAACCGGCCGCCATGATGGTGCGCCCGTCTTCCACCAATCGAAACTTGTGCATCGGATGGCCATCGGCAATCAATTGCTCGGTCAGTCCAAGTGCATGCATGCTCTCCAGCGTACGGGCGTGAATCCCGATCGCCTTCGAATACGGAGTCGGGCCCTTGTTCTTTTCAATGATGCGGACTGCGACACCGTGCTGGCGCAATAGAGCTGCAGTCGCCAGTCCGACCGGGCCGGCTCCGACGATCAGTACGGACACGTGGTTTGTCTTCATATCAAGCTATCAACCTTAATCATGCGATAATTTTCGCGGCCGGATTTCGGGACGTCGGCGCCGACGCCACAACGACCGGATGGATCAATCTTCCGGATCAGTTTCTTCAAATTTCAGTTCATTTCACATGAAAACAACCAGGCAAAAATCCATTGATTTGAATCTATTCAAGGTTTTCTCGGCCGTCTACAGCCTGAAAAATCTGACACACGCCGGCGACAAGTTGGCAATGACACAGCCCGCCGTCAGTCGCGCGCTCGATCGGCTCTATCATCTTTTCAACGAGCGCCTGTTCTACCGGACCGAGGGCGAAATGCGCCCCACTCGCACCGCGGAAATCCTGGCGCCACTGATCCTTGAAGGACTCGCTTTGCTGGAAACCGCGACCCTGACGACGAGCGACTTCAATCCCGCGGAGCTGGCAGTACAATTTAAACTTGGCGCGAACGATTACGTCTCCGCCGTCATCCTGCCGCAATTGGTCGCCCTCATTAGCCGGCGCGCCCCTTCGATCTTTTTGTCGACTGCCGCCTGCACCTACCTGGACGCGGCCCATCTGATCGAACATACCGTGATCGATTGCGCGATCATTTCTTCGCTGCCAACCGATGAGCAGATCGCCGCGCACCCGTTGTTTCGCGAGGACTATGTGGTCATCAGCGCGCGCGACCATGTGCTAATCCGGGAGCGACTGACGCTGGACGCGTATCTCGCGTGCGATCACGTCCTGGTTTCATACACTGGCAGCAAAGACGGCTGGGTCGACGAGCGTCTGGCGGAGATGGGGCACCAGCGCCGAGTCATTGCGGCCGTACACATGTTTCTGGCGGTTCCGCAGATGATCATCAATCAACCGTATCTATGCACTTTGCCGCGCCGCCTGGCCCGACAATTTGCACAGGCTTACGCTATCCGGATTCACGAACTCCCTTTCGAGAGCCAATCGCATCTATTTCATCTGGTCTGGCCTCGCCGTCAGTCCAAGAGTCCTATCTCGGCCTGGCTGCGGAGCCAGATCATTGAAACCTGCCAGGATCTGAGCCCCTCGCAGTCTGCAGAAGCGTGCGAACTCAGGCGACCAGTGCACCTTCTGCCGACTGCCGCATTGCGTTCGACCTGATCTGGCTCAGGATGCCCTGCGCCAACTTCTTTTCCTTCGCTGACAGAATGGTTTCGACGATCGCCATATAACTGACGTCGACCTCGCACACGCGCTCCCCGGCCTGATAGAACGCGATCTTCGCGCTCGCCGAAAGGCGCTCACTGCGGCTGTCATCCGCTTCAAGCAACTCAAAGTGGATTTCGGTCGGCAATGGGAATACGAATTTCAGATAAGTGACATCGAATTTGTTGATCGCGAAGTAGTATTTCCCGGTGTCAGGCAGCAAGAACCGCTCCGTCACCGCCAGGAAGGCCTGGCGTGCCGCCTCGATCAACACCATGCCTTGCAAATGATGTCCGCTCACGTGATCCGACATGATTTCGCAATCATCATCGACCGACAGCAACATCCGGTAATCCTTGGGTCCGACGTGTTGCGGATCGGTAATCAGCACATTGCGCCGCTGCCATTTGTGGCAAAAACGACGTCCAGTACGCTCGCTGATTTGCCGCTCTCCGGAAAACTGGATGGGCAAACTATGCGTAGCCACCCGGTTTTTTAAATAATTCAGCCAGCTCTCCGAAATACCCTGTCCAAAAATGACATGCCGCGGCATTTCATTCTCGGGAACCAAGCCATCGATCATGTTGGCCAGTTTCGATACCGTAATCGCACCGTCCAGTGCGCCAAATTCCGAAAATTTATCGCCAACCACGACAACTGTTCTGTGTTCCATGTTCATCCCTTTGCTCGTATTTTGCTGATTGGACCGGCCCTGACCTGGTCCGAGCCTGGGCGTCTATGCCGCTTTCAATTCGCCGAAAACGGATTTGTGCGTGTTCATGAACGCTGCAAAGTTGTTGGCAGGATGTCCCGTCACCTGCTTTACCGTGTCACTAAACACGGCCGCGCCGTAGCCGGCCCGATAAATGGAAAACAGCTCCAGAAAAGCCACCACCAGCCAATCGCCCATACCGCTCGCGCGCATCGAATCACGAGCCACCTCCAACGAAACATCGATGTACTGGACTGGCGCATTCAATGCATTGCCAATCGTTTCTGCCATCTGTGCGTAGGTCAGCGCCTCCGGTCCGGTGATGTCGTAGGCCTTTCCTTCGTGGCCAGCCTGGCTGATGGCAGCGACGATGACGCTGGCAATGTCGTTGACATCGGTGAGGCTGATCGCACCATTGCCGGCCGGGGCGTAAATCGCACCGTCGTCACGAATGGTTTCAGCGGAACCCAACAGCGCTTGCATGAAAAGATTCGGTCGCACGAAGGTATGCGCGATACCCGATGCGACAATCCTGCGCTCGATCTCATGGTGCAAGCGCGGCAATCGGATCGGCGCGTCGGGACTGGCTCCGAGGCCGGACAGTTTGACGATGTGTTTGATTCCAGCAGCTTTGGCGGCGTCGATAACAGCGCTTTGGTGCTCCAGCATGTCGGCATGCGCTGGCGAAATCAGCACCACTTTCTCGACTCCCTGCATCGCCCGCGCCAGACTGGCCGCGTCGTCAAAGTCACCCTTCACCCATTCGACTGTTCCGACCTTGCCGTCAGCCGGCAAATTGCGCGTCATCGCGCGAACAGCAATATTTCTTTCGGCCAGACGACGCACCACTTGTGTGCCGACGTTGCCGCTTGCGCCTGTAACTAAAATCATTTTGCTTTTCCTCAAAAAATTAATTGATTGACTTGTCCGACCAGCCGCATCACTTGCATCACTTGCGTCAATTCATCTATCGCGTGGCAGCGAGCAGCGGGATCATTCCCTTGATGCCGTTGGCGAACAACTCCCGCAGATTGAAGGCCACCGTTTTCTCGTCGATACCTGCGGGAACCGTGTACCAGGCTTTCCACACCAGTCTGGTTTGTCCGTCACCGACCTGAATCAGACGAAATTCCGAGCGGTAGTCCTTGATCGGTAACGGGCCGCTCTTGATCGTGTAGGTGAAAGCGTGATCGCCATGCGAATACTCTTCCAGGCGTTCCGTGAAGCTGGTGTGATCATGCATTCCGACGATCCGATAGATGCCGTCCTGACGTTCCTCGACAACGCAGCTGGCGACCAGCGATTGCCATTCCGCGATGGCGCAGAAGCGGCCCAATTTCCCCCAGGTGGTGTCGACAGACGCGTCAAATTTATGCTCGACTGTTACCTTTGCCTGCTCCGGCTCGGCATGGGCCGCGGCAGTAAGCAGACTCAAGCAACTGACGATCAACCAGGCTACTTTTTTCAATTTCCCACCTTTCATTTATTTTCAAAACCAATCTACTTGCCGGGGTGCCAGAACCAAGCGCTCTGGGAAGGTTTGGCGAAACACATTCGTCGCGTGCATTGTTCCTACCAGACGACGACGTGATATTACTCAAGGAACCCGCCAAGTCTGAAATGATTAGTTTGCATAGTTACTATGAATGAGTGCGCGATTGCGAACACTTAAGGGCGCTCTTGCCCGACAAGTTGGAGCGACGCCGACGACAGAGCACAAGCTGCGGCGCGGCGCTTCCAGGGCGAGCGTGCACTATGAAAATGGACCGGATACCGGGGCGGCGACACGCTGCAAAGCGGTGTGCCGAGCGCCAGGGAAACTGGAGATCGATGGCTCCAGAAATGCCGGCATGGCACTATCAATTCGCTGAACGAACCTGTCAAAGTTGACAGGTATTCTGTCCGCCAAATGGAGGCGAATTGCAACATCGAACCACACTGCAAAGCTGGCGCGTGGACGTTTGGCGCCCGATGCTTGAGTGCGGGGAGAAACGCAGGCCGTCGTTTTCACGACCTTCGCAGCAGCTTTGTGCATCTGAGCGCGTCGGTGATGGGCGCCAACGCCAGTGCGGTGTGAAGCCCAGCAGATGCGCTAGTTCCCCACAAGACCCCAGCGCGTTACTGCAGATCCGATGCGCGGTATTGAACAGTCGGAGATCGACAACCATTCGACCGACGGGACCCAAACCTGGAAGCCATATACGATTCCATACTTCGCTCGCCGCGTAATCCCATGGTGTGTAACAGAGATTTCTTAAATTCCAGGAAAACCGCTCATGGAGAAAAATTTGCTTTCCACTACGGTCCACGCGCACCGCGTTCGATCCCCCGATAACCCACCGAGGTGCGCGTTTTTGGTGCAGTGCAAGACGGAAGTGTCTTGTGATCTGAATATTTTCTTCCTATACTTGCTTCCTCGCCTCAACCGTTTCCCCCGTTTTTTGATCCCATCTGATTCTTTCTGTTAACTCCCCCCAATGTGGTTCGGGGTGGCATGTACTAACAATGAAGGAGACAAAATGCTAACAGCTACTTACGCTCTGATCAGTCTTTCAGTGGAACAAAAGAGGGCACATAAGCTCTTATCTACGGCCCAACAATTAGTTCAGGACAGCGCAGCGGACAAGGGGCACATCGACCCCGTGATTCTTGAATCGATCGTCAGTCAGCTTGCCAAACTCGATGAGTCTTGTCACAGACGCAAAGTCGAGCTTTACGTGATTCCCGCCATCCAGAAAGCAACAAAAGAAGCCGATTCGCTCCTTGCCGAGCTGGAATCGTTAAGTGCCATGGGGCTGCGTATTTTCGGATCAGTCAGAGAGTGCGTGCGGCAAGCTTTTGATCAAGGGGCGGTTGCAGTAAAAGAGTTGTATTCATCCATCGAACTCTATTGCAATAACCTGCTGCAACGATTAACCAAAGAAGAAGATGAGTTGTTGCCGCTAGCACAACGGGTCATATCGAGCGACGAGTGGTTTGCCATTGGGGCTCAATTTCTGTCACTTGACGCAGAAAATAAAGCGCGCCGGCAATCCGTGGGTGCGGTGCGGCGACCATCAGCGTCGATCCCGGTCTTCGCTTTCAATCCAGCCGCTTGTCAGCCGGCAAACTTGGCATCCGTTTTTCGCAACGAAATGTCCGCGCCACGCTAGATACGCCAATCGGTTTTAAGCGTCACCGTTTTAAAACACAAGGCCAGCAGCATGGCAGGAATTGCATTAGCCACTATGATATGGTGGCTTCCGATCGGGCGCTGCAGCGCGCGCCCGCGATGGCAGCGATATGGCGCCGAGCGCGGTGGTAGCCATGAGTTCGCGTTATTCAAGACATGCCCGCACTGAGTGCCTTGATTGCCGCAGATGCGCGAATCTAATACGTCGTTTTGAATCCTTGGTGAGGTGAACCCGAACTTGGTCCGATTCACGCCATTCGCCTCATCCTACTTTCCAGCTCGGCGTCCGCTTCTCGACCAACGCCTGCACCCCTCCAGCGCCGCCTCATCCATCATGTTGCAGGCCATGGTCTGTCCGACCGCGTCTGTCCGACCGCGTCTGTCCGGCCGCGCCAGATCCCGATTTTTTTGAATCCTTATTACCAGACCTCTGGGCGACCATGCTCTTTGCCCAATACATGCTCTTTGCCCAATAATCAGGCAGGCACACCCAGTATCACATGGCTAGCCTTGATCAAAGCCGTGGCCGCCACGCCTTGCTTCAGTCCCAGTTCAAGAACCGCCTCGTTGGTGATTACCGCATGAATGACCGTACCGCCGGGCAATTCGATGCCGACCTCGGCATTGACCCCGCCCTTGGTCAGGCTCGTCACCTTGCCGGCGAATTGATTGCGGGCGGAAAAACGGACATCGGCATCGCCGACCAGCACCATGACCCATGGTGCCTTGACATAGGCGACGGCCTCCTTGCCGACCGCCAGGCCCAGAGACTTGACGCTGCCTTCGGTGATGATGGCGACAATCGTGTCGCCGCTCGCCGTGGTGAGTTCGACTTCTGCATTCACTGCGCCGTCGACCAGGGCTGTGATCTTGCCCTTGAATACATTGCGTGCACTAACTTTCATCTTGTTCTCCTTGAAACAGTGACTCGGCTGGCGCTGGTTTTCGCCATATCCCCGCTATGTCCCATTCGATAGAGCGATTCTGGTTGGGGATGGGAACAGTCTAGGATAACCCACTGCGCAATAACAGCCATAACGCTTGCCAAATTTCCTGGCGAATAGGCTCAAATCGAGTTATTATCGCCACCGTTATATACAATACAATATTGCGACAAATATGGAACAAGACCGACATCGCCTGCGCGGCAAGCTCGAAGTCGATACCGAGTTCGGCACCTTTCTAGGGGATACCCGGATACGCCTGCTGGAAGCAATCGAAAGTCACGGCTCGATCACCCAGGCCGCCAAGGCCGTTCCCCTCTCGTACAAGGCTGCCTGGGATGCGATCGACGCCATGAACAACCTGGCCGACCATCCTTTGGTGATCCGCTCGGCAGGCGGGCGCCATGGCGGCGGCACATTACTGACCGATTACGGGCGCAAGGTGGTAGCGTTATACCGGGCGCTGGACACCGAATACCAGGGCGCCCTTGACCGCCTGGTGGAGAGTATGAACAACGACCAGGCCGGGGATTTCAAGCAATTCCGCCAACTCTTGAAGCGCATGTCCATGAAAACCAGCGCCCGCAACCAGTTTGCCGGGACGGTTATCGGCCTGCGGGAAGGCGATATCGATTTCGAGGTGCGGCTGCGGCTGGGCGCAGACGACGAACTGGTCGCCATTATCACGCGGGAATCGGCGGAAACCCTCGGCCTGCAGATCGGGATGGAAGTCAATGCCTTGGTGAAATCCTCGTCCGTCCTGCTGCTCACCGACCCCAACCTGAAAACTTCCGCCCGCAACCACCTGTGGGGCGAGGTTACCCGCATCCTCGACGGGCCGGTCAACTGTGAAATCACCCTCGTCATGCCCGGCGGCAAGACCGTCTGTGCGGTGGTGACCCACGACAGCGTGCAAAAGCTCGGCCTCGCCATCGGCGAACGGGCCTGCGCCGTGTTCAAGGCCTCGTCCGTCATTCTTTGCCTTTACACCTGATCCAAGGAGAAATCTCATGACCCGCCTCACCGCCCTGCTTTCCGCGCTATGTTCCGCGTTTTTGCTCACTGTTGCTGCCCATGCCGACGAAGTCCAGGTCGCCGTCGCCGCCAATTTCACAGCACCCATGCAACAGATTGCCGCCGAGTTCGAGAAGGATACCGGCCATAAAGCGGTGCTCGTCTTCGGCGCCACCGGCAAGTTCTACGCCCAGATCAGCAATGGTGCGCCGTTCGAAGTGTTCCTGGCGGCCGATGACGCCACCCCGGCGAGACTGGAAAAGGAATTACTGACCGCTCCCGGCACCCGCTTCACCTACGCCATCGGCAAGCTGGTGCTGTGGTCGGCGAAAGAAGGCTACGTCGACGGCAAGGGCGAGGTCCTGAAAAAAGGTGAATTCAAGCATCTGGCGCTGGCCAACCCGAAGACCGCGCCTTACGGTGCCGCTGCCGTCGAGGCATTGAAAAAGCTCGGCGTGATGGAGGGCATCCAGCCCAAGTTCGTCCAGGGCGAGAACATTGGCCAGACCCACCAGTTCATCGCCAGCGGGAATGCCGAGCTCGGTTTCGTCGCTCTCTCGCAGGTGTTCAAGGATGGGAAAGTCACCTCCGGCTCCGCCTGGATCGTGCCAAGCAAGCTCTACGCCCCCATCCGCCAGGATGCAGTGGTTCTCGCCAAAGGCCGCAACAAGCCGGCGGCCATCGCGTTAGTGGACTATCTCAAGACGGACAAGGCACGCGCCATCATCAAGTCTTATGGTTACGAACTATGAGGCACACCTTCAGCAAGCTTCGCCCCGTTATTTCGCGTAACTGATATGGATAATGCCGACCTTGGCGCCCTCTGGCTGACCCTCAAGCTCGCCAGCGCGGTGACGGTGCTGCTGCTCCTGATCGGCACCCCCATCGCCTGGTGGCTGGCGCGCACGCGCTCGCGTCTGAAGGGCGTCATCGGCGCGGTCGTGGCACTGCCGCTGGTGCTGCCGCCTACCGTGCTCGGCTTCTATCTGCTGGTCGCGATGGGGCCGAAGGGACCAGTCGGGCAACTGACCGAAGCGCTCGGGCTGGGCACCCTGCCGTTCACCTTTCCCGGCCTGGTCATCGCCTCGGTGTTCTATTCCTTGCCCTTCATGGTGCAACCCGTGCAGAACGCGTTCGAGGCCATCGGCGAGCGGCCGCTCGAAGTCGCCGCCACCTTGCGCGCCGGTCCCTGGGATACTTTCTGGTCGGTGGCCGTGCCGCTCGCCCGGCCGGGATTCGTGTCCGGCGCCATCCTCGGTTTCGCTCATACGGTCGGGGAATTCGGTGTGGTGCTGATGATCGGCGGCAATATCCCGGACAAGACCCGGGTCGTTTCGGTCCAGATCTACGACCACGTCGAGGCGCTCGAATACGCGCAGGCCCACTGGCTGGCCGGTGGCATGCTGGTTTTCAGCTTCTTCGTCCTGCTGATGCTGTATACCCATCAGCCGCGAGCAGGGAGGATAGGGCAATGAGCCAGAACATTCACGCCCGCTTCCGCGTCGACCGTGGCGACTTCAGTCTCGAGATCGATCTGGTCCTGCCCGGCCGCGGCATCACGGCCCTCTTCGGCCCTTCCGGTTCGGGCAAAACCACCTGCCTGCGCGCGATGGCCGGATTAGAACGCGCGCCGGGCGGCCTGTTCACCATTGATGACGAAGTCTGGCAGGACGACCAGCGCGGCGTTTTTGTCCCGACGCATCGCCGGGCGCTTGGCTACGTTTTCCAGGAGGCCAGCCTGTTTCCGCATCTGTCGGTGCGACGCAACATGGAATTCGGGCAAATTCGCGGGCAAAAACGCGCAGCGGACACCGCACAGCGTTTCGACCTCGCCGCCGTCGCCGACCTGCTGGGCATCGCCGGCCTGCTCGAACGCATGCCAGCCATCCTTTCCGGCGGCGAGCGCCAGCGCGTTGCCATCGCCCGCGCCCTGCTGACGGCGCCGCGCCTGTTGCTGATGGACGAGCCGCTGGCGGGGCTGGACCTCAAGCGCAAGCTGGAAATCCTGCCCTATCTGGAGCGTCTGCACGACGAGCTTTCCATTCCGGTGATCTATGTGAGCCATTCCCCGGACGAAGTCGCGCGCCTGGCCGACCACCTGGTCCTGCTCGATGGCGGCCGGGTGGCGGCAAGCGGGCCGCTGAGCGAAACCCTGGCCCGCGCCGACCTGCCGTCGGCTTTCACCGACGACGCTGGCGTGGTGCTGGAAACCACGCTGTCCGGGCACGAGGCCGACAATCTCTCGCAACTCGATTTCGCCGGCGGCTGCATCCATGTCGGCCGCCGCCCGGAAGCGCCGGGCAGCCGGCTGCGCTGCCGCATCCATGCCCGCGACGTCAGCCTGGCGCTGGAGCGGCCACGGGCTTCGAGCATTCTCAACATCCTGCCCGCCACGATCACCGCTATCGCAACCACCGACAGCCCGGGCCATGTGCTGGTGCAGATGCGTGTCGGCGCCACCCCCTTGCTCGCCCGCATCACCGAGCGCTCATGCCGCGAACTGGGAATTACTCCTGACCAGCCGGTTTGGGCGCAGATCAAAGCTGTCGCTTTGCTTGCTTGAAAAAAAGACGATGAATCTCCAGTCCGCATCCCGTTCCGCCCATCCATGCCACTGTCACCGCTCGGAATCTGCCACCCTGACTGGCAGCGATCCCTGCCCACCGAATGGCGGGCGGCAGTCATCACGCCGCTGAGCGTCTCTACCTACCGCGAATATGAAATGTCCCCCTCGCGCAGCCTGGGTATGAGTGCCTGAAACTAAAACACAGCACCAGCCACTTCGCCCTTCGCACAAAGCTCTTTATCAAGGCAACCCAGCAAGCCAATGGCCGGCTTCAGGCATTGCGGGCTGCGTAACATCAGTTTCTATGTAAAAACGTAGGAAGCCGTACCCGATATACCAAAAAAAATAACTTTACCAACCAGGGAATTACACAATGAAAAAATCACTTGTTGCAATTGCAGTATTGAGCGCCTTTTCAGGAATTGCTTCTGCGCAATCTTCCGTCAGCATCTATGGTATCGTCGACGCCGGTATTGTGAATGAGCGCGGTGGCGTTGCCGACTCCGTTACAAAATTGACCAGCGGCGTGGCTTCTGCTTCGCGCCTGGGTTTCCGCGGCACGGAAGATCTGGGCGGAGGTTTGTCTGCAAACTTCGTGCTGGAATCCGGCGTTAAAATCGATACCGGTGAATCGGATGTGGCCGGCTCAATTTTCAATCGCCAGGCCTTCGTCGGATTAAAAAACGGCTTCGGTGCGGTGACGCTGGGTCGTCAATACACACCGCTTTACCTCACCGTCAGCACGGTTGCTGATCCGTTCGGTGCCGGCTATGCAGGCAGCGCCAAAAACTTGTTCCCTACTGCAGGCAACAACACGCGTACCAGCAACACCATCCTGTACACATCGCCAAATGTGAGCGGTTTTTCTGGCGAACTCGCCTATGGCCTGGGTGAGCAAGCCGGCAGCAACTCCGCTGGCCGTCAGTTTGGGGCCGCATTCGCTTACGCAAATGGCCCGTTGAATGTCCGCCTCGCCTACAACAACCGAAATAGCGATATCACCGCCGCTGCCGGTGTTGCTGCCGTTCCGGCCGTCGCTGCGTCGAGCAAGGACATCGGCAGGAATACGCTGTTGGCCGCGAACTACAACTTCGGCGTGGCAAAGGCATTCCTGGCATACGGTATCGATAAGGGCACAAACAGCGCCGCTTTACCGAACACGACGAATCCCTTCGGCGGTGTTAAACCGACTGCGTCTACCGACAGCAGGGATTTCCTGGTCGGTGTCGCAGTGCCGTTTGGCGCCAGCACGATCCTCGCTTCGTATATTCGCAAGGACGACAAAACCAGCTTGAATCAGGATGCTGACCAATGGGCACTCGGCTATACCTATGCCCTGTCCACTCGTACCAGCCTCTATAGTTCTTATGCGCGGATCAAGAACAAGAATGGCGCCGGTTACACCGTCGGCAACAATGCTGAAGTCGGTACTGGCGACAAGGCATTCAACCTTGGCGTGCGCCACAGCTTCTAATAAAAATTAGTTAGCCGGCAACAAGAGACTCAAGGGGCAAAAGACGCCAACGTCCACTATGCTGATTCGTGAACTTTCTGTTGCCGGCATTCACAAATTCGCACCATTTAACATAAGCCCCTTGCACGAAAAATGACTGCTCCACAACAGAAAGTCAGCACTAACAAAACGCTGGCTTTTTGTTTTTGCGTCGGAAAATCACCGTTTATTGAACATATAGGCCTCACGCCGCATGTTCGCTGTCCATAGCGACGAAATGTAGCTCATGACAAGAATCAAGACGATTCACCTCGCACGAAGCGAGGTGAACAACAGCGCTACTTGAGCGTCGAATAACAGGGAACCGACGGATAACTTAGCATCGACTTTTCATCGGGTAACGCTATAAGAGTTGATCGTAGCCGTTCCGGCGAACGCACGATTCTAATGCGCCGTTTTGATTCCTTGGGAAGTGAACCCGAACCTGGTCCGATTCACACCATTTACCCGCTTCACACTTTCCAGCGCGGCGTCCGCTTCTCGATAAACGCCTGCACCCCCTCCAGCGCCGCTTCGTCCATCATGTTGCAGGCCATGGTCTGTCCGGCCAGTTGATACGCCGCCTCTATCCCCATCTCGGACTGCTGGTAAAACAGGTGCTTGCCCATCGCCACCGCGACAGCCGGCTTGGCGGCGATGCTGGCACACAGCTTGCCGACTTCGGCATCGAGCTGATCGATCGGCACCACGCGATTGACCAGTCCGCGCGCCAGCGCGGTGCGGGCATCGATGAAGTCGCCGGTCAGCAGCATCTCCAGCGCTTGCTTGCGCGTCACATTGCGCGACAGCGGCACTGCGGGCGTGGCGCAGAACAGACCGACGTTGATGCCCGATACCGCGAAGCTGGCGCTATCGGCCGCGACGGCCAGATCGCACATCGCGACCAGCTGGCAACCGGCGGCCGTCGCCATGCCCTGCACCCGTGCGATGACCGGCTGCGGCAATTTCTGGATGGTCAGCATCAGCTTGCTGCATTGCTTGAACAGGGTCTGGTAATAGTCGATGCCGGGTTGGGCCCGCATTTGCTTGAGGTCGTGGCCGGCGCAGAAAGCCTTGCCGGCCGCCGCCAGCACCACCACGCGCGCCGATGGGTCCTGCGCCAGCGTGTCCAGTTCCGCCTGCAGGGCGGCGATCATTTCCTCTGACAGCGCATTGAATTTATCGGCGCGATTGAGGGTCAGCGTGACGATGCCGCCGCTGTGCGACTTGACGACGATGGCATCGGCGTTGCGCGATTCCGGGTTGCTCATGGGTTCTCTCCGCTTGAATTGATTGCCTTGGTCCCTGCCATGCGGCCGTACGAAGATTCAGCTACCGCGCTTGCCGATGGCGGCCGCGGCCGCCTTCTCTGCTGCGAGCGCTGCCGTGCGCTGGGCCTTGTCCTGTTGCTGTTGCTGATGTGCCGCCAGCGCGACCTGGCGGGTTTCCGGCGTCTCTAGGCTGATCCGTCCGAGCGCGCCGCTGCGATAATCGAGCAGCAGCGTGTGGGCCGCCTTTTCAAAATCACTATCGCCGCCCTTGAGCCGGAAGCCGCGTCGCTCGGCGATGCCTTCGATCACGCCGACGCCATCGATGTGCTCCATGTTCAATTTGTAGCGCGCCGCCACCAGTTGCGGGTAGCGCGCCAGCAACAGCTCGGCCAGGAACGTGGCGACCTCTTCCTCGATCACCGCATTGGTGCCGACCGCGTGGCTGGCCGCCAGCATCAGGCCATCACCGATCAGCTCGATCTTCGGCCACAGCATGCCGGGGGTGTCGGTCAGTGTCATGTTTTTGCCCAAATACAGGCGCTGCTGCGACTTGGTGACGGCCGGTTCATCGCCGACCTTGGCGACGCGCTTCTTGAGCAGCGCATTCATCAGCGTCGACTTGCCGACGTTGGGGATGCCCATGATCATCATGCGCAGCGGCTTGGTCGGTACGCCGCGATGCGGGGCCAGGCTCAGGCACAGGGCCGGGATCTTCGCCACATCGGCCGGATTCTTGCACGACAGCGCGACCGCGCGCACGTTCGGCTGGCTGTTGTAATAGGCGATCCAGGCCTGGGTCGCAGCCGGATCGGCCAGATCGCTCTTGTTCAGCAATTTCAGGCAGGGGCGCTGCCGGTGCAAGCGCAGTTGCTCGACCATCGGATTGCAGCTGGCCTGCGGCAGGCGCGCATCCAGCACTTCGATCACCAGATCGGTGACCTCCATGGTTTCCGCCGCTTTCTTGCGGGCGGCGTTCATGTGGCCGGGGAACCATTGTATCGACATGCTGCCTTCTTGGAGATGGTTGCGCAATGCGGCGGAGATGCCGACTGATGCACTATATTGATTAAGCACGCTATTTTACGGACTTGGACGGCGCCTGTCAGGCTCGATTGACGGCATGTCGCTTGGCGCGACGGCAACGGCGCGGCCCCGGGGAAATCAGGGATGAATCTAATTACGACGGAGTATGTTAATTATGTGATTTAGTTACGTGCGGATTGAACATGAATGCGATGGAGTATATTTTTGTAGTAGACGCTCAATCCAGTTCCGCCAGCACCTTCACATGTGCGACCACGCTGCGCCCCAGCGCCGACAGGTTGTAGCCCCCTTCCAGGCAGCTGACGATGCGCCCTTGCGCATACTGCTTCGCGACTGCCATCACCTGTTGCGTGATCCACGCATAATCGGCTTCGACCAAGCCCATCTGCCCGAGATCATCCTCGCGATGGGCATCGAACCCGGCCGAGATGAAGATCATTTCCGGCCGGTGCGCGTGCAGCGCCGGCAGCCACTTTTCGGTCACCAGCTGACGCACCACGTCGCCCTTGGAATACGCAGCCACCGGGAGATTGACGCAGTTGGCACTCGGATGGTCGGTGCCGGTAAACGGATAAAACGGGTGCTGAAAGAAACTGACCATCAGCACCCGGGGTTCGGCGGCAAATGTCTCTTCGGTGCCATTACCATGATGCACGTCAAAATCGACGATGGCGACGCGCTGCAGGCCATGCACCTCGAGCGCATGACGCGCCGCGATCGCGACATTGTTGAACAAGCAAAAACCCATCGGCATGCTCGGCCGTGCATGATGACCGGGTGGCCGGATCGCGCAGAATGCATTGTCGATGTCGCCGGCGATCACCGCATCGGTCGCCGCCACCGCCGCGCCGGCCGCGCGCAGCGCCGCCTGATAGCTGTATGGGTTGAGCGCGGTGTCGGGATCGAGCCAGTAATAGCTGTCATGCGAACCGGGCGGGCTCTGGGCGGGCGGCAAATGGTCGCGCACCAGCGCGATTGCATCGGCATTGTGTACGCGGCCGATGTCGGTCAGCTGCGCCAGCGGCGCCTGTCGATGGTCCAGAAATCCGTCGATGCGGCTCAGGATCAACTGGTCTTCGATGGCCTGCAGGCGCGCCGGCGATTCGGGGTGCAGTTCGCCCATTTCATGGCGCTTGCAATCGGGATGGGTGTAGATGGCGGTCGTCATGGTAATTGGTACGCGGCGGCGGCGCGTTCTCGCATAGAATTGTCAGGAGCCTGTCGGACTTGCGGAATCGAAGCGAAAAATTAGTTGAACGAGGACAGATTTCGCCGGATTTGCAGTGTCAATAGCGAGCTATTGACCAAAAAGCCGGTGACACTGTACCGCTCAGGGACTTTAACAGCCGATCTTCCATAAGTCCGACAGACTCCTAGTGTAACGAAGAATGCGGGCGACCGGCTCAACCAACCACAACACCATCAATTACACCTGAAAAAAATCCATGTTCGCCAAAATTCACGCAGTCGCCCAGCAAGTCGGCCAGATCGTCGTCGGCAAGGAAACGCAGATTCGCCAGTCGCTGGTCTGCCTGCTGGCCGGTGGCCATCTGCTGATCGAAGACGTGCCGGGTGTCGGCAAGACCACGCTGGCCCACGCACTGGCGATATCGCTCGGCCTGCAGTTCAACCGGCTGCAATTTACCAGTGACCTGTTGCCGGCCGATGTGGTGGGGATTTCAATTTTCGACCGCGAAAAAAACGGCTTCGTGTTTCACCCCGGTCCGGTATTTACCCAGGTATTGCTGGCCGACGAAATCAACCGCGCCACGCCCAAGGCGCAATCGGCGCTGCTGGAGGCGATGGAAGAACGGCAAGTGACGGCCGATGGCGTCACGCGCGACTTGCCGGTGCCTTTTTTCGTGATCGCGACGCAGAACCCGACGCACCAGGTCGGCACCTTTCCGCTGCCCGAGTCGCAGCTGGACCGCTTCCTGATGTGTCTGTCGCTCGGCTATCCGGATGCCGCCGCAGAACGCGCCTTGCTGATGGGCGACGACCGCCGCAGCATGCTCAAGTCATTGCCGCTGGCGATGCAGCCGGCCGAATTGCTGGCGGCGCGCCACGCGCTCAGGCAGATTCACGCGGCGCCGGCGCTGATCGATTACCTGCAGGCGCTGGCGCAGGCCTCGCGCCAGAACGGCATGTTTGCCGAGGGCATGAGCCCGCGCGCCGCGATCGCGCTGTTGCAGGCGGCGCGCGCCTGGGCGGCGCTGGAAGGACGCAATCATGTGATCCCCGAGGACGTGCAAGCGGTGCTGGTGCCGGTCTGTGCGCACCGTCTGCGCCCCGTCAAGGCGGCCGGCGGCACCGTGCTGGCCAGCCGCGACCTGCTGCTGCAATTGATGAAATCGGTCGGCGTGTAAGCGCGCGGCCCGATACCAGCCATCATGTTGACCACATTGCGCACGCGCTGCCACAGCAGTTACCGGCGCTTTCTGAACAAGTGGCTGTACCGACTGCGGGACGCCGAACCGGGCGAGGTGTTTCTCAACCAGCGCCGCGTGTTCATCGTCCCATCCGGCGCCGGGCTGATGTTCGGCGTGATGCTGGTGGTGCTGTTCGTCGCCTCGGTCAATTACTCGCTGAACCTGGGTTTCGCGCTGACTTTCCTGATTGCGGCCTGCGCGGTGATCGACATGTATCTGACCTTTCGTAATCTGGCCCATCTGCATCTGGCGCCGGGACGGGTCAATCCGGTGTTTGCCGGCGAAGAGGCGCAATTCGAGCTGCATGTGATCAACCGTCGCAACTATGAGCGCTTTGCGCTGTGGCTTGGCTTTATCGGCGAAGGCCAGAACCACCCGGAACAGCCGCTCGATATCGCCAGTCACGCCAGCCGGTCCGTCACGCTGTCGGCGCCGAGCATCACCCGCGGTCGTTTGCAGGCACCGCGGGTGCGCCTGCAGACGCGCTTCCCGCTCGGTCTGTTGCACGCGTGGAGCTACTGGCAGCCGGATGCAACCGCCCTGGTCTATCCGCTACCAGAGCAGAACGCGCCGGCGCTACCGGTCGCCGGCGACGCCAAGGACGATGACTTCTGGCGCGCTGGGCGCGCCGGGCGCGACGACTTCGGCGGCATCCGCGGCTATCAGGATGGCGATGCCATGAAACATCTGGCGTGGCGCCAAATTGCCCGGATTCCGGCCGATCTTGGCGGTCAATTGCTGACCAAATACTTTGAAGGCGGCGCGGCCAGCGAATTGTGCCTTGATTTTTCGGCGCTGCCGCCTGCGCTCGATACCGAACTGAAACTGTCGCGCCTGACGCGCTGGGTCCTCGAGGCGGAGGCGCGCGGCCTGCCCTATGCGTTCCGACTCGGCGCCAACGACTTCGCTGCCGCGGTCGGCACTGCCCATCGCGCGGCCTGCCTTCAGGCCTTGGCATTGTACGAGGCGAGCTGATGAGTCGGTTCAAATCCGCTGCCATCGCGGCCATCAGCGGTCGCTTTAGTACCCCCCTTGCGCGCGACAAGGCCGATACCCTGCTGTTGATGCTGGCCTGCGTGCTGGTGTTGCTGCCGCATACCGCGCACCAGCCGCTGTGGATCAGCGTGGCTTGCGGCGCGATTCTGTGCTGGCGCGGCTGGATCACGTGGCGCGGCAAACGCATGCCGCCGCGCTGGCTGCTGCTGCCGGTCGCGCTGGCGGCGATGGTCGGCGTCAATGTCACTTTCAAGACTTTGTTGGGCCGCGATGCCGGCGTCGCGATGCTGGTGCTGCTGCTCACGTTCAAGCTGCTGGAGATGCACGCGAAGCGCGATTTGTTCGTGGTGATCTTCCTCAGTTTCTTCCTGATGCTGGCCAGCTTCTTCTATTCGCAAACCATGCTCAGCGCGCTGCTGACGGTGGTCGCGGTGATCACGATGCTGACCGCACAGCTGTCGTTTCAGTATACCGGTCGCATGCCGCCGCTGCGCCGACGCCTGCGGCTGACGGCCGTGATCGTCGGGTTGGCGGTGCCGCTGACGCTGGTATTGTTCCTGCTCTTTCCACGGATCCAGGGGCCGTTATGGGGTTTGCCCGGCGATGCCCATGCCGGACGCAGTGGCTTGTCCGACAGCATGTCCCCCGGCAATATCTCGCAACTGGCGCTGTCGGAGGAAATCGCATTTCGCGTCAAATTCATCGATCCGGCGCCACCCAAGTCCCGGCTATATTGGCGCGGCGCGGTACTCGGCAACTACGACGGCCGTAGTTGGACCCCAATGCACTTTCAATCGGCAGGTCATCAAGGTTCGGTGGTGGTGTTGCGGCCCTACGGCAAGCCGATCCGGCATCAGGTAACACTGGAGCCGAACGGCCAGCGCTGGTTGTTTGCGCTCGAACTGCCGCGGCAGGCGCCCAACGTGGACGGCATGCTCAGCAGGATTGGCGCCGATCGCGAGCTTCTGGGCAGCGAGGCAATCGAGCAACGGATCCGTTACGACGCGGTGTCGTATCCGAGCTATACCCTCGACGCCGACGCCTCGCCCGACGAACAGCAGAACTGGCTGAGCTTGCCGGCCGATTACAACCCACGCACGCTGGCCTTCGCGGCCAAGCTGCACCGGCAGGCATCGGACCAGCGGCAACTGGTCAATCTGGTGCTGCAATATTTCCGCCGCGAGAGTTTTCGCTACACGCTGGAGCCGCCCCCGCTCGGCAAGCACGCAGTCGACGAATTCCTGTTCTCGACCCGCGCCGGCTTTTGCGAACATTATGCGAGCTCGTTCGTGGTGCTGATGCGCGCCCTCGGCATTCCGGCGCGGGTCGTGACCGGTTATCAAGGCGGCGAGATGAATCCGATCGACGGCTACATGACGATCCGCCAGTCCGACGCCCACGCCTGGGCCGAAGTCTGGCTGCCGCAGCGCGGTTGGCTGCGCGTCGATCCGACTGCCGCGGTGGCACCGGAGCGGGTCGAACTGAACCTTCGCGGCGCGATTCCGCGCCATACGCTGGCAACCCTGCTCGGCCTGCATGCGGGCCAGGATTCGTGGGGCGCCGGCCTCGGGCTGAACTGGGATGCGATGACCAATTCCTGGAACCAATGGGTACTTAATTACAACCCGCAACGACAAAGGAATCTGTTGCGTTCACTCGGCTTCGACGATCTCGACTGGCAAAGTCTGACCGCGTTGATGTTTGGCCTCGGCACCATCGCGATCGCACTGGCAGCCTTGCCGTTGCTGCTAAATCGGCCGCGGCGCGACCCGTTCGATGCGATATACTCGGCGTTCTGCCAGCAGATGGCACGTCGCGGTACAGCGCGTGCCATCCATGAGGGTCCGCGCGCTTATGCGGCGCGCCTGAAGACCAGCCTGCCCGCTGACAAGGTGGCCGCGGCAGAACGCTTTTTGATGCTGTATGAACACATTCGATTCGGGTCGGGCAGCACCGCGCATGTCAAGGAGCGCAGCGCTGCGCTGGCCAGACTCAAATCACACTTAGCCGACTGCCGATGAAACTCTCCTGTCTTGCCAAACGCATTGCCCTATGCGCCTCCTTGCCGCTCTTGATCAACGCCGGGATCGCCACCGCCGGCGAGGCACCGCCAAACGGGACGGCGAAAGCCGACAAGCCGCGCAAGATTGCACTCGAGCGCAACCGCTACGACCGCCAGGAGCAACAGGACAACGTCGGGGAATTTGCCAACTTCGTGCAATGGAAAGCAGTCTCCGACTTCATCGATCAGATGGTCGCGAAACATGATTTCAGTCGGCCGGAACTGGAAGCGATACTGGGCAAGGTACGTTACGTCGATACCACGATCCAGCTGATGAAACCGGCGCCGGCCGGCAAGCCGAAGAACTGGCGCGCCTACCGCGCCCGCTTCGTCGAGCCGGTGCGGATCGAGGCCGGCGTCCGATTCTGGAACGACAATGCCGATACGCTGGCGCGTGCCGAACAGCAATACGGCGTGCCAGCCGACATCATCGTCGGCATCATCGGCGTCGAGACCGTGTACGGCCGCAACACCGGCAATTTCCGCGTGATGGATGCCGTGACCACACTGGCCTTCGACTATCCCGACACACCGACGCGGCTGGCGCGCATGACCTTCTTCCAGGGCGAGCTGGAAAACACGCTGCTGTTTGCACGCGAATCCGGCATCGATCCGTTTTCCCTGCTCGGCTCGTATGCGGGTGCGATCGGCTGGCCGCAATTCATGCCGAGCAGCATCCGGCAATACGCCGTCGATTTCGATGGCGACGGCAAAATCGACCTGCGCAATTCCCAGGCCGATGCGATCGGCAGCGTCGCCAATTTTCTGGTGCAACACGGCTGGCGGCGCGGCGAACCGCCGGTGTTTCCGGCGACCGTCGACAGCCGCAATCCGTCCGACGGCAACGACGACATCGGCTCGAATTCATGGCAGGCCTTCATCGGCCAAGGTCTGGAAGCGAAATTTTCTCTCGATGCATTGAAAGCCGGCGGCGTCAGCCCGGTGGTCGAGCCGCCGACCGACATGACATTCGGGTTGGTGGACTTGCAAAATGGATTCGAACCGGCCGAATACTGGTTGGGCGGAAACAATTTCTTCGCCATCACCCAATACAACCGCAGCTTCTTCTATGCGATGTCGGTAATCGACCTCGGCCGTGCGGTCCGGACAGCGCGCAGTCAATACTAGGGATGGATTCGGCAGCACGAGTTGCGTAATGGCATGACGCCATTCAGACGCGGCACCGCCATGGATGATTCCGCTTCTTGGCTTTTCCCAAGGCTCAATTTGCCGGAGTATATGTCATACCTCCAATATTTATTGGTGGAAATGGCCGGCATGACTAGCCAGTATATGTGTCCCATCATCACCCACACGCTCGCTTCGGCCGAGATTCCTATTTTTATTTCAATAATTTCTTGCCATAGATGAACTATTGCAAGAATCGCCATCTAACCTAGTGTGGTGTGCTTTGCAATTGATTGAATATCAACGCCAGTGCTTTCCTGCCTGAGTTGGCGAGAAATTTCGTTACCTTGGTAACCTCAGACCATTGCAAAGCACGCCATTACAGCAACGGATTGCAAATAAAAATTGCGCTTTATCAATATGCCGCCTCGATGGCTACATAGAATCAAATTGTTAGAGAAACAATTTTTTACCGTTCGCTGCCGCGTTACTCGAGATATGGATTACACCGGGCAACGCCGCAGGTTGGCTCTATTTTTTTCAGAGCGTTAATCAAGTACCAGCGTAGTTGTTTCAAAAAATCATATTTTTTAACAATCTTGTCTTTATGCAAAAAAACTCTAATTGTTATAAAATTGGGTGTATTCCTTAAAAACTTTACGTAAAATCTGTGTACTTACCGTCGCAGTTACCTGTCGCAATCGGGGATTTTATGTTTCTAGAGTAATTTTTGGGTGCGTCCCCGGCACAATGAATCTTACATGGAAGTATCAAGATTATGACTAATCAACCAGACAACAACACCAACGACGAGATGGATAGCGATCAGCTTAAGTACGATCCGAACCGTTTGCTCGATACCCTGATCGAGAAACTGCATCTCAAGAATGATGCCGCCTTGTCGCGCGCACTGGAAGTCGCGCCGCCGGTGATCAGCAAGATTCGCCACAATCGACTGCCGGTCGGCGCATCGCTGCTGATACGCATGCATGAAGTGAGCGACATGAGCATCCGTGACCTGCGTTATCTGATGGGCGATCGCCGCACCAAATTCCGCATCAGCGACAAGCAGTTCAAGCCAAAAGAAGCCACCACGGCGCCGCAATAAGCGGGCGGATTTTCCCGCCGCATGGTTCAGGCATCAGGCAGGGAAAATCCCGGTGGACAGATAGCGGTCGCCGCGATCGCAGACGATGAACACGATGGTGGCGTTCTCGACCGTGCGCGACAGACGCAATGCAACTTCGCAGGCGCCGCCGGACGATATCCCGCAAAAGATTCCCTCTTCTGCCGCCAGGCGCCGCGTCATTTGTTCGGACGCGGCCTGGCTCACATATTCCAGCTGGTCGACTCGCGATTTATCATAGATTTTCGGCAGGTACGCTTCCGGCCATTTTCTGATGCCCGGAATTTGCGAACCTTCTTCGGGCTGCGCGCCGATGATGCGGATCGCCGGGTTTTGCGCTTTCAGATAGCGTGACACACCCATGATGGTGCCGGTGGTCCCCATCGCGCTGACGAAATGGGTGATCCGGCCTTCGGTATCGCGCCAAATCTCCGGTCCGGTACTCTCGTAGTGGGCGCGTGAATTGTCCGGGTTGGCAAATTGGTCGAGGATGATGCCCTTGCCTTCCTTCTGCATCTGCTCGGCCAGATCGCGCGCGTATTCCATGCCGCCGGTTTTCGGGGTCAGGATGATCTCCGCACCGTAGGCCGCCATGCTCTGGCGCCGCTCGACACTGAGATTTTCCGGCATCAACAAAACCATCTTGTAGCCGCCGATCGCGGCCGCCATCGCCAGCGCGATGCCGGTATTGCCGCTGGTGGCCTCGATCAGCGTGTCACCTGGCTTGATGACGCCGCGCTCCTCGGCGCCCCTCACCATCGACATCGCCGGACGGTCCTTGACTGAACCGGCCGGATTATTGCCTTCCAGCTTGGCCAGAATGATGTTGTTGCGCTCGGCCGCTTCGGCGCCCGGCACCCGCTTCAGTTGTACCAGCGGCGTATTACCGATTGTGTCTTCGATGCTGAGATAGGCCATGTTCTTGCTTGATCCGATATACAAGGCACCATTCTAATCCGAGATGCGGCAACGCGTATTTGCGTCGGTTCCGATCACGGATATGGATGATAAAAAAACCCCGCGGTCTGCAACGGCGACCGGCGGGGTTTTTGTGTAGCAAGGACTGATTACTTCGGCGCAGAGGCGGAAGCTGCGCCAGAGGCTCCTGCCTTGGCTGATGCTGCTGCCGGTGCGGCCATTGGCGAAGCAGTCTTGGCCGGTGCTTTTGCCATCGGTGTTTTTGCCATAGGTGCAGCGGCCGGTGCGTCAGCCAGGGCTTGACCATTGACGGTCAGGCCGGCTTGCGACAGCTTGGCTGCATTTTTCTTGCCCACACCCTTTACACGCTTTTCAAAGTCCGGCCAATCCTTGAACGCCCCACCCTTGGTGCGCTCATCGATGATCACCTTGGAAGTTTTCGGGCCGATACCCTTGATGCCGTCCAGCGCTGTCTGGTCGGCCTTATTAACGTCAACCTGCGCGAATGCAAAACCCATCGTTGCGACCAAAGTAGCGACCGCCAGCAGTAATTTCTTGAACATTTGATTCTCTCCGGTTGATTGAATGGCATTTGTGACAACAAGGGCAAAGGATATTTCGTCCCTTGCGTCTGATAACGGCCAGACAACCAAGCGGTTGACAACATTCCCGCATCATACCAAAACGTCAACGCGCCCTAACCAAACAGCTCTTCCTTGGTGACGGTTGCGGTGCCAAGCTTGCCGACCACGATACCGCCGGCCCGGTTGGCGGTGGTGACCGCATCGGCAATCGGCATGCCGGCGCCGAGCATCGCAGCCAGCGTCGCAATCACGGTGTCGCCCGCGCCGGAGACGTCGAACACCTCGCGTGCCATCGCCGGCGTATGCATTACCTGCTGGTCGGTATACAGGCTCATGCCCTCTTCCGAGCGCGTCAGCAGCAAGGCGTCGAGTCCGAGCGACAGCCGCAGCTGCTGGGCCTTGACGGTCAATTCCTGTTCGCTCGACCAGCTGCCGACGATACGCTTCAATTCGGATTTATTCGGCGTCAGCACCGATGCACCGGCATAACGCGAGAAATCATCACCCTTCGGATCGACCAGCACCAGCTTGCCGGCCTGGCGGGCGGTTGCGATCATGTCGGCCACGTTGACCAGGCTACCCTTGGCGTAATCGGACAAAACGATCACGTCATACTGATCCAGCAAGGCATTGTATTGGCTCAGCTTGTCACGCAATACGGTCTCGGTCGGCGCACTTTCGAAATCGACGCGCAGCAATTGCTGCTGGCGACCGATAACGCGCAGCTTGATGATGGTCGAGATCGCGGCGTCGCGCTTCAGATAGCTCTGGATGCTCGATTCGCCCAGGATCTGTTCGACCGTATCGCCGGCCTCGTCCTGGCCGACGACGCCGAGCAAACCGGTCCGGGTGCCGAGTGCAGCCGCATTGCGCGCCACGTTGGCGGCGCCGCCGAGACGCTCTTCGCGCCTCTCGATCCGCACGATCGGCACCGGCGCTTCCGGCGAAATGCGGTTGACCTCGCCGAACCAGTAACGGTCCAGCATCACGTCCCCCACCACCAGGATGCGGACCGTGTCCAGAGCAAGCGGCAGTGTCGGGCTGGTATTGTCCTGGTTCATGATCATGTCCGGGTCAGCACCGAACGGCCGATGCCGTGATATTCAAAGCCTGCATCGGCCATGGCGTCCGGCTCATACAGGTTGCGGCCATCGAAAATGACGGGAGTCTTCAGCTGCGCCTTGAGCTGCGCAAAATCCGGGCTGCGGAAGGTTTTCCATTCAGTCACGATGGCCAGCGCGTCGGCGCCTGTCAAAGCATCCATCGCGTTGTGCGCGAAACGAATCCGCTGCTGGTCGAACGTCGGCCCCAGGTCCAATGCCAGTACCCGCTTCGCTTCTGGCATCGCGACCGGGTCGTAGACCGCCACTGTCGCGCCGCGTTGGATCAGTTCCCGCAGCAGCACACGGGATGATGCTTCGCGCATGTCGTCGGTATTGGGCTTGAATGCCAGCCCCCACAGTGCAAAATGTTTGCCGCTCAGATCGTCGCCAAAACGCGCGACGATCTTCTGGCCCAGCACGTGCTTCTGCTGATTGTTGACCGCTTCCACCGCGCGCAGGATCATCAGTTCCTGGCCATAGGCGCCCGCGGTGCGCTCCAGCGCCTGCACGTCCTTCGGGAAACAGGAACCGCCGTAACCGCAGCCGGCATACAGGAAGCTGTGGCCGATGCGCGGGTCGGAGCCAATGCCGTGTCGCACCGCTTCGATGTCGACGCCGACCTTGTCGGCCAGACTGGCCATTTCGTTCATGAACGAAATGCGCGTCGCCAGCATCGCATTGGCCGCATATTTGGTGAATTCTGCCGAACGCACGTCCATCCAGAAGGTGCGTTCGTGGTTGCGATTGAACGGTTTGTACAAGTTTTTCATCATCGCATGCGCGAGCTGGCCTTCGCTGGTGTCGTCGCAACCGATCACGATCCGGTCCGGCCGCATGAAGTCCTCAACCGCCGCGCCTTCCTTCAGGAATTCGGGATTCGACACCACCGAAAATGTCACAGGGCACTGCTGCGGGTCGGACTGGCGTGCCGTCAGTTCGCCCTCAATCGCCAGCCGCACCCGGTCGGCGGTACCGACCGGCACCGTCGACTTGTCGACCACTACCTTGAAGCCAGTCATATGGCGACCGATATTGCGCGCCGCTGCCAGCACGTATTGCAGGTCGGCCGAACCGTCCTCGTCGGGCGGGGTACCGACCGCGATGAACTGGATATCGCCGTGCGCCACGCTGGCCGCGACATCGGTCGAAAATTGCAGGCGACCAGCGGCGCGGTTGCGCGCCACGATCTCTTCCAGGCCCGCTTCGTGAATCGGGATGCCGCCGTTGTTCAGCATGTCGATCTTGTGCTGGTCGACGTCGAGACAGAACACGTCGTTGCCGAGTTCCGCCAGGCAGGCGCCGGTGACCAAGCCTACGTAACCGGTGCCGATAATGGTAATTTTCATGTGTAATCAGAGTTTGGCATGGCACTGCGACCAGCTGCCATGCATGGTTTCATGGTCGTCGATCGGGCGTCGATTGCTGCTCGCCCAGTCGAAGTTAGTTCATCACATTCAGTTCTTCGGTGCGCCGCGGCGGGTAGGTTTCCCAGTGGTTGCATCCCGGGCATTGCCAATAGAACTGGCGTGCCTTGAAGCCGCAATGGCTGCACTGGTAACGCGCCAGTTTTTGCGCGTAGCCGTGCACCAGGGTTTTCACCATCGACAGCTCCGGCCGCACTTCCGGCCGCGTATTCATCAGCCGCGCCTCCAGCAACTTGTCCAGCCCGAGTAGCGTCGGCGTGCGACGCAATTCGTCGCTGACCATCTGGTTCGCCGCATCGACGCCGTCGTGTTCAATCACTGCCTGGAACAATACCTCCAGCAAGTCGATCGACGAGGCTTCAGACAGATAGGATTTTAATAGATTGATCCCTTCCTGCGGCCGACCGACTGCGCGATAGCCGTCCATCAGTCGCTGTGCGACCAGCGCGACGTGCGGCACACTTTGATGTTCGACCCGGCGCCACGACAGCAGCGCTTTTTCGATATCGCCCGTGACCAGTTGCGCATCGCCGGAGAGGATCGCGGCGCGCACGTTCTTGCGGTCGACATTGAGCGCCTTTTCGAGCAGGGCCAGCGCCGCATCGGGATGGGTATGCACCAGCTCATCTTGCGCCAGCTCGCAATAGAACTGGGCGATTTCCTTCTGCCGGCCGCCGGCGCCGGATTGCTGCAGCGCCTGCGCAGCCTCGATCGCGCGCGTCCATTCTTTTTCGCGCTGGAAAATTTCCAGCAGCGCGCGCCGTGCTTGCGCGCTGTACTGGGTATCGATCAGGCGGTTGAAGGTTTCCTCGGCGCGATCGAGCAGGCCGGCCTTCAGGTAGTCCTGGCCCAGTTCATATTGTGCGTGGACTTGCTGCTCCTGCGGCAGATCGGGCCGCGACAGCAGATTCTGGTGCACCCGGATCGCGCGTTCGGTCTCGCCGCGGCGGCGGAACAGGTTGCCCAGCGCAAAATGCAGGTCGGCGGTTTCCGGGTCCAGCTTGACGATTTCGATGAACGCATCGATCGCCTTGTCCGGCTGCTCGTTCAGCAGGAAATTGAGGCCCTTGAAGTACCCCAAAGGCAGGCTGCGCGACTCGGATACCAATTGCTTGATATCAACACGCGCGGCGATCCAGCCCAGTGCAAAAAAAACGGGAATGCCGAGCAACCACCAGATTTCAAATTCCATGCGCGATATTATTAGAGGTTGTTCGAGGCGTTATGCCGGATGTCTGCCGCAGCAGGCGCAATTCGTTTGGCTATCGGTGCTGTCATTGGTTGGACACACTGTCCGGCTGCGGCGGCTGGTTGCGTGCCTGTTGTTGCGCTTCGCTTTCCTTTTGCAGCGCGTTAATGGTCTTCTTGTGGCGCGTCAGTTCGCGGCGGTGCCGGAACACGGTGGGGGACATCGCGATCACGCCGAGCAAGGCACCGGCCCCGAAAAAGCCGAGCAGGACCAGTGCCAGCGGACTGGTGATCGGGGGGATCAGCAAGAAGTGCAGCTCGACGATCTGGCTGTTCTTCAGCGCAAAAATAAAGAACACCGCGAACAGGCACAGCGCGAGCAATCTGGAGATGAGTTTCATGCGCATTCCTTATTGTTGGAAGTGGTGGTTTGCTGCAATCGGCGTGACTTGAACACTGAATTGAATACGGATAAATAGCAATAACAAGCGAAATTGTACGTGAAAAAAAACGGCATCCGAAGATGCCGTTCCAATTCGATCAAACGACCTGTAGCCCTGTCGGGTAGGAGCGACCCCTTGAAGGGGCGCGCCGTCCGGTTGGCGAGCAGCATGCTGCTCGAAACCCCATCAGTCCTCCATGATCGGCTGACCGACCATGGCGTCGACCCGTTCCCGCAATTCCTTGCCTGGCTTGAAGTGCGGCACCCGTTTTTCGGGCACCATCACCTTGTCGCCGGACTTCGGATTGCGGCCGATACGGGGCGGCCGGCTGTTCAGCGCAAAGCTGCCAAAACCCCGGATCTCGATGCGCTGGCCGGTCGCCAAGGCGTCCGTCATCGCATCGAGTATGGTCTTGACAGCATAATCCGCGTCTTTTGCCACCAGCTGGGTGTAACGTTCAGCCAGACGGGCGATCAGCTCGGACTTGGTCATTGATCAGCTCGACAAACTTAGTTCTTGTTGTCGAATTTTGCTTTGAGCAACGCGCCCAGGCTGGTCGTACCGGAAGCGGCGTTCGAGTCTACCGACATCTTCTGCATGGCTTCATGCGTCTCGGCATTGTCTTTTGCCTTGATCGACAACTGGATGCTGCGTGCCTTGCGGTCGATGTTGATCACCAGCGCTTCGACGGCATCGCCGACTTTCAGGTGCGTACCGGCATCTTCCACGCGATCGCGGGAGATTTCGGAAGCACGCAGATAGCCTTCGACTTCTTCGGACAACTGGATCACGGCGCCCTTCGGCTCAACCGATTTGACCGTGCCGGTTACCAGCGCGCCCTTGTCGTTCATGGCAGCGAAGTTGTTGAACGGATCGCCTTCGAGTTGTTTGACGCCCAGCGAAACGCGCTCGCGTTCAACGTCGATTGCCAGCACGATGGCTTCCAGCTCGTCACCCTTCTTGAAGCGGCGCACTGCTTCTTCGCCGGTTTCGGTCCAGGACAGGTCGGACAGATGCACCAGACCGTCGATGTTGCCGGCCAGGCCGATGAACACGCCGAAGTCGGTGATCGACTTGATTGCGCCGCGGACCTTGTCGCCCTTCTTGTGGGTCACTGCAAAGTCATCCCATGGGTTGGCTTTGCACTGCTTCATGCCCAGGCTGATACGACGACGTTCTTCGTCGATTTCCAGAACCATGACTTCGACTTCATCGCCCAGTTGCACGACCTTGTTTGGTGCCACGTTCTTGTTGGTCCAGTCCATTTCGGAAACGTGTACCAGACCTTCGATGCCTTGCTCGACTTCCACGAATGCGCCATAGTCGGTCAGGTTCGTGACCTTACCGAACAGGCGGGTGCCTTGTGGGTAACGACGCGACAGGCCGGTCCAAGGATCGTCGCCCAGTTGCTTGACGCCCAGCGAGACACGGTTTTTCTCTTGATCGTACTTCAGGACCTTGGCGGTGATTTCCTGGCCGACGGTCAGCACTTCCGATGGGTGACGCACGCGACGCCATGCCAGGTCGGTGATATGCAGCAGGCCATCGATGCCGCCGAGGTCAACGAACGCGCCGTAGTCGGTGATGTTCTTGACGATACCGGTGACCACGGTACCTTCTTTCAGGGTTTCCATCAGCTTCTGGCGCTCTTCGCCCATCGATGCTTCGACCACTGCACGACGCGACAACACGACGTTGTTGCGTTTGCGATCGAGCTTGATGACCTTGAATTCCAGGGTCTTGCCTTCGTACGGGGTGGTGTCCTTGACCGGACGGGTGTCGACCAGCGAACCCGGCAAGAACGCGCGGATGCCGTTGGTCAGAACGGTCAGGCCGCCCTTGACTTTACCGTTGACGGTACCGATGACGATCTCGCCGGACTCCATCGCTTTTTCGAGCGAGAGCCACGATGCCAGACGCTTGGCCTTGTCACGGGACAGGATGGTGTCGCCAAAGCCGTTTTCGAGTGATTCGATCGCGACCGAGACGAAATCGCCAACGACGACTTCGAGTTCGCCGTTGTCGTTCTTGAATTCTTCGATTGGTATGAAAGCTTCGGATTTCAGGCCGGCGTTGACGATGACGAAATTATGGTCAAAACGCACGACTTCTGCGGAGATGACTTCGCCGGAGCGCATATCCTGGCGCGTCAGCGATTCTTCGAACATCGCGGCAAAGCTTTCCATGCCGGTAGGTGTTTCTTGGGAGGTAGCAACAGTAGACATAGGTTTTTGCAGGTTATCCAGCAAGACTCGCACAACGCGACTTCAACTGGGTTAGGTTCTTCCACATCCGAACCGGCGTAGCGCCGGAGCGGACACCAGGTACAACAACTGCATGCAGCTTGGGCCGTCTGCTTTTGAAGTCAACTCTTGATTGCAGTCAACCCTTGCTTGCAGTCAGTTTTTTATTACCGCAAACCAACTCAATACCTGCTCGACTGCCTGATCGGCCGTCATGTCGGAAGTATCGAGTACGTTTGCACCTTCTGCCGGCTTTAGCGGCGCCACTTCGCGCTGGCTATCGCGCGCGTCGCGGGCCTGCAAATCCTTCAGCAGATCATCCATACTAGCAGAAAAACCCTTGTCAATCAATTGCTTATAGCGCCGCTCGGCGCGTGCCTCGGCGCTGGCGGTCAAAAACACCTTGAGCCTGGCGTGCGGGAAAATCACCGTGCCCATGTCGCGGCCGTCCGCCACCAGCCCGGGCGCCTTGCGGCAGCCCAGCTGCAGGCCGTATAGCGCCTTCCGCACCGGCGTCAGGATGGCGATCTGCGATGCCGCATTCCCGACTTCCTCGGCCCGGATCGCGGCCGTCACGTCTTCTTGCCCCAGCAGGATGTGCTCGCCCTGGAAGCTGCACGGCAGTGCCGCCGCCAGCTTGGCCAGCGCATGTTCGGCGCCGAGGTCGATGCCCTTGCGCAGTGCCGACAGCGCGGTCAGCCGGTACAGCGCGCCGGAATCGAGGTAATGAAAACCGAGGCGGGCGGCGACGCGCTGCGCCACCGTGCCCTTGCCGGAAGCGGTGGGGCCGTCAATCGCGATGACCGGGATGCTGGGTGTTGGCATTTTTGTATTTTATTGGGAGTATAGGGGAAAATAGGGCATGTCCCGCCAATAAAACGCGGGCCTTGAAATATACACTAGGCAGTATATATTTGTTCGAGTCAGTCCTTCCAGTTCCACCATTTCAGTTTTTCGGGCTCGGGATGATCCGTTTCGGCAGCATAGATGATGCAGCGCGCCACGTACAGCCAGCAGCGGTCGACGTGGCCGCCCTGCAGTGCGCATTGCCGCTGGTATAGCGCCTGCGGATCGCAGCGCCGTAACTGGTCGATCCGCCGAAAACCCTGATCGACCAGATCGCGCGCGATGCTGGGACCGACGCCGGGCAGACGCTGCAGTTCCTTCAGCGCTGCGGCGCGTTCAGCGTCGTGCTCAGAACAGGTCGACGCTGTTCTTGGCGATTTGCGCGAAGGCATCGAAATACTCGGGGAAGGTCTTCGCGACGCATTGTGGGTCGTTGATCCGGATCCGGCTGCCATTGCGCGCGGCGCCGTCGAGCGTGGCCAGCGAGAAGCACATCGCCATCCGGTGATCGTCGTAGGTATCGATGCTGGCCGCCAGGATCTGCTGCGGCGGCGTCACGCGCAGGTAATCGGCGCCCTCTTCGACGATCGCACCGAGCTTGCGCAATTCGATCGCCATCGCCGCGATGCGGTCAGTCTCTTTCACCCGCCAGCTGCCGATATTGCGCAGTGTGCTGGGACCATCGGCGTACAGCGCGGCGACCGCGATCGTCATCGCCGCATCCGGGATGTGATTGAAATCGGCATCGATCGCCTTCAGCACGCCATTCGACGTCGCCTCGATCCAGTTGTCGCCCAGCGTGATGGTGGCACCCATTTGCTGCAAGGATTCGGCGAAGCGGACGTCGCCCTGGATGCTGTCGCGGCCGACGCCCTCGACCCGCACCGGCCCGCCGGCAATCGCGCCGGCTGCCAGAAAATACGACGCCGACGACGCGTCGCCCTCGACCTGGATGGTGCCAGGGCTGCGGTAACGCTGGCCGGCCGCGACAGTGAACGCCTGCCAGCCATCGCGCTCGACGGTCACGCCGAAGCGGCGCATCAGGTTCAGCGTGATCTCGATATACGGCCGCGAAATCAGCTCGCCGATCACTTCGATCGTGACGCCATGGTCGCGCGCCATCAGCGGCGCCACCATCAGCAAGGCGGTCAAGAACTGGCTGGAGACATTGCCGCGCACGCTGAGTCGCTGCGCATGGATGTGACCGCGCCGGATATGCAGCGGCGGAAAGCCGGCCACGCCGGTGTAGTCAATCTGCGCGCCGACCGCGTTCAACGCCTCGACCAGGTCGCCGATCGGACGCTCGTGCATCCGTGGCACGCCATGCAGCGTGTAATCGCCACCGATCACCGCCAGCGCCGCAGTCAGCGGCCGGATCGCGGTGCCGGCATTGCCCATGAACAGGTCGGCCTGGTGCACCGGAAAGACGCCTCCGGCGCCGTCGACCCGGTAGTCCTGGCTGACGCCCTGCTGCTGCCACGGCACACCGAGTGTATGCAGTGCGTTCAGCATCACCAGTGTATCGTCGGACGCCAGCAGGTCGATGATCTCGGTACTGCCGCTGGCCAGCGCAGCCAGCAGCAGGGTGCGGTTGGAGATGCTCTTGGAGCCGGGCAGGCGGACGGTGCCGGCGACGCGGGCGATCGGCTGCAGATCGATATGGGGTGGGAAATGTTTGTGCTGCTGGCTCATGATTTCTGTCCTGTGCGGGCTATCTCGTTTGCTTGATCGTTGCTTGATCATTTCTTGATCGCTACTTGATCATTGCTTGTTCGACTTGATCGCTATTTGATCGTTATTTGATCGTTGTTTGATCGCTACTCGGCCTGCAATATTAGCCGCAACTGTAAATTCCGACGGTCGTCCCAGTGAACGCTGGGACCCAGTGTCTTATGTCGCACCTTGTTGGTGGTGATTTGGCTCCACGTTCGGCGTTACGGCATGCAACATACGCCGCTGGGCCCCAGCGTGCGCTGGGGCGACAGTAATATTTGACCTTATTAAGGTTGCAATGACCGCCCACATGTTGCCAGGTCTGCTTTTTAAACTATCTGCATCTTTACGCATGCATCTGGGCATGCCGCAGCCCCACATTCTGGCACCACTAATCTCCACCTTCGCGACTCTGCTGTTCGGCCGCCTCGATCGATCGGATCCAGGCATGCCGGGCCTGCTGCGCGTTGGCGAATACCGCCTCGAGCCCGACGCCGTCTGCATTTGCCAGCAGGCCGCGCAACTGCGCCAGCTGCGACACGTATCCATCGAGCTCGTCCAGCAGCGCCGCCCGATTCGCCAGGCTGATATCGCGCCACATTTCGGGCGACGAGCCGGCAATCCGGGTGAAGTCGCGAAAGCCGCTGGCCGCGTACTGAAACAGCAGCTCGGCATGCGGCTTGTTGGCAATGTCGTCGACCAGTGCGTACGCCAGCAAGTGCGGCAAATGGCTGACCGCCGCAAACACGCGGTCGTGCTCTTGCGGCGTCAACTGATGAATGATGGCGCCACACAAGCGCCAGGCGTCGGCCACCCGCGCCACCGCGTGCGGCGCGTTTTCCGGCAACGGCGTCAGCACCGCTTTTTTGCCGGCGTACAGGTCGACGATGGCGGCATCCGGTCCGTTTTGCTCGCGCCCGGCGATCGGATGACCGGGTACGAATTGCGCGATCCGGTCGCCCAGCGCGCGGCGCGCGGCCGCCACCACATCGGATTTGGTGCTGCCGGCGTCGGTCACCACGGTGCCGGCTTGCAGATGCGGCTTGATCGCGGCCAGGATCGTTTCCGTCTGCGCCACCGGCGCAGCGATCAACACCAGATCGGCATCGCGCAGCGCCTCGGGCACGGAAGCGCCGATGACGTCGATGATGCCGAGCTGGTGCGCGCGCGCCAGCGACGCCGCGCTGCGCCCTACGCCGACCACTTGCCGCACCGCGCCGGCCCGTTTGAGCGCCAGCGCGAACGAACCGCCGATCAAGCCGACACCGAAAATTGCGATCTTTTTGAACACGGATCAGTACTTAGAAAATGATGGTTGATAATGGTTGATATTGGCGGCACGACCACGACAGCGTGCGTCACAACGCGTCTGCAAAAAATACTCCCCGGGCAATACCCTCTATTCCGCAAATAAATTGCGCGGATTCATGGCATACAAGGGGAGAGTATTTCCAGGTTTCGCCTTTCAGCTCAAAGCCTTTTGCAACGCGGCGATGAACGCCGCATTCTCTTGCGGCAAGCCGATCG
Source organism: Pseudundibacterium arcticum (assembly GCF_042646465.1). NCBI lineage: Bacteria > Pseudomonadati > Pseudomonadota > Betaproteobacteria > Burkholderiales > Oxalobacteraceae > Pseudundibacterium > Pseudundibacterium arcticum. The sequence goes on from NZ_JBHRTP010000008.1 coordinate 266,950, forward strand.
AGATGCGCAGCCATTGCGGCAAGCCATAACTGGCGACCGGACGCACGATCACGCCCTGCTTCAGCAAGGCCAGGTTGACGCGGGCGCCGGCGCCGTCATCGTGGCCGACCCGGACCAGCACGAAATTGCCGCAGGACGGCACGTATTCCAGATCGAGTGCGTCGAACGCCGCGGTGAGCTGAAGGTAGCCGTCGGCATTGAGTTGCGCGCTCTTGTTCAGAAATTCGGTATCGTTGAGTACCGCGATCGCGGCCGCCTGCGCCAGCGAATTGACATTGAACGGCTGGCGGATGCGGTTCAGCAGGTCGGTGATCGCGGGTTGGGCAATCCCGAAGCCGACGCGCAGGCCGGCCAGGCCGTAGGCTTTCGAGAAGGTGCGCGACACCAGCAGATTCGGGTATTGCCGGACCCAGGCGGTCGACTCGTACTGCAGTTCGGGCGCCAGGAATTCGTTGTAGGCCTCGTCCAGCACCACCACCACTTGCTGCGGCACTTTTTTCAGGAAGGCCTCAATTTCAGCGGCCGGGACGAAGGTGCCGGTCGGGTTGTTGGGATTGGCGATGAACACCAGCTTGGTATCGGCGGTGATGGCGGCCGCCATCGCCACCAGATCGTGACCGTAATTTATTGCCGCCACCTCGATCGCGCGACCGCCGACCGCCTGCGTCGCCAGCGGATAGACCGCAAACGAATATTGGGCATAGACCACCGCCTGGCCCGGCTGCACGAAGGCATGCGCGGCCAGTTCCAGGATGTCGTTGCTGCCATTGCCGAGCGTGATCCAGTCTTGCGGCACGTCATATTTGGCGCTGAGCGCAGCCTTCAGGTCGAAACCGTTGGCGTCGGGATAGCGCGCGATGTCGCTCGCCGCGGCCAGCATCGCCTGTTTGGCTGACTCCGGGATCCCGAGCGGGTTTTCATTGGAGGCCAGCTTGACGATCGACGCTTCGTCGAGGCCGAACTCGCGCGCGACTTCGGCAATCGGTTTGCCGCTCTGATAGGGGGCGATGGCACGAACGTAATCGGGACCGTATTGAATAGACATGATGGATATCTTGAGTAAGTTTATAAACTGAGCGGATAGGAGCCAAGCAGCTTGAAGAAGGCGGCATTCTGCTTGAGTTCGCCCAGCGCGGTGGCGACCTTGGCGTCTTGCTGATGCCCTTCGATGTCGACGTAGAAGTAGTACTCCCAGGTCCCCATCCGCGCCGGACGCGACTCGAAGCGCGTCATCGACACGCCATGGACTGCCAGCGGCGCCAGTAATTGATATACCGCGCCGGCCCGGTTGGGCACCGCCAGCACCAGCGAAGTCTGATCGCGCCCGCAGGGGCTGGGCTGCATGCGTCCGACCACCGCAAAGCGCGTGCGATTGTGCGGATCGTCCTGGATATGCGCCTTGACCACGCCCAGCGCATAACGCTGGCCGGCGATCTCGCCGGCGATCGCGGCGGCCGTCGGGTCTTCGCTGGCAATGCGCGCCGCTTCGCCGTTGGAGGCGACCGCATGGCGTTCGATGTTCGGATAGTTCTGGTTCAGCCACGCCTGGCACTGCGCCAGCGCCTGTGAATGGGCGCAGATGCGGGTCACGCCGTCCATTGAACCGGTCTTGCTCATCAGGCTGTGATGAACCGCAATCGACAATTCGCCGCTGATCGACAGCGTGGTTTGCAGCATCAGATCGAGGGTGCGGTTGATCGCGCCTTCCGATGAATTTTCGACCGGCACCACGCCGAAGTCCGCCGTGCCGGCCTCCGCGGCACGGAACACTTCGTCGATCGAGGCGCAAGGCAGGCCTTCGACCGCATGACCGAATTGCTGGTAGACCGCCTGCTCGCTGAAGGTGCCGGCCGGTCCCAGGTAGGCGACGATCACGCGCCGTTCGAGCGCGCGGCAGGACGACATCACTTCGCGGAAAATCGTCTGTACGTCGCCGCTAGCGAGCGGCCCGGGATTGCGATCGGCCAGTTGGCGCAGGACCTGCGTCTCGCGCTCGGGGCGGAACACCGGCGCATTGGTCTCGGCCTTGACGTGGCCGACCTGTTGCGCGACACGCGCGCGCTGGTTCAGCAGTTCGAGAATTTGGGCGTCGATCGCATCGATCTGCTCGCGCAAGGGTTTTAGTTTGTTGTCCATCTTATGATCACGTAGTCATTTCACTCCTTCCCCTTCCAGGGGGAAGGCCGGGATGGGGGTGGGTTTCGGTCGCGATGACACGAAACCCATCCCCACCCTAACCCTCCCCTTGAAGGGGAGGGAACGCTCTAGCCGTACTAGTCATACTAGCCGTACTTCTGTTCAAATTCTTTCAGATAGTCCACCAGCGCCTGTACACCCTCGATCGGCATCGCGTTGTAGAGCGATGCGCGCATGCCGCCGACCGACTTGTGGCCTTTCAGCTGCAGCAGGCCGTGCGCCTTGGCGCCGACCAGGAATGCTTCGTTGAGTGACTCGTCGCGCAGGAAGAACGGCACGTTCATGCGCGAGCGCGAATCTTTCGCAATCTCATTGCGGTAAAACGCGCTGGCGTCGAGATAGTCATACAGCAACGACGCCTTCGCGATATTGCGCTGCTCCATCGCGGCCACCCCACCCTGCCGCTTGAGCCACTGGAATACCAGTCCGGCGATATAGATCGCATAGGTCGGCGGCGTGTTGTACATCGAGCCGTGCTCGGCCACGATTTTCCAGTCGAACGCCGATGGGCAGCAGGGCAGCGCATGACCGAGCAAATCCTCGCGCACGATCACGATGGTCAGCCCGGCCGGCCCGATGTTTTTTTGCGCACCGGCAAAGATCACGCCGTATTTCGCTACGTCGATCACGCGCGACAGGATATGCGACGACATGTCGGCCACGATCGGCACGTCGCCGGCGTCGGGGTTGAAATGATATTCGACGCCGTCGATGGTTTCGTTGGTGCAAACGTGCAGATAGGCAGCGTCGCGGTGCAGATTCCAGCCCGCCCGCTTTGGCACCGCATGGAAGCGGCCATCCGGCGCGGCCGCCGCGATACGCACATTCGCGTATTTCTTTGCTTCGTTGATCGACTTGGCGGTCCAGGAACCGGTGTGCACGAAATCGATCGTCGCCGGCTGCGGCTTGCGGCCGACCAGGTTCATCGGGATGATCGCATTTTCGGCCAGTGCGCCACCCTGCATGAACAGGATCTTGTAGTTGTCGGGCACCGCCAACAGCTCGCGCAAATCGGCCAGCGCCGTCTCCAGGATCGACATGAATTCGGCACCGCGATGGCTCATTTCCATCACCGACATGCCGCTCCCGTGCCAGTCCAGCATCTCGGCGGCGGCTTGTTGCAACACTTCCTTCGGCAACACCGCCGGGCCGGCGGAGAAGTTATATATCTGCGTCATCTTGGTTTCACTTGTCTTGCGTCAATTCTGCAGCTTCAAACCTGCTGCATCACACGCCATTACGCGCCATCACACACTTCCGGTCACTCTTCTTCGCTGTCGCCGTTATCTTCTTCGACATCGGATTCGACGATGCGCTGCAGACCGGACAGCTTGGTGCCGTCCTCGACCGCGATCAGCGTCACGCCCTGAGTGGCCCGTCCCATCTCGCGGATTTCGGAGACGCGGGTGCGAATCAGCACGCCGCCGGTGGTGATCAGGATGATCTCATCGCTCGCTTCGACCAGAGTCGCGGCGACCACCTTGCCGTTGCGCTCGCTGGTCTGGATCGCGATCATGCCCTTGGTGCCGCGGCCGTGACGCGTGTATTCAGTGATCGGCGTGCGTTTGCCGAAACCGTTTTCGGTGGCGGTCAGCACCGATTGCTGCTCATTTTCTGCCACCAGCAACGCGATTACCTGCTGACCTTCGTCCAGGTTCATGCCGCGTACGCCGCGTGCGGTGCGGCCCATCGGACGCACGTCGTTTTCGTCGAAACGCACCGCCTTGCCGGAATCGGAGAACAGCATCACATCGTGCTTGCCGTCGGTCAGCGCGGCGCCGATCAGGAAATCGCCGTCATCCAGCGCAACCGCGATGATGCCGGCCTTGCGTGGATTACTGAAGTCCGACAGCGGTGTCTTCTTGACCGTACCAAGGCTGGTCGCCATGAAAATATAGCGATCTTCCGGGAAGCTGCGGTTCTCGCCGGACACCGGCAGGATTACGGTGATTTTTTCACCGTCCTGCAGCGGGAACATATTGACGATCGGCTTGCCGCGCGAACTGCGCGAACCTTGCGGCACTTCCCATACCTTCAGCCAGTACATGCGGCCGCGATCGGAGAAGCACAGGATGTAGTCGTGGGTATTTGCGATGAACAGGTAGTCGATCCAGTCGTCGTCCTTGGTCGCCATCGCCTGCTTGCCGCGGCCACCGCGCTTTTGCGCGCGGTATTCCGAGACCGGCTGCGATTTCATGTAACCGGTATGCGACAAGGTCACCACCATGTCCTGCGGCGTAATCAGATCCTCGGTCTCCAGATCGGTCGCATTCAGTTCGATCTGCGAGCGGCGCACGTCCTTGGCACCGATGCCATATTCGTTGACGGCGGCGTTCAGCTCGTCGGTGATGATGGCGGTCACGCGCTGCGGCTTCGACAAAATATCCAGCAGGTCGGCGATTTCCGCCATGACGTCCTTATACTCGTTGACGATCTTGTCCTGCTCCAGACCAGTCAGGCGTTGCAGACGCATCTGCAAAATTTCCTGGGCCTGGTCGTCGGACAGCTTGTACAGGCCGTCTTTCTGGATGCCGTAATGCTTCGGCAGGCTCTCCGGACGGAAGGCTTCGATGCCGGCCGGATTGTCGGCACTGGTGCGCGTCAGCATCTCGCGCACCATCGACGAGTCCCAGGCGCGGGTCATCAATTCCTGCTTCGCGATCGGCGGCGTCGGTGCGGCCTTGATGATCGCGATAAAGTCGTCGATATTGGCCAGCGCTACCGCCAGACCTTCCAGCACATGGCCGCGTTCGCGCGCCTTGCGCAGTTCGAATACGGTGCGGCGGGTGACCACTTCGCGGCGGTGCGACAGGAAGCATTCCAGCATCTGCTTCAGGTTCAGCAGCTTCGGCTGGCCGTTGACCAGCGCCACCATGTTCATGCCGAAGGTATCTTGCAACTGAGTCTGCTTGTACAGATTGTTGAGCACGACTTCCGGTACTTCGTTGCGTTTCAGCTCGATCACGACCCGCATGCCCGATTTGTCGGATTCGTCGCGGATGTCGGAGATGCCGTCGAGCTTCTTGTCGCGCACATTCTCGGCGATCCGTTCCAGCAAGGACTTCTTGTTGACCTGGTAGGGCAACTCGTCGACGATGATCGCGGTGCGCCCTTCCTTGCCGAATTCCTCGAAATGCGTCTTGGCGCGCATCACTACGCGGCCGCGGCCGGTGCGGTAACCGTCGCGCACGCCGGACACGCCATAGATGATGCCGGCGGTCGGGAAGTCCGGCGCCGGGATGATCTCGATCAGTTCGTCGATCGTGCAATCGGCATTGCGCAGCACGTGCAGCGCGCCATTGATGACTTCGGTGAGGTTGTGCGGCGGGATATTGGTCGCCATGCCGACCGCAATGCCGGAGGCGCCGTTGATCAGCAGGTTCGGAATCCGGGTCGGCAATACCGACGGCTCCTTTTCCTTGCCGTCATAATTGGGCACGAAATCGACCGTGTCCTTTTCGATATCGGCCAGAATCTCACTGGCGATCTTGTCCAGCCGGCACTCGGTATAGCGCATCGCCGCGGCGTTGTCGCCATCGACCGAACCGAAGTTGCCCTGCCCGTCGACCAGCATGTAGCGCAGCGAAAAGGGCTGCGCCATCCGCACCAGCGTGTCGTAGATCGACTGATCGCCGTGCGGGTGATATTTACCCATGGTTTCGCCGACCACGCGTGCACATTTGACGTACGGACGGTTCCACACGTTGTTCATCTCGTGCATCGCAAACAGCACCCGACGGTGCACCGGCTTCAGGCCGTCGCGCACATCGGGCAAGGCACGGCCGACGATCACGCTCATCGCATAATCGAGATAGCTCTTGCGCATCTCTTCTTCGAGAGAAATCGGTATTGTTTCTTTAGCGAATTGATCCATTGGCGGGGCGATTGGTCTTTAGCTTGGGTTGACTGATAATTTGCGTCGGCACAGGCGTTGGCGCGGCGACTTCACAGCGCATGATTCTAGCATGCAGCCCACCTGCGCCCGAATTTACCAGCGTACCCGGTCGGACCACGACCATCAAATAAACTTGCAATGAAAAAATATGTTTTAAATAAATCCCCGCAACGTCAAAATGGCGCTTTACTGCGTTTCGATAACAAAAGGATCCATATGCTGAACAAACTTGCCATCGGCGTCGTGATTGGCTCGCTTGCAAGCGGTATTTCGGCGCAAACGGTGACGGATATACCAGCCGCCAAACTGAACAGCGCCTACGCGCAGGATGCGCGTGGCACCATTGTTCGCAATCCCTACGGCCTGTGCTGGCGCACCGGTTACTGGACGTCAGCCGATGCGGTCGCCGGTTGCGACGGCGAATTGGCGCCGCCGATTCCCAAAGCGACGGCACCCGAGTTTGCCGCACCGACCACCGTGGCGACGGCCCCGGTCAGCGTCACGCCGCCAGCGACGACAGCGTGCGATTTCAGTGCGATACTGGAAAACGACCAGACTTTCCCATTTGCCAAGGCCCAGCTGAGCGGCGCCGCAAAGAATCGCATCGATCAGGACCTGCGCAACAAACTGGCCGGGTGCGGCACCATTCGCAGCGTGATCGTGACCGGCCATACTGACCGCTTGGGCGCCACGGGCACTAATCAACAGCTGTCTGAACAACGCGCTGCGGCCGTCGCCGCTTATCTGAAGAGCGCCGGAGTCGCCGCGCCAGTCACCATCGTTGGTGCCGGCGAAACAGAGCCGGTCAAATCATGCGACACTAAGATTTCCAGAAAGAAACTAATTGATTGCCTGGCACCAAATCGTCGCGTTGTCATCGATGTCAAGGGATCGTCGAAATAGCGCTTGCCGGGGGCAACGACTATCTCACCTAGAATTTTTGTTGCGACGCAGCATCTTTTTTGCCGAAGCCGTTGCGAAAACGCTACATCACGCCAAAAACGAGCCATTGATCGATTGACAATCATCGATGGCGACATCGCTGTGGCAAAATGATGAAAAGCACATTGCATCTGCACAATTGTTCACATGTGATGTCTGAAGTGCATGTTATGATGTTACCCATGTAGTAAATATGTTGCGCAGTCAATTCTGCGGATATCTCACCCGAGAGGAAAAATATGAATAAATTAGTGAAACTCATCTTTGCTGCGTCCGCAGTAGTTGCCATTTCTGCATCTGCACAAGAAATTACAGATATTCAAGCGCTCAAGCCAACCAGCGCTTACGTACAAGACGGCCGCGGCGTCATCGCTCGTGACCCGTTCGGTCTGTGCTGGCGCACCGGCTACTGGACCCCGGCCGATGCAGTCGGCGGTTGCGACAAGGAAATCGAGAAGCCGGCTCCAGTTGTTGCAGCAGCTCCAGAACCAGCTCCAGCACCACCACCACCACCGCCAGCTCCTGTTTCGGAAAAAGTCACGTTCGCTGCTGACGCATTCTTTGATTTCGACAAAGCTGTTCTGAAGCCAGAAGGCAAAGCCAAGCTGGACGACCTGGCATCGAAACTGGAAGGCATGAACCTGGAAGTCATCATCGCTGTCGGTCACACCGACGCGATCGGTAAAGAGGGTTACAATCAAAAACTGTCGGTACGTCGCGCTGAAGCTGTGAAGGCTTATCTGGTCTCGAAAAACATCGAAGCCAACCGCGTCTACACCGAAGGCAAAGGCAAGAACCAGCCAGTTGCTGACAACAAGACAGCCGCCGGCCGTGCCAAGAACCGTCGCGTAGAAATCGAAGTTGTAGGCACCCGCACCAAGTAATCAATTGCTCTGCAATAGTTCGCAGTAGTTAAAGTTAAGCGATACTTAGCGAGCAATACTTACTAAGCAATATTTAAAACCCTGCTTCGGCAGGGTTTTTTTACGGCCGTGTTTTGACATAGTGAGCTTATCGGCAACCTCCGCGCCACAGCCATGTCAATCCTGTTGCCTGAATCACAGGCTGGCGAATTTCCAGCTATCATTCCACTATGAACGCCGATCCATTAGAACTGCAAAAATTTAGTGACCTCGCCCATCGCTGGTGGGATCCGACTTCCGAATTTCGCCCCCTGCATGAAATCAATCCGCTGCGGCTGGAATGGATCAATGCGCGCGCCGCGCTGGCCGGCAAGACCGTGCTCGACATCGGTTGCGGCGGCGGCATCCTGGCCGAATCGATGGCACAGAAAGGGGCCAAGGTCACCGGCATCGATCTGTCCGAAAAGGCGCTGAAGGTGGCCGACCTGCATAGCTTGGAATCGGGCGTGCCGGTGCGCTACGAGCTGGTCGCAGCGGAAGACCTTGCGGAGCGCGAGCCCGGCAGTTACGACGTTGTGACCTGCATGGAAATGCTGGAACATGTGCCCGACCCGGCTGCGATCGTGCAAGCCTGCGCGACGCTGGTCAAACCCGGCGGCCATGTATTTTTCTCGACTCTGAATCGCAATACCAAGGCATATTTGTTTGCGGTGATCGGCGCCGAGTACCTGCTGCGCATGCTGCCCAAGGGAACGCATGACTACGCCAAATTCATCACGCCGGCCGAATTGTCGCAATTCATTCGCGATGCCGGCATGACAGTCGACGCCCTGAAGGGAATGTCATACAACCCATTGACGCAAATCTACAGTCTGAATCAGGACACCAGCGTCAACTATTTGGTGGCCTGCACTGGCCCGGACTAGCACCGCGGCCGCGTCGTCGATTTCCGCGTAGAATGGCCAGATACGAATAGTATGTAGTAATTTCCCAATGTTTTTAAGCGGAATGCGATATACGACAAGAGAGTATATACACATCCGACATCTCTTGGGCTGGTCACCGGTTCATGCTGCAAGCACCCGGCGTCCGACCGACTCCCAGCAAACAAGCTCATCACCATCATTGCCCATGACCAACTCCTATTTCCTGCCGAAACCGCGCGCGATCCTGTTTGACCTTGACGGCACGCTGGCCGACACCGCGCCGGATCTGGCGGCCGCAATGAATCGGCTGCGGATGGTGCGCGGCCTTGCGCCCACCCCTTTCGAACAACTGCGGCCGATGGCGTCGGCTGGCGCACGCGGCATGATAGGCGTGGCGTTTGGCATGCAGCCCGGCGACGACGGCTACGAAGAGCTGATGCTCGGATTTCTCGACAACTACGCGGCGGCACTGGCAGTTGAGAGCAGTTTGTTCGATGGCGTGGCCGACCTGCTGCGAACCCTGAGCCGACAAGGGCTGGCTTGGGGCGTCGTGACCAACAAGGCGGCCCGTTTCACCGAGCCACTGGTGCAGCAAATCGGCTTGCAAGGCGCCGCGTGTGTGGTATCCGGCGATACCACTGCGCACGCCAAGCCGCATCCGGCCCCGTTGCTGGAAGCAGCGCGGCGACTTGCGCTGAAACCGGATCAATGCTGGTATGTCGGCGACGATCTGCGCGACATTCAGGCCGGCCGCGCCGCGGGCATGCCGACGGTGGCTGCGGCCTGGGGCTATTGTGGCCACGCCGAGCCAGCCGGCTGGGGTGCCGATGCCTTGGCGGAAACGCCGCTGCAACTACTCGAACTCCTGGCACGATAGGTAAGGCAATCCATAACCGCGCGTTGCAATCGCGACAGGCGGCACGCAATGTCATTGCAGCACGTCAGTAAGGAATCATGATGACGCAACCCCTCAAGCGATCCGGCATCGCGCGCGCATTGCGCTGGCTCGGCATTTTCGTCGGCGCCATCTTAGTGCTCGCCCTGATCAGCTGGCTTGCCCTGCCATCGCTGGTGAAACGGCTCGCAACCGAACAGGTGCAAGCCCAGATCGGCCGCAAGCTCGCGATCGGCGACCTGCAGTTCGCCCCCGCCACGCTGACGCTGACCGCATCCGATGTCACGCTGTACGAGCCGGACCAGCGCACGCCGGCGTTCGCGACCAAGACCCTGATCATCAATGCGTCCGCCGCATCGCTATGGCACCGTGCGTTGGTGCTGGACGAGGCCAAACTGGTTGCGCCACAGATCCATCTGGTGCGCACCAGCGCCGACGGTGTCGGACGTTACAACTTTTCGGACATCATCGACCGCATCCAGGCAATGCCCAAGAGCAAACAGTCGGCGCTGTTCGCGCTGGCCAACCTGCAAGTCGAGAATGGCAGCGTATTGTTTGACGATCAGGTATTGCACAAGCAGGTCAAGCTCGACGCGCTGACGATCGGCCTGCCCTTCCTGTCCAACCTGCCGTCGGATATCGACAGCTTCGTCACGCCGCGATTGTCGGCCACGGTCAACGGCACGCCGATCGCGCTGAAGGGCCGCAGCAAGCCGTTTGCCGGATCACAGGAAACCACGCTGGCGATCGATTTTGACAAGCTCGACCTGGCCAGTTATGTCGATTTTTCGCCGATTGCGCTGCCGGTCGGCATCAAGAGCGCGAAGCTGAGCAGTAATCTGGACCTGGCCTTCATCCGCGCCAAGAACCAGCCGGAGGTGGTGCTGTCGGGCGACGCCAGCCTGAGCGATCTCGTCCTCACGGACAAGGCTGCCGCACCGCTGATCAGCGCCCGCGTCATCAGCACCAAAATCGGCAAACTCAATCTGCTGACCGGCAACGCAGTGATCGATCAAATCAGGTTCGATACGCCGGAAGTCTGGACTGCGCTGGATGCCAAGGGCGAACTGAACTGGGCGCGCCTTGCGGGGCCGCAACAGGCACCGCCCGCTGGCGCCAAGAACGCGGTGACCGCACCACCGCCGGCAACCGCAAAGGCGAACGACAGCAAATCCAGCCAAACGCTGCGCGAGTTGATCATTGCCAACGGCACACTGCACTGGAGCGACGACGCCAACGCAAAGCCGCGTCAGACCCTCCAATTTAACAAGCTGGCGCTGAACGCCAAACAATTGTCCACTGCGCCGAACGCGGGCCCGGCCAATGTCACGCTGTCGGCCAGCGGCAGTGGCGCCGAGGCGCTGCATTTCGCGGGCCAGATCACGCCGTCCAAATCCGCGATTGCCGGTCAGATCACGCTGGCGGCGCTACCGCTGGGCCAGTATCAGCCCTACGTCAACCGCGCCCTGACGGCCAATATCGCCGGTAATGTATCTTTAAAGACGCTGATCGTGGCCGATGCCGGTCGATTCACGCTGAAGCAACTCGGCGTCGAGATCGACCAGCTTCAGCTCACCCCGGACAAGGCCAGCGGCGCCGGCAGTATTGCGGCCAGCAAGATCGCACTCGACAACGCCAGCATCGATAGCGAAGCCCGTGAAATCAGCGCCGACAACCTGCAACTGACAGGCCTGCGCGGCGATATCAGGCGCAATGCACAGGGCAAACTGAACCTGATGCAGATGCTGGTGCAGGACGCTGCCCCCGCCAAGACTGCCAAGGCCGTCACGGCCACGCATAAGCAGGGCACGCCCGATTGGCAGGTCGATCTGAAGAACGCGTCATTGACCGATGCCGGGCTGCTGCTGGAAGACCAGAGCGTGACTCCGGGCGCGAAGCTGCACGCCGACGCGATCAAACTGACGCTGGGCCCGATTTCGACCCGCATGAAGGACCCGGTAAAACTCGATCTGCAGGCCAGACTAAATCAGTCCGGCAATCTGTCGGTCAACGGCAGCCTGATGCCGTTGACCAAAGCGGCGGAACTGACGCTCGACGGCCGCAATCTGCCGGTAGTGCCGTTTCAACCCTATTTCAGCGACTATGTGCGCGTCAGCCTGACCAAGGGCCAGATCAATGCAAAAGGAAAACTGTCGATCCTGCCGGTCAAGGCCGGACAACCGTTTGCGTTCAACTACAACGGCGTGGCCAACCTGAGCAATTTCAGGATCATCGACAAGACCACGGCCAACGAATTCATGAACTGGAAATCGCTGTACTTCACCGGCATCAACGCCAAGGTCGGCGGCAAACAGCCTGACATTAGTCTGGGCAAGATCGCACTGACCGATTTTTACGCACGCGTCATCGTATCGCCGGAGGGCAAACTCAACCTACAGAACATCATTGCCGGCAAGGAACCGCCGGCCGGTGGACCGGTGGTAACGGTGGTACCGGATCAGGCCAGCGCCCCCGCTGAAAAATCGACAGCGACCGTACTACCCGGTGGCGTAAGCGCCAAAAACATCGCTCCACCAACGCCGTCCGGCAAAGAGGCGCTGATCCGCATCGGGCAAACCACGCTGCAAGGCGGCAACATCAACTTCACCGACAATTTCGTCAAACCCAATTACAGTGCCAACCTGACCAACATGGGCGGCAGCATCGGCGCGCTGTCCTCGCGCAATCCACAGCCCGCCGCGATCGACCTGCGCGGCCGCATCGACAGCGATGCGCCGGTGCAAATCAGTGGCTCGCTCAATCCACTATTCAAACCGCTGTTTCTCGATGTCAAGGCGAGCGCAAAGAACATCGAACTGACCCGTTTGACACCGTACGCGGCAAAGTACGCCGGCTATGCGATCGACAAGGGCAAGCTGTCGATGAACGTCGCCTACCACATCGAAAACGACACGCTGACCGCGCAGAACCACCTCAATCTCGATCAACTGACGTTCGGTGAAAAGATGGACAGCCCGGACGCCACCAAACTGCCGGTACATCTGGCGGTCGCGCTGCTGAAGAACGGCCGCGGCGAAATTGACATCAATCTGCCGGTATCGGGTACGCTGTCGGACCCGCAGTTTTCGATCGGCGGCATCGTGTTCCGGCTGTTCATGAACCTGATCGCGAAAGCCGTGACCTCGCCGTTCGCGCTGCTCAGCTCGGCCTTCGGTGGCGGCGAAGAACTGGCGTATGCCGAATTCACGCCCGGCTTGGCGACGCTGACGCCGGCCACCCAAACCAGGCTCGACACTCTCACCAAGGCGCTGAAAGATCGGCCGGCGCTAAGACTCGATATCACCGGTTGGGTCGACCCGCAAGCCGATCTGGAAGGTATCCGCGAGGCGATCCTGTCCCGCAAGATCAGGGCCATGAAACGCAAGGATGCCAGCAATCAGAATGACGACGCCGAGAGCGATGATCTCAACGTGCCCGAGGCCGACAAGGCGCACTATCTGGAGCGCATCTACAAGGACGAAAAGTTCGCCAAACCGCGCAACCTCATCGGCTTCGCGAAATCCTTGCCACCGAACGAAATGGAAAAATTGATCCTCACCAACATGAAGGTCACGCCGGAACAAATGCGCGCCCTGGCGAACCAGCGCGCCGCCAATGTGCGCGATTACCTGGAACAGAAAGGTGAAATCGCGCCGGAACGCCTGTTCCTGATCGCGCCCAAACTGACGGCCGAGGAGATCAAGGACAAGGGCAGTGCCAGCCGGGTCAATTTCGCATTGAAATGACCCGCGTGGCGCCAGTCATGACGGCCCGCCACGCGTCATTCCCGCGAGGGCGGGAATCCCGGTATTTTGCGCTGGCGGAGCGCCAATTAACGTGGGTGTCAGGGTTTTTCGTCGTGGTTGAAGCGAACCCGCTCACCGCACCAGATTGGGCTATAATGAAATTCTGTTTTGGGGACGACCTGGTTTCGACAGGGGTTGCAAAGCAGCGCAGGGCATACCGAGGCCTGGTTACCTCGTAAATACACCCAGAAATTTATAACTGCAAACGATAACTCGTACGCATTAGCAGCTTAATTGCTTGCTAACTCTACACCGTCTCTTCCCTAGGGCGGGCTGGCAACAGCAGTAGAGTCATTCATAGGGAATCGTCTCGAGTCGGGTCACTTGGCTTGGGATTAAACAATAGGTGACTCGCTTGATCGCAGCGTGCGCGTCCGCGTCGTTCAGGTTAAATTAATTGGCAGCGCTAAGTATGTAGAACTGTCTGTAGAGTGCTTCTGGACGCGGGTTCGATTCCCGCCGTCTCCACCATAAACCTTATAACCCGTTGATGTTTAACGGGTTATTTCATTTTCAGGACTAGTTTTTTAGGTGGTTCGCACTTTTGGATGTAATTAAGTGTGTTTTTGGGTGTTGCCGGTATTCAGCGAGTGGCGAATACGCCCAATTGTTTGGCGAATATTTATCAAAACGGATGAGATAAGTGCTTATTTTGACGCTGTTTGCGGAGAATGCACATTCTATTCTCCGCAAATATAAAGTCGAATAACTTGACCATGCGGAGATTAATATTCATAATCTCCGCATGAAAAGCGGAAATAAAATTTATGTGTGGCAGCGCTCTGACTGGCCCCACTGGCGCTTTGACGCTTCCACGTTGGCCACGCCACTGGCTGACGTACACCGTGCACAAGGCAGATTGCTGGGCCGCATGGAAAGCTTGGGCTATGCGCTACGAGATCAAGCCACGCTGCAGGTGCTAACCGAAGATGTACTCAAGACCAGTGAAATTGAGGGCGAACGGCTCAGCCCCGATGCCGTCCGCTCTTCTATTGCGCGTCGTCTGGGCGTCGACATTGGCGCGTTAGCGCCGGCCGACCGTCATGTGGATGGTGTAGTCGAGATGGTGCTTGATGCAACTACTCAGTTTGCAAAACCACTGACACAAGAACGGTTATTTGGGTGGCATGCCGCACTATTCCCGACCGGCTACAGCCGTCTCTCTCCGATTCGCACGGGTAGCTGGCGTGATGATGCCGCAGGACCGATGCAGGTGGTCTCTGGCCCGATCGGTCGGCAGAAAGTCCATTACGAGGCTCCGCCGGCCCATTTACTTAGTACAGAAATGTTAAATTTCTTGCTATGGTTCAACGTATTACAAGACACCGACCCCGTTCTCAAAGCAGGCCTTGCGCACCTATGGTTTGTGACCATTCATCCATTTGATGATGGCAATGGCCGGATTGCGCGAGCCGTGGGCGACATGGCTTTGGCGCGATCCGAACAATCGCCGCAGCGTTTTTACAGTTTATCAGCGCAGATCCAGCGTGAGCGCAAGGACTACTACGACCTTCTCGAGCGCACACAAAAAGGCACGCTGGACGTGACCGATTGGCTGAGCTGGTTTCTAAGTTGTTTGCAACGGGCAATCGACGGGGCAGAAGTCACGCTGTCCGCCGTGATGGTTAAGGCAGATTTTTGGAGGCGCTGGGCAGGCACCCCCCTTAATGCCCGACAGCTCAAACTAATCAATCGATTACTCGATGGCTTCGACGGCAAGCTAACCAGCAGCAAATGGGCGGCCATCGCCAAGTGCTCGCCAGACACGGCACTGCGCGATGCCAACGATCTGATCGCACGTGGCTTGATGCGCAAATCTGAATCCGGCGGCCGCAGTACGCACTATGAATTGGCCACGGAATGAAATTGCACGAGTCAGTTGAGCGACGTCGATCCCGTTTTTCGCACGAATCCCCGGCACCCCGCGCACAAAATGGCCCGATGTCGCGCGTAACTATCGCTGGGCGATGATGGCCGACGGCTTGATTGCACCTGCCGGCAAGGGGCGCGAAACCAGGTGGGTCAGCATCATCAATCAACAGAAATTACAGGAATCCGGATGCCCACACTGAATTGGATCGGCAAAGAAGTCGTCGTCAAACACCACAATCAAGTGCCGTTCCACCTGCTGGAGCCACTGCCGGAACTGTCCTGCGGCGCTGCCGATCTGCAACGGGAGACGCTGGATTTCATCGCGTATCTCGAACAGCGCTACCGCATTGCACCGACCACACCCAGCCGGCTGAAAACCGAAGCATTTATCGCGCGCTTTGCCGGCTGCGTCGGCGATGATTTTCCGGGTGATATTGACGATGTCGACTTGGCAAGCGATACGCTGTGGGAGCCGCTCGAATGAAAGGCTTTCCACTGGTCACCCGCAATGTGTCGGAGTTCACTCGCGTTCTGGGCCTGACGGTCGAACACTGACAGGATGCCACATGATGCTTCAATGACTCTCGACTACGCCACCCTCGCCCTGCTGCGCCAAAGCCATCCCGCCTGGCGGCTGTTGCGCTCGGATCACGCGCCGCTGGTGGCGAGTTTTTTGCAGCGCGTGTTCATCGCGCCCAACGTGCGGTTGATGGCGCAGGCGGATTTGGCTGAGGCGCTTGAGGATGAACTGTTCGCCCTGCGCGAGCGGCTCGGCGCGGAGGCATTCCCGAAGCCGGCGCTCGACTACCTCAACGACTGGACTGGCGCCGACAAGGGCTGGCTGCGCAAGTTCTACTTACAGGGTTCGGACGAGCCGCATTTCGATCTGACCCCGGCCACCGAGAAGGCGATTGCGTGGCTGGAAACGCTCACCGCGCGCAGTTTCGTGGGTACCGAGTCACGCTTGCTCACGCTGTTCGAGCTGCTCAAGCAGATGAGTGAGGGCAGCGAAACCGACCCGCAGGCGCGCATGACGGAATTGCACAAGCGGCGTGACGAGATCGACCTTGAGATTGCCCGGGTGGTCGCCGGCGACATTGCGCTGATGGACGACACCTCCCTGAAAGATCGCTTCCAGCAGTTCATGGCGCTGGCGCGCGAGCTGCTCACCGATTTTCGGGAGGTGGAGCACAACTTTCGCGGGCTGGATCGGCGCGTGCGCGAACGCATCGCACTGTGGGAGGGCGCAAAAGGTGCGCTGCTGGAAGAGATCATGGGCGAGCGCGATGCGATTGCCGACTCCGACCAGGGCCGCAGTTTTCGCGCGTTCTGGGATTTTCTGATGTCCAGCAGCCGGCAGGAGGAACTTTCGGCGCTGCTCGAGCGCGTGTTGACCCTGCCTCCAGTGGCCGAACTCAAGCCCGACGCCCGCACCCGTCGCGTGCACTACGACTGGCTGGAGGCCGGCGAACACACCCAGCGCACGGTGGCGCAACTGTCGCAGCAGTTGCGACGCTTTCTGGACGACCAGGCCTGGCTGGAGAACCGTCGCATCATGGACATCCTGCATGGCATCGAAGCCAAGGTACTGGCACTGCGGGAGTCACCGCCATCGGGGGCGGTGATGGCCATTGCCGACACCGCCGCCGACATCGAGTTGCCGATGGAACGACCACTCTACACCCCAACCATCAAACCGTTGATCGCCGATATCGAACTGGAGTCGGGCGACGCAGAGGTGGATGCAGCGGCGTTGTACATGCAGGTGGTGATCGACAAGGCGCAGTTGATCCGGCATATCCGCCACGCCTTGCAGGATCGTTCGCAAGTCACCCTGCGTGAGCTGTGCGAGATGCAGCCGCTGCAGCACGGCTTGGCAGAGCTGGTGGCGTACCTGCAGCTCGCGGGCGATACCTTCAAGACCGTGGTGGATGAGGAAGCGACCGAGACCATCGTCTGGAGACGCGAAGGGCCGAATGGTCAGGAATATGCGAAGCAGGCGCGTTTGCCGCGTGTAATCTTTGTCAGATAACTGATGTTATGCACGTCCACAATGAGGAAGGGCATGGTCCACGAAAAACACTAAAGGCACGAAAAAAAGGTGGTAATGGGTAGCGTAGGAACAGCTGCCCACGTTGAAATAAGCGTTCGACGTATGCCAAGTATTGATGGGAGTATATTTTAGAGCCGCAATAAATATATGCGGTAAATGCCATGAAAATTGTGATACTCCCTATTTTTTGCGAAGCTGGCACCTGGTTAGCCTGCAGTGACGGTTTGAATGAATGATGCACAAAAGACCGTTCGCCCTCAGTAGGTCCGTTCGCCCTGAGTAGCGCAGCGTATCGAAGGGAGCGTATCGAAGGATTGCTTGCGTCCGGAGACCCTTCGATACGCCCTTCGGGCTACTCAGGGCGAACGGTTTACTGCCTACAACTGGCACGGTGCACCATAGCGGACTGAATAGTTACCGAAGCGGATTGTTCTATGAAGCCTTTCGTGCTTTTCGTGTGTTTCGTGGACAATACGTAACATCAGTTAGGTCAATGCGGTTCGATAAATGCGGTGAGGTGAGAATGGCAGAACAAGAACTTGAAAGCGCTGTAGCAACGAATGACTTATCGGTGCTGGTCATCGTTTTGCTCAAAGGCGTGATCTATCAAGAAGCGGATGCCGGTCTTTGGAACGCACTGCTCAAGCTGCAAGCGCGGGTGCGCGACTACGTAACGGTACTGGGCCTGGAGCTGGTGCTTGACGAGGCCGAGGGCTATGCCTTCTTGCGCTCGCGCCCGGAAAACGAAGATGACGCAGCGCCAAAGCTTCCGCGCCTGGTGACGCGGCGTCCGTTGTCGTTTCCGGTGAGCTTGCTGCTGGCGCTGCTGCGCAAAAAACTGGCCGAGTTCGACGCGAGCGGCGGTGACACGCGCCTTGTGCTGTCCCGCGATGAGATTGTCGAGTTGATTCGGGTGTTTCTGCCCGAAAGCAGCAATGAGGCCAAGTTGATTGACCAGATCGAGACCCATCTCAACAAGATCGTGGAACTGGGATTCCTGCGCAAGCTTAAACCTGGCGCAGCGAATCAGAATAAGCAGGCGGGGGTGTTCGAAGTGCGCCGCATCCTCAAAGCGTTCGTGGACGCGCAGTGGCTGGCTGATTTCGATGCGCGGCTGGGGGCGTATCAGGCACATCTCGGCGCGCCTTCGGAAGAGGCTGGCGATGAATAGGTACGCAAATGAGACTCAAACGCTGGGCATGGATTTTGTCGCCGACGATACGCTCTCTGGCTTCCGCCTGGCGCGCCTGGAAGTGTTCAACTGGGGCACTTTCGATGGCCGGGTTTGGGCGCTGAATCTGGGCGGAAAGAACGCCCTGCTCACCGGCGATATCGGATCGGGCAAGTCAACGCTGGTCGATGCGGTCACAACGCTGCTGGTACCGGCGCACCGCATCGCCTACAACAAGGCCGCCGGTGCCGACAACAAGGAGCGCACGCTACGATCTTACGTGCTGGGGCATTACAAGTCCGAGCGCAATGAAGTGAGTGGAACAGCCAAGCCGGTAGCACTGCGCGACCACAACAACTACTCGGTGATCCTGGGCGTTTTTCATAACGCGGGCTATGACCAAACGGTGACGCTGGCACAGGTCTTCTGGATGAAGGATGCGCAGGGGCAACCAGCGCGTTTCTTTGTCGCGGCGGGGAGCGGCATGTCGATCATGGACGATTTCGCCAACTTCGGTAGTGACATTGCACAATTGCGCAAACGCTTGCGTGCCGTGGGCGCAGAAGTGTTTGACACCTTTCCGCCCTACGGCGCCTGGTTCCGTCGTCGCTTCGGCATCGAAAATGAACAGGCGCTGGAGTTGTTTCACCAAACGGTGTCGATGAAGTCGGTGGGTAACCTGACCGATTTCGTGCGCAGCCACATGCTCGAACCTTTTGAGGTGGCACCACGCATCACGGCCTTGATCGGCCACTTCGATGACCTGAATCGGGCGCACGAGGCCGTACTAAAAGCCAAGCGGCAAGTGGAACTGCTCTCGCCGCTGGTCACCGACTGTGAGCGCCATTCATCCCTAGTCGCGCAAGCCGAGGAGCTCCGCGCCTGCCGCGAGGCGCTCAGACCCTACTTCGCTGGCCTGAAACTCGGCTTGTTGGAAAAACGTCTCGCCGGCCTGGCTGATGAATGGGTGCGGCAAGACGCTCACGTCAGACGCACTGAGCATCTGCGTGATGCGCAGCGTGCCGAAGAAGGCGAACTCAAGCGCAGCATTGCCGACAACGGCGGCGACCGTCTGGAGCGACTGGCTGTCGAAATACAGCGACTGGAACGGGAACGAGGCGAACGCGAGCGCAAGGCAACGCGTTACGCAGAACTGGTGCGCGCAGTCGGCGAGAAGCCCGCTGAACAGGAGCCCGATTTTCTTGATCAACGCCAGCGCTTGCTCGCCCTGGCCGAAGCAGCGCGCAGCCAAGAGGCAAGTCTGCAAAACGATCTGACCGAGCATGGTGTGACTCTGCGTCAGGGCAAGCAGGAGCATGACACCGTGTCCGCCGAGATCAACAGTCTGAAAGCCCGGCGCAGCAACCTCCCCGCTGAACAGGTGGCGATGCGCGCTGCGTTGTGCAAGGCCCTCGATTTGCCTGAGGCGGATATGCCGTTTGCCGGCGAACTGCTGCAAGTGCGGGACGATGAACGCGACTGGGAAGGGGCCGCGGAACGGCTGTTGCGCAACTTCGGCTTGTCGCTGCTGGTGCCCGATGCACATTACGCAAAAGTCGCGGATTGGGTCGACAGAACGCATCTCAGGGGACGCCTGGTTTATTTTCGGGTACGCCAGAGTTCTCGGGGCGAACTGCCCAACCTGCACCCGGACTCCCTGGCGCGCAAGCTAGACATAAAACGCGACTCGCCTTTCTACAACTGGCTGGAACGCGAATCGGCGCACCGTTTCGACGTGGCCTGCTGCGCAACACCCGAGCAGTTCCGCCGGGAGAGCCGCGCGATCACGCGTGCGGGCCAGATCAAGGCTGCCGGCGAGCGCCACGAGAAAGACGACCGTCATCGGCTGGAGGACCGCAGCCGCTATGTGCTGGGCTGGACCAACACGGCGAAGATCGCGGCGCTCGAAGCCACAGCCAGGAAGCTGGAGGCGCGGCTAGGCGAACTGGGCAGCCTGTTTGGCAAGATCCAGGCTGACCAGAACACACTCAAGGACCGCCTCACCGCACTGACGAAGCTTGACGAGTACGCCGATTTCCATGAACTCGATTGGCAGTCCGTTGCCGTGCAGTTGGCCCAGCTGACGGACGAGAAACAACGACTGGAGTCTGCCTCCGATGTGCTCAAGCAGCTGAGCGAACGGTTGATCGTGGTCGCTGCGGCCTTGAAGGACACAGAAGTCCAGCTGGAGGACCACAAAGACAAGCGCTCCAAAGCAGACCAGAAAAAGAGCGACGCCGAAGCCGCGCGCGGACAAACGCAAGAGATGCTTGATGAACCGGCCTGCGCAAGCCACGCGAGGTACTTCGAGCGACTCGACACTATACGCAGCGAGGCCTTGGGCGAGCATCAACTGACGGTCGAATCCTGCGACAACCGCGAGCGCGAGGTGCGCGACTGGTTGCAGACCAGGATCGATGCCGAAATCAAGAAGCTCGACCGCCTGCGCGACAAGGTCATTCAGGCGATGGCCGCGTACAGGGAAGAATTCAAACTGGAAACGGCCGAGGTGGATGCCAGCATCGAGGCGGGCTTCGAATACCGGAACATGCTCGAACACCTGAAGGCCGACGACCTGCCTCGCTTCGAGGCGCGCTTCAAGGAACTGCTAAACGAGAACACCATCCGCGAGGTGGCCAATTTCAATTCGCAGTTGAACCGCGAGCGAGAAACCATCAAGGAGCGGATCGCGCGCATCAACGAGTCGCTGACCCAGATCGACTACAACACAGGTCGCTATATCGTGCTGGAAGCGCAGCCGACGCCCGACGCAGACATCCGCGATTTCCAGTCCGAGTTGCGCGCGTGTACCGAAGGAGCACTGACCGGCTCGGACGATGCCCAATATTCCGAAGCCAAGTTCCTGCAAGTCAAACGCATCATCGAGCGCTTTCGCGGACGGGAAGGGCAATCCGAGCAGGATCGCCGCTGGGCCGCCAAGGTCACCGATGTGCGCAACTGGTTCGTGTTTGCCGCCAGTGAGCGCTGGCGCGAGGACGATAGCGAACACGAACACTATTCCGACTCGGGCGGCAAGTCGGGAGGTCAAAAAGAGAAGCTGGCCTACACCATCCTGGCGGCGAGCCTGGCCTATCAATTCGGTCTGGAATTTGGCGAAGTACGTTCCCGCTCCTTCCGTTTCGTGGTGATCGACGAAGCCTTCGGACGTGGCTCGGACGAGTCTGCGCAATACGGCCTGCGCTTGTTTGCCCAACTCAACCTGCAGCTCCTGATCGTCACGCCGCTGCAAAAAATCCACATCATCGAACCTTTCGTTTCCAGCGTGGGATTTGTCCACAACGAGGAAGGCCGTGCCTCCAAACTGCGCAATCTCTCGATTGAGGAGTACCGTGCAGAGAAGGTGAGGATGACCGGATGAGCTGGACCAGGCCGGTCGACCTGCGTGCCCAGATGCAAAAGCTGTGGGACCGGGGCGAACTGCTGGCCAGTCTTGTCAATGGCGAGTCGCTATTCCCAAGGCGTTTGGCGCTCACGGTGCCTACCTCGGCTGAGATGGCTGACCGCTTTGACGAGGTACGTGCCTGGATTGGCGACCTTCGAGCGATGCCTCACTGCCGGGTGGAGGTGCGGGAGTTCAGACACCGAGTGTTCGGCGCAAATACCGTCCCCCAGGAGGTATGGATCGATACCCTCGAACATGCGTTGGCTCTCATCGGCAAGCAGCGGGACGTCGCCCGCTTCACTGCGTTGATCGAGGTAACACGCAAACAACAGCCGCAATTGCTGGACTGGCTGGCCAAACGGCCACTGCGCGCGCTGGAGCTGGTCGACAAGTGGCGTATGCTGCTGGACATCGTCGCTTGGCTGCAGGCCCATCCACATCCTGGCGTGTACCTGCGGCAGGTAGACCTCCCCGGCGTGCATAGCAAGTTCATCGAAGCCCATCGCGGCGTGCTCGTAGAGTTGCTGGATATCGTCTTGCTGCCCGAAGCCATTGATCCGACGGCATCCGGCGTGAGCCAATTCGCAAAGCGGTACGGATTTCGTGACAAACCGATGCGCATCCGCTTTCGCGTTCTCGACCCGAAGCACGCCCTATTGCATGGTGCCCTCGTGCAGGACGTGACCCTTGATGCCGAGAGCTTTGCCCAACTCGATCCCAATGTCACGCGTGTGTTCATCACCGAGAACGAGATCAACTTCCTGGCCTTTCCGCAGGTCAAGGACAGCTTGCTCATCTTCGGTGCGGGATACGGTTTCGAAATGTTGAGCCGCGCCGAATGGCTTTCGCGCTGCCGCATTCATTATTGGGGTGATATTGACACCCACGGCTTCGCGATCCTTGATCAGCTCCGCAGTCAGTTCGACCACGTGGAGTCGTTCCTGATGGACCGCAACACTTTGCTGGCATTTGAAACGCTATGGGGTGAGGAAGAGAAACAGACGCTGCGCGACTTGCCCTGGCTGAATGCTGAGGAAACGGTACTCTACGATGATTTGCGAGACAACCGAATACGCAAGAATTTGCGTCTTGAGCAAGAAAGGATCGGCTTCGGCTGGGTAAAGTCAGCGCTATCGACGCTTACCTAGGAATCTGTCGGACCTACGGCTCGGCGCCCCCGGAGAATCGGCTGCCAAAATCTCTGAGCGATACAGTGTCACCGGCTTTTTAGTCAATAGCTCGCTATTGACGCTGCAAATCCGGCAAAATATGCCTTGGTTCAGCACATTTTTCGCTTCGATCCCATAAGTCCGATTGACTCCTGGATTCAATAGGCCTCCAACCGACACTTCCCCCGATTCTCTCCACCCTCCGTTTTCAGAAAAAACGGCCAAATGTTCGAATCCATGCCCATTTGCAGGTGGTTTTGCTATACTGCACGACAATGGGACGTTAGTTAGGTTCCGCGTTCCGCCACCAATTCCACAAAGGCCAACCGCATCCGGTTGGCTTTTTTTTCTTGCGATAACGCACGCCATCCATGATGTCACAAACATTCCGTTTTTCCGCCGTCCGCACCGAAGCCATCGCCCTGTGGCGGCTGGCGTGGCCGATGCTGGTCGGCCAGCTCGCCACCGTCGGCATGGCGGTCGCCGACGTCGCCATGACCGGCCATGCCAGTGCCGAAGACCTGGCCGCCGTATCGCTGGGCGCGTCGATCTGGGCGATCGTGATTGTTACCGTGATGGGCGTGATGATGGCGATCAATGCGGTGGTCGCGCACGAGATCGGGGCCGGCGAATTGGGCCGGATTCCACATGTGGTGCGGCAGGCGTTGTGGAAGTCGCTGGGGGTCGGACTGGTCGCGTGTGTGCTGATCAATGTGGCGACACTGGTATTTGATCATCTTTTTCTCGATGCGGAAGTGCGCGACAAGGCGTCGATGTTCGTGCATGTGATCAGCATCGGCCTGCCGCCGTTTGCCGCTTACCGCGCGCTGTACGGTTATAGCACCAGCCTGCATCAGACCAAGCCGATCATGGTGATCGCGCTGGGCGCCTTGCTGTTCAATATTTTCATCAACTGGCTGCTGATTTATGGCCATTGGGGCTTGCCGAAACTGGGTGGCGTCGGCTGCGCGGTAGCAACCGGTATCGGATTATGGCTGATGCTGGGCGCCATCCTGTTCTGGATCCGGCGTGCGCCGGCTTACCGCACGACTTACCCGTTTTCCCATTGGGAAGGTCCGAACTGGAATGAGATCGGCTCGATGCTGAAAATGGGATTGCCTATCGGCATCACTTATTTTGCCGAGGTCAGCGCATTCAGCATGGTTGGTCTGCTGGTCGCACGCTTCGGCGTGGTGACGATGTCGGCGCACCAGATTGCGCTCAATTTCGCGTCGCTGGTATTCATGGTGCCGATGAGTTTCGGCATTGGCCTGATCACCCGCGTCGGGCAGACCTTGGGCGAAGGCGATGCGGCGCGGGCGCGCTTCATTGCGTGGGTCGGAATCGGCATGTCGCTGGCGTGCGCGCTGGCTTCAGCGACCTTCATTGCGCTGTTTCGACAGCAGATTGCCGCAGCGTACACTTCGGACCCGGCAGTGCAGGCGCTGGCGGAGCATTTGTTGCTGTTTGCGGCCTTGTTCCAGCTTTCCGATGCAACCCAAGTGGCGGCATCCTGTGCGATCCGCGGCTACAAGGTGACGCGACCGCCGATGTTGATCCATATTTTTGCGTTCTGGGGTTTCTCGCTGCCGTTGGGCTGCGTGCTCGGCTTGGCGCCCGCCTGGCTAAGCTGGGCGCCGGCGGTGCCGATGGCTGCCACCGGGTTCTGGATCGGACTGGTGACCGGCCTGACCATCGCCGCCGTGTTGCTGGTGTGGTTCCTGAACCGTCTGTCCTTGCGCCAGATACACGTGATGCGGACGGCGCTGCCGATGGCGGCCTGATCCGGTGGCAGCATCAGCCTGCCATGTGACGGGAACGGAATCTGCCTAATCCGGCGTTTTGGCAGTCTGCTCCGTAGAAAATGCAGTTCATCGCATTCCGTTGGAAGTGGGCGTTGGGCTTGGCTACAGTGGTGTCATACCAACGCAACCACCGAAAGGAAGCAAAATGAACATCGCAAAAAATATGGAAGCCATCGCCATCGTCGCAATCGCTCTGACTTGCGTGACCACCTACGCGGTCGCCGGCAAATCTGAAACGGCGCGCGTGACCGCGCCGCAGGTGAGCAGTGAAAATGCCGGCGCTATCCCGACCGTCATCGTGATCGGGAAGCGTCCGACCGCAGCAGAAAAAGCACAGATTGCAGGTTAATATTGCCAGACTGTGAAGACTTTGCTGCGCCATTTTCACATCCAGGCCGCTTCTGGCTGTCTGTTTCACCTACTCCCTGCCTGGTCCGTTATACCCGTTCGATAATGATCGCAATACCCTGGCCGACGCCGATGCACATGGTGCACAGCGCATACCGCCCTTTGGTGCGTTCCAGCTGATTGAGCGCGGTCGTCACCAGTCGCGCGCCGGAGGCGCCGAGCGGGTGGCCGATCGCGATGGCACCGCCGTTCGGATTGACATGGGCGGCATCGTCAAGCAGGCCGAGGCTGCGCGTGACCGCCAGTGCCTGCGCGGCGAATGCCTCGTTCAGCTCGATCACATCCATCTGCTCGATACTGAGGCCGGTTTGCGCCAGCACCTTGCGCGCAGCCGGCGACGGGCCAAAGCCCATGATGCGCGGCGCCAGACCGGCGGTCGCCATGCCGAGCACCCGTGCGCGTGGTGTCAGACTGAATTTCGACGCCGCGGTATCCGATGCCAGCAGCACCGCGCAAGCGCCGTCATTGACGCCGGACGCGTTGCCGGCGGTGACGCTGCCGTCCGGCCGGACCACGCCTTTCAGCTTGGCGAGTGTCTCGATCGCCGTGTCAGGCCGCGGATGCTCGTCCGTGTCGAAAATTTTTGGATCGCCCTTTTTCTGCGCGATGCTGACCGGCACAATCTCGCTTTGAAAGAATCCGGCGGCATGCGCTGCCGCCCAGCGTTGCTGACTGCGCAAGGCCAGCGCGTCCTGATCGGCGCGATTGATGTTGAATTCCTGCGCGACATTTTCGGCGGTTTCCGGCATCGAATCGATACCGTACTTGGCCTTCATCAGCGCATTGACGAAACGCCAGCCGATCGTGGTGTCTTCCATCTTCGCGCTGCGCGAGAAGGCGCTGTCGGCCTTGCCCATCACAAACGGTGCGCGCGTCATGCTCTCGACACCGCCGGCGATGATCAGACCGGCTTCACCGGCCTTGATGCTGCGCGCCCCAATGCCAATCGCGTCCATGCTGGAGCCGCACAGGCGGTTGATGGTGTTGGCCGGCACCTCGATCGGCAACCCGGCCAGCAGCGCCGCCATGCGGCCGACGTTGCGGTTGTCTTCGCCGGCCTGGTTGGCGCAGCCGTAATACAGGTCATCCACCGCGGCCCAGTCGACGCCGGGGTTGCGCTCCATCAATGCCTTGATCGGCAGCGCGCCGAGGTCGTCGGGTCGCACCGTCGCCAGTGCGCCGCCGTAGCGGCCGAAAGGCGTGCGGATCGCATCACAAATAAAAGCATTCATTGCATGTCCTTAGAGTGGATTGATCTTGCTGCGCAGGTCGATCACGTGCTTGGCCTTGCCAACCGCTGTGCGCTCGATGCATCCGGATGCCAGGATGCTCACTTTGGTAGTGACGCCGACATAGGTCTTGATGTGGTGTTGCAGCGCATTGTTGAGCGCGGTCAGATCGGCATCCGACAGCGGGTGCGGCAAATCATGGCGCAGCTCGGCAATCACTTCCATCACGTCAAGGTGACCGTCGCGCGAAATCACCAACTGGTAATGCGGCGCCAGTTGCGGCAGCTTCAGGATGATCTCCTCGATCTGCGTCGGAAACACGTTGACGCCGCGGATGATCAGCATGTCGTCGGAACGCCCGGTGATCTTGCCGATGCGCCGCATCGAGCGCGAAGTCGGTGGCAACAAGCGGGTCAAGTCGCGCGTGCGGTAGCGGATGATCGGCAGCGCCTCCTTGCTGAGCGAGGTGAATACCAGTTCGCCTTCCTCGCCATCGGGCAGCACCTCGCCGGTGTCCGGATCGATAATTTCCGGGTAGAAATGGTCTTCCCAGATCACCGGGCCGTCCTTGCTCTCGATGCATTCGCTGGCGACGCCCGGCCCCATCACTTCCGACAGACCATAGATATCGACCGCATCGATGCCGGCGCGCGCCTCGATCTCGGCGCGCATCGCATCGGTCCACGGCTCGGCGCCGAAGATCCCGACCTGGAGCGAGCTGTCAGCCGGATCGAAGCCCTGACGGGTAAATTCCTCGATGATGTTGAGCATGTACGACGGCGTGACCATGATGATGCTCGGCTTGAAATCCTGGATCAGCTGGACCTGCTTTTCGGTCTGGCCACCCGACATCGGGATCACGGTGCAGCCCAGTTTTTCGGCGCCGTAGTGGGCACCGAGACCGCCGGTAAACAGGCCGTAACCGTAGGCGATATGGACCATGTCGCCGGCCCGTCCGCCCGCCGCGCGGATCGAGCGCGCGACTACCGTGGCCCAGGTGTCGATGTCATTTTTGGTATAGCCGACCACCGTCGGTTTGCCGGTGGTGCCGCTCGACGCGTGAATCCGCACTACCTGCTCGCGCGGCACCGCGAACATGCCGAACGGGTAATTGTCGCGCAGTGCTTTCTTGCCGGTGAACGGAAATTTCGCCAGATCGGCCAGGGTTTTCAAGTCGTCCGGATGGACGCCCGCCGCATCGAATGATGCGCGGTAGTGCGGCACATTATTGTAGGCGTGCTTCAGCGACCATTTCATCCGTTGCAGCTGCAGCGCCTGCAGCTCGTCCTTGCTGGCCAGTTCGATCGACTCCAGATCGCCGGGATTGGGTGTGCGTTGCGGCATGATGAGCTCCAAAACGATAAAAGAAATGCTTACTGTCTTCAGGCGGTCGGGCCGACGCCGGCTGCGATCCGCGTATGTCCCGGTCGGTTACGCCAGTTGCTCCAGCGTTACCACCTCGCCCTTGATCCGGTACGAGCGGCCGCGAAACAGCGCGATGCGGCGACCGTCCTGATTGGTCACCAGGATGTCGTAGACGCCGGTGCGGCCGGCCAGCGATTGTTCGATACCGTCCGCAGTCAACACGTCACCCAGAAGGCCGGGCGCCAGATAGTCGATGCTGCAGCCGGACGCAACCGTGTTCTGGTTATGACTGTTGCAGGCAAACGCGAACGTGCTGTCGGCCAGCGCGAAAATGAAACCACCATGGCAAGTGTCATGGCCGTTCAGCATGTCGGCCCGGATCGTCATCGTCATGCGCGCATAGCCGGGCCGGATTTCGGCCAGCGCGATACCCATCGCCTGGGTCGCCGGATCGCGCGCATACATGGCATCGGCGGCGGCTTGCGCCAGTCGTTGTGGATTCATCGTTGCTCCGGTAGGCGGTTCACTCATGAAATTTCGCTCCCGCCGCGACTTTGCGGCGCAGCAAGGGCGACACGCGGTAGCGGTCTTCGCCATAGGTGGTTGCCAAATGGTCGAGCACGGTCACCACGCTCGGCAGCCCGATCGCATCGGCCCAGGCCAGCGGTCCGGCCGGGTAATTGACGCCCTTCTGCATTGCGATATCGACCGCCGCCGCGGTGCAGACGCCCTGATTGACGGCATCGGCCGCCTCGTTGGCCAGCATCGCGACGGTGCGCATCACGGCCATCCCGGCCACGTCATCCAGCCGCGACACGGCCAGTCCGGCGGTCTGGAACAGGCCCACCACGCTCGCATAGGCGCTCGGGCTGCACTGATCGGCGGCGGTCAGTGCAACGCGGCTGGCGCGTCCGTAGTCCAGCGCCAGATCGAGCAGGACCGTATTCGGGTAGTCATTGACGCGTGCGCGCTCGGTTGCGCTACGACCATCGGTCAGGTACAGGCCCGCATCGCCGCAGGTAAACAGCGGCGCATCGCCGGATTCCGCACATACCGCACCTTCGGCAACCGCAATACCGGCGTGCAGGAAGCGGGCCGCCAACTGCGCGACGATGGCTGCGCCACTGTGACTGCTCACTGCTGATGGTCTGACCTGCGTCGGTTCGGACTGCGGCTGCGCTGCAGTCGCATCGTCGCCATAACGGTAAAAACCGCGTCCGCTCTTGCGCCCGAGAAAACCGGCATTCACCAGCTCCTGCTGGATCAGCGACGGCGTGAAACGCGGGTCGCAGAAATACGCATTGAACACCGACTGCGTCACTGAAAAATTGACGTCGTGGCCGATCATGTCCATCAGCTCGAACGGCCCCATGCGAAATCCGCCGGATTCGCGCAGCACTGCGTCGATCGTGGCCGGTTCGGCCGCCTGCTCGTTCAGCAGTCGCAGCGCCTCCGCATAGTAAGGCCGCGCCACCCGGTTGACGATGAAGCCGGGCGTCGATTTGGCATGCACCGGGCTCTTGCCCCACGCCGCAGCCGTCGCGTACACGGTATCGGCGATGGCGCGCTCGGTCGCCAGACCTTCGACCACTTCGACCAGCGCCATCAACGGCACCGGGTTGAAGAAATGCATGCCCACCAGCCGCCCGGGCGATGCCAGTTTGGCGCCGATCGCGGTCACCGAGATCGACGAGGTATTGGTGGCGAGGATGCAACCGGCACCGACCACCGCTTCCAGCTCGGCGAACAGCGCGCGCTTGAGGTCCAGATTCTCGACAATCGCTTCCACCACCAGACCGGCGTCGGCCAGTTCGGCCAGGTTGCTCGCCGCTTGCAGGCGGTTGCCGGCAGCCTCGGCATCGGCGGCGCTCGTCCGACCCTTGTCGGCCAGCTTCTGATACATGTTGCGGATATCGGTCAGCGCCTTGGCGACCGTTTCCGGCCGGGTGTCGTACAGCTTGACGCGATGGCCGGCGGCGGCCGCAGTCTGCGCGATGCCGGCGCCCATCGCGCCGCTGCCGACCACGGCGACGATACACGATGACGGTAATGCAGCGCTCATCCGCTACTCTCCTTTAAATTGCGGCGCGCGCTTGGCCATGAAGGCCGCGACGCCTTCGCGGTAGTCGTGGCTGTTGCCCAGTTCGCGCATGAAATCGCGTTCCAGATCGAGTTGCTGCGGTAACGTATTGGCCGGACTGGCATACAGCGCCTGCTTGGTGCGCGCCAGGCCCTTGGTCGGTGCGCTGGCGAAATGCTGGGCCAATGCATCGGTTGTTGCAGTCAATTGATCGTCGTCCACGCATTGCCAGATCAGGCCCCAGCTTTCGGCGCGCTCGGCACTCAGCTTGTCACCCAGCATCGCCAGACCCATCGCGCGAGCGGTGCCGACCAGGCGCGGCAGGAAGTAGGTGCCGCCGGTGTCCGGAATCAGACCAAGCTTGCAGAACGCCTCGATGAAACTGGCCGAACGGGCCGCGATCACGATGTCGCAAGCCAGTGCCAGATTGGCACCGGCGCCGGCGGCGACGCCATTGACCGCGCAGATCACCGGCATCGGCAGATTGCGCAATGCCAGCACCAGCGGGGCGTAATATTTCTCGACCGATTCACCGAGATCAACCCCGGGCGCACCCGGTGCGACCGCGCGGTCCCCGAGGTCCTGGCCGGCGCAGAAGCCGCGTCCGGCGCCGGTCAGCACCAGCACCCGTACCGAACTGTCGGCCTTCAGCTGTTCCAATGCGGCGCGCACTTCTCCGTGCATCGCCGCGGTAAAGCTGTTGAGTCGGTCGGGCCGGTTCAAGGTCAATCGCGCGATACCGTCCTGGATCTCGAACAGAATGCTGTCGTAGTTCATTGGGTAGCTCATGGTGGCTCCGTGATTCCGGTTTACACGTGGGCGCGGCGTTGCACCACGCGGAAGCGATTGGCAACGAAGGCCGAATCGGACAGCGACGCATTGGCAGCCGGATTGGCGCCGGTCGCATGGAAATCGCTGAACGCGGCCGACTGGTTGACGAACACGCCGCCGGTCAGGTTGATCGACAGTGCGACGCCGGCCTGTTCCGACGCATCGGCGACCTGGTCCAGCACCGCCGGTTTGTTGGAGTACACCGACAGCGTCAATGCACCGTGTTCGGTCGCGCCCTTCTGTGCCAGCGCGATGCTGTGCGCAGTGCTGTCGGTCGCGATGGCAAACGAGATTGGACCGAAGAATTCCTGCATGATCTTTTCCTCGTCGACACTGCCAACTTTCAGCAGCAGCGGGGTGCGGATGCGCGCCTGCGGGAACTGCGGATGCACCAACGTCTGGCTGTCCTGCACCACTTCGCCGATGGCACGGGCGGCGTCGATGCGATCGAGCACGCCGGTATTCTGGATCGCTCCCAGCACTTCGACCGCCTTGGCCGGATCGCTGGTCAGCTTGGCAATGCTGTCGCCGATCGCGCTGGCGACCTGATCAAAACTCAGATGGCCGTCCGGTGTATCGATGCCGTCTTTCGGAATATAAATATTTTGCGGTGCGGTGCACATCTGGCCCGAATACAGGGTCAGCGAAAACGCGATGTTGCGCACCATGCCCTTGAAGTCGTCGGTCGAGTCGACGATGATCTGGTTGACGCCGGCCTTCTCGGTAAACACGATGGCCTGATGCGCATTGCGCTCGAGCCAGGTGCCATTGCTGCTGCTGCCGGTGAAGTCGATCAGGCGCACTTCGGGACGCAGCGCCAATGTCGAGGCCATGCGTTCGCTTGGATCGTTCGCAACCAGGGTCACGACATTCGGATCGAAGCCGGCTTCGGTCAGCACTTCCCGCGCGATTTCGACGGTGATCGCGAGCGGAAGAATCGCGCCCGGATGCGGCTTGACGACCACCGCATTGCCGGTCGCGAGACTGGCGAACAGGCCCGGATAGCCGTTCCAGGTCGGGAAGGTGCAGCAGCCGATGACCAGGCCGACGCCGCGTGGCACCACGGTGTAATGCTTTTCCATCCGCAACGGCTCGTTCTTGCCCTGCGGCTTTTCCCATAGCGCGGTCTTTGGAATCCGGCGCATCTCTGCCCAGGCATAGGCAACCGC
This sequence comes from Pseudundibacterium arcticum, assembly GCF_042646465.1. Taxonomy (NCBI): domain Bacteria; kingdom Pseudomonadati; phylum Pseudomonadota; class Betaproteobacteria; order Burkholderiales; family Oxalobacteraceae; genus Pseudundibacterium; species Pseudundibacterium arcticum. Next base: position 299,028 of record NZ_JBHRTP010000008.1, read on the forward strand.
CTCCAGCGCGCGATCCTGCGCGTGCGGGCCGCCGGCCTGGAACGCCATCATGAAAGCCTGGCCGGTGGTGTGCATCACCGAGTAGGCAATCTCGAAGCTGCGCTTGTTCAGGCGATCCAGAATCTCCAACGAAACGCCAACCCAAGCCTCCGGGCCGGCCTTGCGCCAGCCGGTCGATGCGTTCTGGATTGCGCCAAACAATTGATCCAGATCCGGTTTCGGATAAGTGATGCCCAGATCGAAACCGTAAGGTGATACTTCCTTGCCGGCCTGGCCGATAGTGCCAGCTTGATTCAGTGCGAACGGTTTGTTCAGACGCGCGTCAAACGCGGCCTTGCCGTCGTTGTTGGCGGTTTCGCCGTAGACACGTGGGCTCGGCATTTCTGCATACGGACTCCAGTAACCGCGGGTCGCGATGGCTGCTACGGCTTGGTTCAGAAGCTCTTGATGACGGTCGAAAAAGGCGTGTGACATGTGGTTTTCTCCAGGCTATTTTTGAATGTGGTTATCGGTAATGGTGGTTCGGTGGTCCGGTGGTCCGGGTTAATGATGTGGTTCCGAATAACACCAAAATCCGGTGACCTATGTCGCGAGCTGAAATGCCAATACGGATTGCAGCGAACGACACTGGGTCCCAGCGTTCGCTGGGACGACATCACTTTGCATCGGACAACACTTGTTCAACTTATTTAAAATTTGCGCTACACATTTCTGGTTGAAACGGTCAACAATTACTGTCATTCCAGTCCTTCGGCAGGCTCAGGATGAACCGGCCTGCGGCCACGCTGGAATCCAGTGGCGTCCGCTGCATACCGAAATTTCGACATGGAATGCAACGAAAGACACTGGGTCCAGCGTTCGCTGGGACGACATCACTTTGCATCGGACAACACTTGTTCAACTCTTACTTAAAATTTGCGCTACCCATTTCTGGTTAAAACGGTCAACAATTACTGTCATTCCAGCGAACGCTGGAATCCAGTGGCGTCCGCTGCATACCGAAATTTCGACACGGAATGCAACGAACGACACTGGGTCCCAGCGTTCGCTGGGACGACGGCCGCGGGCAAATTGATGTGTCCGTGGCGTCTAAAAAATCAATGATCCTGATCGAAATCGACCACCACCTTGTCGGTCAGCGGAAAGCTCTGGCAGCTCAGCACAAAGCCGCGCGCGACTTCATAATCTTCCAGTGCGTAGTTGACGTCCATCTCGACCTTGCCGTCCAGCACCTTGCAGCGGCAGGTCGAACACACGCCACCCTTGCATGAATAACGCATATCGATGCCCTGGCGCAGTCCGGCGTCGAGGATCGATTCCTTGTCCTTTTCCATCGTGAAGCTGGTGTGATTGCCGTCGATGATGACGGTGACCTGGCATTCCTGTGGCTGTTGCTGGAGCTTCGCATGCGCTACGTGTTGATGCTTCGGAATGCTGGCGGCGAACAGTTCGATCTTGATGTTCGATTTCGCCATGCCGTGTTCCTGCAATACGTCGGACACGTCGTGCATCATTTGCTCCGGGCCGCAGATGAAGACGGTGTCGATATCGTCGAGCTTGATCCAGTGCCGGAAGAACTGCTCGCATTTTTCTTTCGTGATGCGGCCGTTGAACAGTTCGATGTCCTGCTGCTCGCGGCTCATCACATACACCAGGTTCAGCCGTTCGAGATAGATATCCTTGAGGTCGGTCAGCTCTTCCTTGAAGATCACGGTGGACGACGCGCGGTTGCCGTAGAACAGCGTGAACTGGCTATGCGGCTCCGCGATCAGCGTGGTCTTGATGATCGACAGCATCGGCGTGATGCCGCTGCCGGCGGCGAAGCCCAGATAGTGCTTCTTGTTTTCTGCGCTGAGCGGCGTATTGAAGTGCCCCATCGGCGGCATCACGTCGAGCGTGATACCCGGCTTCAAGGTATCGTTGGCCCAGGTCGAGAACTCTCCGCCGGGGCAGCGCTTGATTGCCACGCGTAGTTGTTGGTCCTGTACCGCCGAACAGATCGAATATGAGCGCCGCACATCGTCGCCATTAATCGTGGTGCGCAGCGTCAGATGCTGTCCCTGGACATACTGGAATTTATCTTTCAACTCCGACGGCACTGCGAACGTGACCGCAATGGTGTCACGGGTTTCGTTGATCACGTTGGCGACCGATAGCGGATAAAACTTGCTCATTTATTGCTCTCCATTGCTAGCTTGGGGTGTTGCCAAGTTTCGTCTTTGCTCTTGTCTTATTGCTGTGCTGCGGAACGGTATTTATTTCGGGCTTATACGGGTTGACGCAAACTTCCGACTTCCAAAATTTGGCTGTCGTCCCAGCGCACGCTGGGACCCAGTGTCTTTCGCCGCACGCTATTGCCATTGCTTCCTGGTGCGATCGACGCCGCTGGATCCCAGCGTGCGCTGGGATGACACGGAATGTTTAAAGTTCGCGGCAATCAATGGCGCTTGAAGTTCATGAGTTGGTATCAATGACACTTGAAATAGTCAAACGGTTCCAGGCAATCATCGCAACGGTACAGCGCCTTGCATGGAGTTGACCCGAACTGGCTGGTGACGCGGGTGTGACTCGAGCCGCAGTGCGGACAGACCACCACCAATAGCGGCCGCTTGCGGCTGATGGCTGAGGCGGCTGCTGCGTCGGAACGCAGGCCGCTGATGTCGATCACCTGTTCGGCCGGCGGCGCGATACCGTACGCGTGCAACTTGCGTTTGCCGTCCTCGCTCATCCAGTCGGTAGTCCAGGCCGGCGACAATTGCGTCTGCAAGCGCACCCGTTCGATGCCGCGCTCGTGCAGCGCCTGTGAAATCGCGTCGGCGATCACGGTCATTGCCGGGCAACCGGAATACGTCGGGGTGATGGTGACCACGCATTCGTCGGCGTGCCACACGACATCGCGCACGATCCCCAGGTCGACGATCGAGATCACCGGGATCTCCGGGTCCGGTACCGCGGCCAGCCATGACCAGACCTGCGCGCTGTCGGGCCGCTCGATCATCCTGGTCGACGCTTGCGTGTCCATTACCACTGTGCTCCTGGATAGGCGCGCTGCAGGAATTGCATCTCGGCCAGCAAATAGCCCAGGTGTTCGGTGTGCACGCCCTGCTTGCCGCCCTTTTGCATCCACGCATCGGGGGCCGGCATGGTCAAGGTCGCTTCGGCGAAAATCTCGGCCAGATGCGCCAGCCACGCGGCGCGCAGAGTGCCCGGATCGGGTGCGATGCCGGTCGCGGTGATGGCGTCGTCCAGCGCATCGGCGTTGAACATTTCGCCGGTGTACGGCCATAGCGCATTGGCTGCGGCCTGGACCTTGCTGCGACTGAGCTCGGTGCCGTCGCCCAGACGTACTACCAGGTCGCCGCTGCGGCGCAGGTGGTAGGTCACTTCCTTCAGCGATTTTTCGGCGATTTCGGCAATCCGTTGGTCCGACGATTGCAGCAAAGCCTGCAGTTGGAAGTAATGCCAGCTATCGAACAGGAACTGGCGCATCAGCGTGTCGGCGTAACTGCCGTTCGGCTGTTCGACCAGCAGAAAATTGCGGAACTGGTGCGCATCGCGCAGGAATGCGAGCTGGTCCTCGTCGCGTCCGGCGCCTTCGATCTCGGCCGCATAGCTGAGCCACATCCGCGCCTGCCCGATCAGATCGAGCGCGACATTGGTCAGCGCCATATCTTCTTCCAGCGCCGGCCCCTTGCCGCACCATTTCGACAGTTGCTGGCTCAGCACCAGCGCGGTGTCGCCCAGGCGCAGCAGGTAATCAAACTTGTCACTCGCGAATTTGTCTTTCGTGAATTTGTCATTCGCCACGGTATTCTCCCGCCCTACAAATTCTTGACTTCTTCCGGCATCGGGAAGAAGGTCGGATGACGGTACACCTTGCTGTTGGCCGGCTCGAACAGCGCAGTCTTGTCGCCCGGGCTGCTTGCGACGATGTCGCTGGCCTTGACGACCCAGATGCTGACGCCTTCGTTGCGGCGGGTGTAGACGTCGCGCGCGTTATTGACCGCCATCTCGGCATCCGGTGCATGCAGGCTGCCGACATGCTTGTGCGCCAGGCCGTGCTGGCTGCGGATGAAAATTTCCCACAATGGCCATTCTTTGCTCATCAGATTCTCCTAATTTTGTTCTGTCACGTCAGCTGTCATGTCCGCTGTCACGTCAGCTGTCACGTCAGCGGTCACGCCATCCACCACATCGCTCAGGCAGCCTTGGCGCGGTCCGCTTGTTTGTCCGCATGCGCCACCAGCGCCTCACGGAACCAAGCGCCGTCTTCCCACGCGTCGACGCGGGCCTGCAGCCGCTCGCGGTTGCAGGGCCCGTTGCCCTTGAGCACGTTGTGAAATTCGCTCCAGTCGATCGCGCCGAACTCGTAATGACCGGTTTCTTCATTGAATTTCAGATCCGGGTCGGGCACGGTCAGGCCGAGATATTCCGCTTGCGGTACGGTCTGGTCGACCATCTTCTGGCGCAGCTCGTCATTGGAGAACAGCTTGATGCGCCATGCCGACGACTGCGCGCTGTTGACCGATTCGGCGTCGCTCGGACCGAACATCATCAGCGACGGCCACCACCAGCGATTGAGCGCGTCCTGCGCCATCGCCTTTTGCTGCGGCGTGCCCTTGCACAGCACCATCATGATGTCGTAGCCCTGGCGCGCATGGAACGATTCTTCCTTGCAGACGCGGATCATGGCGCGCGCATATGGCCCGTACGAACAGCGGCACAGCGGGATCTGGTTGATGATGGCCGAGCCGTCGACCAGCCAGCCGATCGCACCCATGTCGGCCCAGCTCAGGGTCGGGTAGTTGAAGATGCTGGAATATTTGGCCTTGCCCGCATGCAGCGCATCGAGCAGCTGGTCGCGCGAGGTGCCGAGCGTTTCGGCTGCGCTATATAAGTACAGACCGTGGCCGGCCTCATCCTGGATCTTGGCCAGCAGGATCGACTTGCGCTTCAAGGTCGGGGCACGCGTGACCCAGTTGCCTTCCGGCAACTGGCCGACGATCTCGGAATGCGCATGCTGCGAAATCTGGCGAATCAGGGTCTTGCGGTAGGCATCCGGCATCCAGTCCTTGGCCTCGATCTTGATGCCGTCATCGATCCGCGCCTGAAACGCGCGCTCATCCTCGCTCATGTCGTCCTGCGAACGAACCCGGCTCAGTCCGGTTTCTACCAATTGTGCATACATGATCTGTACCTCCGGGTTGCTGACTTATTTGCTCACTTAGTTGCCAATTTAGTTGCCAACCTAGTTGCCAACTTCACTGCCTGATGCCGTCCGTTGGGGTTGCCGCACGATCCGCGCCGGCGCAGTCTTCATATTATATGATACGCTTAAATTAATTCAACCAGTTTTTTAGTATCATTTTATATTTCAGTATCTAAAATAAATATCGGCAACAACTGTACGGCGACGTCCGTGTCGAAAATCTGCCATCTGGAAAATATACTCCTAGACCATATAGCTTATTTCCGCCAATAAATGATAGTGAGTTACGCTATACTCCAATAAAATTGAAAAACAAGTACTGACGCCAACGCCGGTCTTCAAGATCCAATATACGCCTACCGCCAATCACCATGCACTTTTTGCAATGACTAATCCCCCTCTCCAGAACTGGCTGCAACAGCTGATGAGCAGCGATCCGTTACGCGCAAAATCGCTCGTCACCACCGTGTTTGGCGACGCGATTGCACCGCATGGCGGCGCGGTTTGGCTCGGCAGTTTGATCGAATTGCTGGCGCCGTTCGGCATCAGTGACCGACTGGTACGCACCAGCGTGTTCCGGCTGGCCGAGGAAGACTGGCTGCAGGCCAGCCGCGAAGGCCGGCGCAGCTCGTACACCATCACGGCGCCGGCATTGCGCCGTTTCGAGCGCGCCTTTCGCCGCATTTACGCACCGCTACACCGGAGCTGGGATGGCAACTGGACGCTGGCATTTGCCGCCGGCGGCAATCTGAACGCAGCCGAACGCGGCGCGCTGCGCAAGGAACTGGTGTGGGAAGGGTTTTGCTTGATCGCGCCTGGCGTGTTCGGCCATCCGTCAGGCGATCCGGAAGCGCTGGAGGACATCCTGCAACGCCTGAACGTGCAGGGCAAACTATTCGTCTGCAGCGCCAGCGAACTGGCCAATGTCAGCGCACGCCCGTTGCGCGAGCTGGTCGAACACGGTTGGGAACTCGATGGCGTGGTGCAGGGCTATCAGCGCTTCATCGCGCAATTTGCGCCGCTACGTGACCTGCTCGATCTGCTCGACGCGCAGCAAACAGCGGCGGCCTCGGCGCAGTTGGAGCCCGCGCTGGCCTTCATGCTGCGCACGCTGCTGATTCATGCGTTTCGCCGCGTCCAATTGCATGACCCGCAGCTGCCTTTGGCGCTGCTGCCCGCCGCGTGGCCGGGCACCAGCGCCTATGAACTGTGTCGTGACTTGTATCAACGGACCCATGCCGCGGCCGAGCAATATCTGGTCGCCACGCTGCAGCGCGAGGACCAGCATGCGGCGGAGGCGGCGCCGTTCTTCTATCAGCGCTTTGGCGGTTTGCACCGATCCGCCGATCGATCTGCGGATCGATCCAGCGCTTAAAGTAGGCCAGCTTAGTAGGCCAGATTACGCGTGCTCGCCGTCCATCTGATCGGCGGTTTGCAGCAGTGATTGCACGGCCCGCTCAAACAACGGTGCGGCTTCGATAAAGCGGGCACGATCATTCTTGAGCAGGCGGCGGAACGTGCGCACGCTGATGATCGACGGCGCGCCATGCTCGTCGACGCTCAGGACCAGGTTCGAGGCGTTGCGGCTGATCCAGTTCAAACGGCCGCGGCTCCAGTGGCCGTCGAGGTTGAATTCGATCGCGACGCCGCTACGCAAACCTGCCAGCACGCTCTCTTCGGCATCCAAGTCCGCTGCGTCGATATCGGTATCGAGACCCGCTATGCCAGGGCTGCCGGCACTGCCGGCGCCCTGCTCCGCGCTGTCGTGCTGCTCGTGACCGGCGTCAAACATCTGGTCGACCAGCAGCAAGTCCAGTTCCAGCTCCCTGATTGCTTCATCCAGAAATTCACGGTCGGCCGCCATTTTTGTTGGCGTCACCGCTGCCGGCACATCGCGTTCCGGATCGTCGATGAAGCGACTGAAATGCTCATGGATCGCTGACAGCGACGGTGCCGACGCGGTCGTCGCGCGCAGGGCATGGGTATGCACATCCACCAGCCAGTCTATGAAGTCCTGCCGTTGCGGCAATTCGAGGCCGGCCAAGGTCATCCCCTCGCGCAGGTCGGACAGGGTAATCGGTAGCAGCGCCAGCAGTTGTGCCCGGTCCTGCTCGGTGTTTTTCGGCACGATGCTCCACAGCAGATCGGGGATCAGCAGTTGATAGCGCTGCGCGCGCGCATCATCGGTGCGCCCTGCGCGCTCGATCGCGTGAACCCAGGTCGACGTCAGAAAATCGTGCAGGTAAGGATCGATGGTCAGACCAGCCAGTGACTCTGCCATCCGGGCCGAGGTACGGGCGAAACGCAGGGTGCGGCTCTCGGTCGTTTCCATCGCCTGCACCGCACGCTCGACCTGGTGGTCGCTGGCGCTCAACTCCTGGGCAATGAAGGCGTCGAATTCGTCCAGCAGTTTGGAGAACAGCTGCGGACTTTCGGATTCGTCGGCCAGCAGCGCGTCGACGATACGGCAAATCTCGGCAGTGACGCGCACGCCGCTCGGATCAACCTGCTTCAATCCGATCGAAATGGAACCGATCCGGTTGATCATCATGCGCGCCGGGTGACCCTTCTGCGTCAGCAGCGTCGGCTGCTGCAGCGCGATCTTCAGCACCAGAAACTGCAGACGCCCCAGTTGCGCCCGCACTTCGGCCGGCACCTGCTGGTCGCGCAGAATAAACTCGAACAGCATCGCGACCACGTCGATCGTCATCTGCTCGTTGACGTTGCGCGCCATGTCGTTCAGGGTCGCGCGTTGTTCCGCGATCAGGTTGCGCGGCTCGCCATCGTCATTCAGCAGCACCGCGTCGGGCGGCGTGCCGGCGCGCAGAAAATTCTGGATCGGACTGGCCGGCCCGCAGGCGGCTGGGCCGGCGCTGCTGCCGGCGCTCGTGCCGACGCGCGCAAACGCTGCTGCCGGATCGTGCGCCGCCGCCGATGCATACGGTACGTATGGTGCATACGGCGTGTACGGCCGGCCCGGGTGATCGGGCATGCCCACCGGCATCGATGCAGCGCCTTCGTCGAAAAATTTGCGCAGCGTGGCGCCAACCAATTGGGCGCCGGCCAACCATCCGCCTTTGCCAGCATTCGATGCCACCGGGCGCACTTCGATCTGGTCGCGCGGCTGACCGGCTTCGGGTGCCGAATTGGCCGGCTTCACACCGCGCACCAGATGCAGCAGTTGATCGACCATCCGTGCCGGCGGGTCTGCCGCCATGCTCGCCCCGTCCGCGTGGCCTAGTGCGCGGTCGCCGGTGCCGTGGGCACCACCGCCCAGCGCGGCCAGCTGTGCTGGACCCGCGCCGCCGGCGGTCGGACTGACCGGCTGCTCGGGTGACTTCTTTATCTTCAGTTGCAAATTCGCGGCGATGCCGTGGCGCGCCAGATGCTCGTTCAATCGTTCGTACAGCTCGGCAACGCCGCTTTCCAGCTCTGAACCCAGTTGCGCAATCAGGATTGCTGTCATTCCCGGTGTCAGGTGCAGGCTTTCGACCGCGGTCGCGATGCAGCGCGACAGCAGATACGGCCGAAACGGATTTTCCCGTTCCTTGATATTGTCCTGCTCGAACAGTAGCGCAATGCGGATATTCAGATCACGCAATGGCTCCTCTGCCTCGTTGCGGAATCGTTTGGTGATGCCATCGATTCGCAGTTCGTCCTCGAAGGCGGCAGAATCGAGCAGCGCCAGCGAGTTGCCGCGGTACGCCGCCGAGAATGACGGGCGAAATGTGCTGAAGGCAGTTTGAAAGCTGCGGTTGAGCAAATGTTCCAGCGCCTGCGCCATCTCTCGCGTCAGTTCGGCACCGCGATTGAGGACGATCCCGCGCGCGTCCAGAAACTGCCGTTGCGCTGCCGAGGAAAAGCTGGCATCCGCCTTGGCGAAGAGCTGCAGCGCACTGCGCGGTAGCATAATATCGACCACGGCCAGGAAACCGCGCAGGAATTCTGCCCTGGTCATCGCCAATAATTCATTCCGGTCCATACCGCCCCCAATGTTTCCCATAAGCAAAAAAAATCGCTGATTGTTATGATAACGGCGAGGTGCGGCCACGGCACGCAACTCGAGTTGCTATTGTGTATGATCTGATTTCGCTATGCGAGCTTATTTATACCTGCATTTCGCCACCTACCGGACACCATTACCCTCCTGAATGCGCAGGCAGCGGCCTGACCGGAGCCAGCCGGTCCATAATACGTCGATATATTTCATATTATCAACATAGCGGCCACGGCATCGGCCGGGCCTCAAGCGTGACGAACCGGCCGTGCGGAATTTGTCCGGCACTTGGCGGTCGAACGATGTCTCCCCTGCAATTACACAGCAATTACACAGCAAATACACTCATCACAATATGAAAAAAATCGCATTATTATTAACTTTGGTATGCAGCGCCAGCTTTGCTGCCGACTGGCGCAAGGTCGGTGAAACCGAACGCGGCGATGTCCACATCGACGCCGCAACCATCGCACAAAAAGGCGATATCCGGCAGGTTTTGGTGATGGGCAATTACAAGGATCCGGTCGAGACCGGCGGCGCCGAAAAGTTCTCGTTCAAGTCGTACAAGGATCTCAGCCAATACAATTGCAAGACCAAGACCATGGCCATCGTGCAAGAAGTACTGTACGCCGAACGCGATGGCGCAGGCGCGACCAACCATTACAATCCGCCGATCAGCAAACCCAATTACCTGCCACCGGCGCCCAATTCCTTCGGCGCCGATATTCTGAAATTCGTCTGCGCCTATCCGCTACGCAAAAAATAATTTTCAAAAATAACCATCAGCGCCGCGCATCGCGCTGTCCAGTGTCAGCCAACCAGCCTGAGGTGCCGTCATGACTGTCAATAAAAGCCTGATCGCAGTGTTGTTGATGACGGCCGGACTAGGCGCCTGCGGTGGCGGCGGCTCAGTGAGCTTCAATACTTCGCCGCCGCCGGCCGGACCGAGCGAAGGACTATGGCAAGGCAGCACCAGCAGCGCGCGCACTATCACCACCTTCGTGCTGGATAACGGCGTGTTCTGGATCCTGTATTCGGGCTCGGGCCCGAATCCGGGCACCGGGATCGCCGGCCTGATCCAGGGTTCTGGCACCAGCATCAACGGCAGTTTTTCGTCCGCGGACGCGAAGGATGTCAATCTGGAAGGACAAGGCATCGGCGCCGCGACGGTCTCGGCCAGCTATGTCGCCAAAACGAGCTTCAACGGCACCATCTTTTATCCGAATTTGAACCAGACCGTCAGCTTCGCCAGTAACTACAACATCGCGTACGAGCAGGCGCCGAGCGTGGCGACGCTGGCCGGCAGCTATACCGGGATCGCCAGTACCGCCGGCGCAACCGATGCCGCGATTGTCAGGATCGACGCCAGCGGCAACCTGAACGGCATCGGCACCAGCGGCTGCCAGTTCGCCGGCACCGCCTCGCCGCACGCCCGAGGCAATCTGTACGATCTCAGCATCACCTTCAAGGGCGGCGCCTGCAGCAATGGCAGCAACACCCTGACGGGCATCGCCTACTACGACGCCGCTGCCAGACGACTGTACAACGTCGCGCTGAACAGCGAGCGCAGCAGCGGCTTCATCTACGTCGGCTTGAAAAACTGATGCGGCGCGCCGATCCGGCGCCGCTGCTGTCGCACTCGGCGGTTCAAATGCGCCGTACGGGCTGGTTGCCGCGAAAAGTATACTGCCACCAGTATATTTGAAGACCGCCGGAAATCAAGCGCTTTCCTGCCATTTTCTGGCAATACTCCCTGTTAATTTCAGTTGCACATTCGCGTACAATGGCGAGGCATTTTGGCACGGCAACATCGGCCCGAAATCCGTTTTGGTCTTACGCATCTGGAGCAAGCATGAAAAACACCGTGCATTTTATCCTGCAGGGCAAGGGCGGGATCGGCAAGACCCTGGTGTCGACCATCCTGGCGCAATGGATCCGGCCAAAGGACGGCGCGACCTTGCGCTGCTACGACACCGATCAGGAGAATGCGACGTTCTCGCGTTACAAGGCGCTGGGCGTCAAGCATGTACAGGTGATGACCGATGCGCGCACCATCGATCCGAAACGCTTCGATGCACTGATGATCGACATCCTCGAGACCGACGGCAACTGCGTGATCGACAACGGCGCCAATACCTTTTCGCCGCTGCTGGCGTATCTGATCGAGAACGACGCGTTCTCGCTGCTGCAGGATTCCGAGCGCCGCGTGTATATCCATTCGATCGTCGGCGGCGGCGACACGCTGCATGACACCGCATCCGGCTTTGTGTCGACCGCCAAATCGGCCAAGGCGCCGATGGTGTTATGGGAGAACCAGCATTTCGGCCTGCTGCAGTCGGCCTCCGGCAAACTGTTTTCCGAATCGCAGACCTATCACGACCATCTCGACAAGATCCGCGGCCGCGTCACGCTGGCGCAGCGCAATGCCGACACCTTCGGCGCCGACCTGAAGAAGATGAACACGGCGCGCATGACGGTCGACGAAGTCATGCAGAGCGACAAATTCAACATCATGGAAAAGCAGCGCATCAAGGTGGTGTACCGCGAGATATTCGAACAACTCGATCGCGTCGACTGGTAAGCGGAGGACGCCATGGATCAGCAAAAGCTGCGCAATCTGGTATTTGAAAAAACCGGCGTCAAGGTCGACAGCAACGACCCGATTTTCGCGCTGGTCGCGCTCAATGAGACGGTGCTGGCGGAGACGGTCGAACGCCATGTCGCGCTGATCGACGCCGCCACCGCACAGCTCGGCGCACAGGTGCAGCAGTTGCTGGAAGCCAGCGATCGGTATCGGCAGTTGCATCCGGCCAGCGCCAGCAACCCAGGCGCTACGCCCGCCGCGGCAGCGCTCACGGCACCCAGCCCGGCGCAACCGGCGACGTGGCGCGGCAGCGACCAACGCCTGATCGTCGGCGCCTGCGCCATCGCGCTGCTGAGCGCGTTATTGACGGTCAGCCTGCAATGGCTGTTCAGCCGTTAGCAGAGAAGTAGGGTGCGCCATGCGCACCATTACCCGTGCCGACGCACCATTGGTGCGCATGGCGCACCCTACTTTTTCCCATTTTGCGTAAGTCCTATTCATCATAAAACCAACCACGGAGACCTAGATGAAATCGTTGAAACTGCTGGCGATACCGGCCATCGTCATCGGACTGTACGGCACGGTCAATCCCGCGCTGGCCCGCGATCCGGCACCACCGGCCAGCGCCGCCGCATCAGCCACAGTTGCCGCCAGCAATGGCGCCCTGCCGTCGATCCCTTACGAAAAATACACGCTGCCGAACGGCCTCGACGTGATCCTGGTCGAGGACCACAAGCTGCCGATCACCGCGGTCAACGTCTGGTATCACGTCGGCCCCGCCAACGAGGCGCCGGGCCTGACCGGCTTCGCCCATCTGTTCGAGCACATGATGTTCGCCGCCTCCAAGCATGTTCCGCGCGGGCTGGCCGACAAGTTGCTCGAAGGCGCCGGTGCCACCGACTCCAACGGCAGCACCGATTTCGACCGCACCAACTATTTCGACACCGTGCCGTCGAACCAGCTGGAGCTGGCGCTGTGGACGCATTCCGACCGCATGGGTTACCTGCTCGACGTGCTGGACCAGACCGCGCTGTCGAACCAGCAGGACGTGGTGCGCAACGAGCGCCGCCAGAGCATCGAGAACCGGCCCTACGGCATCGTCGAGGAAGAACTGTTCCATCAGCTGTTCCCCAAAAACCACCCGTACTACGCCGACGTGATGGGCTCGCACGCCGACATCCAGTCGGCCAAGCTGAAGGACATCAAGGACTTCTTCACCCGATACTACCGGCCCAACAATGCCAGCCTGGTGATTGCCGGCGACATCGACAAGGCCAAGACCAAGGCGCTGGTCGCCAAATATTTCGGCAGCTTCAAGCGCGGCCCCGACGTCCCGAAACCGCACGTGGTGACGCCGCCGATCACCAGCGAACGCCGCGTCGTGGTGCAGGACCGGGTCGAACTGCCGCGCGTGTTCATGGGCTGGCTGACCACGCCGGCCTATCAGCCGGGCGATGCCGCACTGGGCGTGGCCGCGCAAATTCTGGGCGGCGGCAAATCGAGTCGGCTGTACAAGTCGCTGGTGTACGACAAGCAAATCGCACAGGAGGTGGCGGCGACCCAGAATTCGGAAGCGCTCAGCTCGCTGTTCGTGGTCGATGTCACCGCGCGTCCCGGCCATAGCGCACAGGAACTTGAAGCGGCGATCGATGCCGAGATGGACCGCCTGCGCAAGGATGGCCCGACCGAACCGGAAGTAGAACGCGCCCGCAACACGATCGAAACCGCGCTCCTGAGCCAGGTCGAAAAAGTGGGCGGCCAGGGCATCGCCAACCAGCTCAATCAATACAATCAGTATCTCGGCGACCCCGGCTATCTCGGCAAGGAGATCGACAGCTATCGCAAGGTCACGGCGGCCGACGTGCAGCGCGTGATGGCGGCGCAATTGCAAAACCATGCGCGTGCGGTGGTGACCGGCGTGCCAGGCAAGCAGGACCTGGGACCGGAAGTGCCGATTCCAGCGATGCCGAAACAAGCCGCCGGCAAGGACAGCGGCGTCACCTCGCTCAACGCCGACCAGGCCTGGCGCAAACAGGTGCCGAAAGCCGGCCCGCAGAAGGCGTTCACGCTGCCGCAGGGCGATGTATTCACGCTCAGCAACGGCCTGACTGTGATCCATCACCGCAATCCCGGCCTGCCGCTGGTATCGGCCGAACTGGTCATCAAGACCGGCTCCGAAGCCAATCCGCTCGACAAATCCGGCCTCGCCAGCTTCACCGCCGGCATGTTGACCGAAGGCACCAGCAGCCGCACCGCGCCGCAGATCGCCGATCAGATCGCGCAACTGGGTGCCTCTCTCGGCGCCGCTTCGTCGGCCGATGCATCGAGTGCACAGGTCGCGTCACTCAAGCACAATTTCAGCCAGGCGCTCGATCTGCTGGCCGATATCGTGCTGCGCCCATCGTTCCCGACGGCAGAAGTCGAGCGTGAGCGCAGCAGCCGGTTGGGTGCATTGAGCCAGCAGCGCGACAGCGCTCCGGCCGTCGCCAACCGCGTCGCCCAGGCGGCGCTATACGGCGAGCAGCACCCCTACGGCTATGTCGAACTGGGCACCGAAGAGGCGATCAAATCGATGCAGCGCGACGATCTGCAGGCGTTCTGGAAGCAGCACTATGTGCCGAACAATGCGGCGTTGGTGGTGTCCGGCGATATCACGCGCGCCGAACTGAAAGCGCTGGCGGAATCGCGCTTCGGCGGCTGGCACAGCGCCGCAGTCGGCCGCTCCGCGATCGGCCAACCGCAGTCCAGCACGGCCCGGCTGATCCTGGTCGACAAACCCGGCGCGCCGCAAACGGCGTTGCGCGTGACCGGCATCGGCCCGGATCGCAAGACGCCTGACTATGCGGCGCTGCAGGTGATGAATGCGGCACTGGGCGGCCTGTTCACCAGTCGCCTGTCGAATAACCTGCGCGAGGAAAAGGGTTACACCTACGGCGTGCAATCGGGCTTTCAGTACCATCGGATGCCGGGCCCGTTCGCGATCGCCAGCAGCGTGCGTACCGATGTCACCGGCCCGGCCCTGGGCGAGATATTCAAGGAAGTGCGCGGCATGATCGCCCGGCCAATGTCGGTCAAGGAACTGGCCAACGCGCGCAACTCGCAGATCCTGTCGCTGCCCGGCAAGTTCGATACCAACCACAGCATCGGCGCCAGCCTGGCGAATATCTTTGTCTACGATCTGGGGCAGGATTATTACAGTCGGCTGCCGAAGCGCTTCGCCAGTGTCACCGGCGCCCAGGCGCAGGCGGTCGCGAAGAAATATCTGCAGCCCGAGCAGCTGATCGTGATCGGTGTCGGCGACAAGAGCAAAATCGCACCGCAGCTGGAGCCGCTGAAGCTGAGCCCGGTCGAATATCGCGATGCGGATGGCAAGCTGCTGAAGTGATTTGAACGGCAACGCGGTTGCGACCACCGCCTCAGCCCTGCAGCAGGGTCAGGATCAACTGGCCTGCGGCCAAGCTGGGGCGGCGGTTTTACATTTGCGCCGAAGTTTTTCATTTGTCGAAGCGGACCGGAAATGCGACGTCAAGTCAAGGCGCAAACGGCGACAGGCGCAGACGATCGCTCCAGCGAAAGATGGTCGCAGATATTGACGTCGTCCCAGCGAACGCTGGGACCCAGTGACTTACGTCGCACACTCCCCGCGCCTATTGCAGAACACAGGTAACGTCCTGATATAACGCCCGTGTGACGCAACCAACGCCGCTGCCCCCCTTGCAGGGCGCATCTGCGCTTGCAAGCGCAGACCGTTGCACAGGCGGACAGCATGCTATCCGAATTCCCTGCTCCACCTTTCGCTGGGACGACGTTTTTACGAGTATCCGTAATTGGGTATACCGAGTCCGCCGCATCAACTCGCGATGTCATCTACCTGCCGCGATCCACTCACCACACAAACAACCACAGATACACCAGCCCGCCGGTGACCAGCAAAAACGGCAACGAATACAGATGAAACACCAGCCACGCGCTTCTCTGGTGCGTCATGCGCAGCGCGATGATATTGGCCAGCGAGCCGAGCATGAAGCCGAAACCGCCGACATTGACCGCGTACGCGGTCAGGCGCCAGTCCCGGGTGTATTCGGCCAGCAGGATGGCGGCCGGAACATTGCTGATTAACTGTGAGGCGGCGATCCCGGCCAGATAGAGCCGTTGAGGCTGCGCGAGGCCGATATTGCCGATCACATCGCGCACCAGGTCCAGTTGCGCCAGCAGTCGCAAATCGATGAACATCAACACGAACACCAGGATCAGACCCCAGTCAACGCGCGCCAATACCTTGCGAAAACCAAGCAGGAAGATCGCCAGCAGCACCAGCAACGCCGCCGGCGCATGATGCAGTTCGGTCAGGATCAGGAACGGCAGATACAGCGCCAGCGACAGCCATAGCAGGTGGCGGCGTACCGGCGGCAGCGCGACCAACTGGTGGATCTGCAGCGCACGACTGGAAAATGCGGCGGCGCTCAGCACCAGCAGCGGCACCATCAGCAGCAGGAACAGCGGCAGCAACGCCACCACGAAAGAGTGAAACGGCAATTGCGACTGCTGCCACAGGAACAGGTTTTGTGGATTGCCGATCGGTGTCAGCGCGGAACCGGCATTCGCCGCCAACGCCTCGAAGATGATCAGCCGCGTGATCGGCAGCGGTGCGGCGACCGCGATGCGCAAGCTCACTGTCAGCGGCACCACCACGAACAGCGCGACATCGTTGGTTAGCAGCATCGACAGCAGCGCCGTGGCCAGCACCAGGAACAGCGCCAGCGCGCGCTCGGTCGGCATCAGTACCAACAGCCGCTCACCCAGGTGATGCAGATATCCGCTCAGCTCGACGCCCTTGGTCAGCACCAGCAAACCGGCGAGCGTGGCAATAGTCGGCCAGTCGACCAGCGCCGGGTAGCCGCTGACTTTTGCCGGCGCGACCGCAGTCAGTCCCACCAGCAATAACAGCAGCGTCCAGAAAAACCAGTCCTTGCGCAGTGCCTGCAGCGGCGAAACAGGGGACGGATGGTTCATCGGAAGCGCAGCATCGAGATGCGATAGATCGATATACTCCACGGATATCCGATGATCAACCGCCGGTAAATTAATGACATTAATGTCATACTGGTCATACCGCCTTGGATGTTGGTATTGAAACGACCGTTCTTCCGGTCAACATTTTGGTTCGTGCGGCGTGTCTTGCGCGGTGCGCGTTGCCGCGTGGCGCGACCACCGGTGATCTGCATCGAACCGCGGCGATGCGGCTGCGCGGACCCGCGGGTTTAGCAGCTTGGAGGCTTGGCGCCAGCACCGACAACCCGCAATGCCATTGGCTGACGATCGCAACATTGCAGGGTGTGCTTGCCGGTTACTTCAGATCCAGCAATTCAACGTCAAACACCAGCGTTGCATTCGGTGGAATCACACCGCCTGCGCCCTTGCTGCCGTAGGCCAGATCGCTGGGGATGATCAAGGTGCGTTTGCCGCCGACTTTCATGCCGACCACGCCCTGATCCCAGCCCTTGATGACGCGGCTTGCGCCGAGCGGAAAGGCGAACGGTTCGCGGCCGATCGAGCTGTCGAACTGCTTGCCGTGATGATTTTCCGCCTGCGCGTCGTACAGCCAGCCGGTGTAATTGACTACCGCTTGCGCACCGCGCACCGCCTCTTGACCGCTGCCGACCCGACTGTCGGTCTTGACCAGAGTCTGCGGTGGTCTGACCGCGGCGTTGCTGACTGCCGCAGTGCCGGCGGCAGCGGCACCGGATGGCGATCCAGCCGGCGTGCCGACGCAGCCGCCCAGCGCGATTGCGGCCAGGATGACGACGATGGGGGAAACTCGATTTTGCATGATAGGAGTCCATGATGAAGGTTGTCGGGCCCGCGCCGGGTGCAGCTTGTTGCTTCTACTTGCCAGCCGGTCGGGTGCCAGCCTGCAATAATAACAATAATCAAGCTGAGCAATAACGCCAAAGCAACACTAAGCCGGCAACCACCGCATAATCATCACTACATCATCATCACCACATAAGGACCGTCAGCGCATGCCCGACCAACAGCCACAAAAACTGCGCCTGTTTTATGCGCTTTGGCCCGATGCGGCCACCCGCGCGGCGCTGACGCAACTCCAGCTTGCAGTGCGCGGCCGCAAAATGCGTCCGGAGAATTTTCATCTGACGCTGGCGTTTCTCGGTGAGCAGGCGCCCGCCTCGCTGCCGCTGTTGCGTCAGGTATTGCAGCAGTTAGGCGGATCGGCGCTCGATTTGCAACTGGACCAATACGGTTACTTCCGCCGCAACCGAATCGCCTGGGCCGGCATGCAGCAGGTGCCGCCGGCGCTCATCGCGTTGCAGCAGGATTTGGCGCAGGCATTGGTGCGGCATCGGATCGACTATGACAACCAGAGTGCGTTTCGTCCACATCTGACACTGGCGCGCAATGCGCCGGCGCCGGAACAACTGACCGCCGTGCCCGTGCTCTGGCACGCCGACCAAGTTGCGCTGGTGCAATCGGATTCGCTGGATCAGGGTCGCCAGTACCGGATACTGGCGTCGCACTGGCTTAAATAGTCGCCATGATGTCAGCCGCTACCGCCTCGCCGTCCGTAGCAGATGGCGGTGCGGCCGCGGATGCGAATTCAATCGCAGCGGCTGGCGGGCGTTCATGGGCATGGTCGGCCAGCTTGCGCAACACCTGTGCCGCTGCCACCATGCCAAAGCTGGCGGTCACCACCATTGCCGAACCGAAGCCGGCGCAATTGAGACCGGTGACGCCGCTGCCATTGCCGTCGTCGTCGTCGTCGTCACCTGCGAGCGAACAGGTTTGGTCGCTGCCCGGGAACTTCAACGGTTCCATCGAGAATACCGCGTCGATGCCGAAACGGTTCTTGCTGCCGCGCGGGAAGCCGTGCAGATTGCGCAATTGTTTGCGCACCTTCGCCAGCAGCGGTTCCTGTTCGGTTTTCGAGAGGTCGCGAATTTCGATACGGGTGGGGTCAAGCTGCCCGCCGGCGCCGCCGATCGTCACCAGCGGTATACCGTGCTGGTGGCAATACGCAATCAGTGCGGTCTTGGGTTTCACGCTGTCGATCGCGTCGATCACATAATCGAAATGCCGGGCACCGATCATCTGATCGAGATTGTCCGGCGCGATGAAATCCTCGATTTCGGTGACCCGGCAAAACGGATTGATTTGCGCAATGCGCTCTGCCAACGCGCTGATCTTGGCTTGCCCCAGGGTTGAACTCAAGGCCTGAATCTGCCGATTGATATTCGATTCGGCCACATTGTCGAGATCGATCAGGGTCAGTTGCCCGATCGCACTGCGCGCCAAGGCTTCCACCACCCACGAGCCGACGCCACCGACGCCGATCACGCACACATGCGCGTTGCGAAAGCGCGACAGTGCGGCGTTGCCATACAAGCGGCCAATGCCGCCGAAACGACGATCGAAATCGACGTGGGCTGGTGTTGTCAAGGAGAGTTCATCTAAAACAGTATCCATGGCGCTATTTTAACGTACGGCAACCCCCGGCTTTTTACTTTAAAATACAGATATCGATCCACAGTCGTATTTTTGTGGATTATTAGCCTCGAAAGCCACCGTGTTAATTGCTCCTGATACATCAGCATTGACATCCAGCAACCCGGCATCAGCCGCTGCTGGATCAGATGCTGCTGGATCAGTTGCCGAAGTACCAAGATCGTCCACGCCAAACACTGCAGCACCCGGGCCCGGGCTGAACCCGGCAACTTGCTCGGCCGCACAGGCGTCTGCAGCAAGCTGGAGCGCATGGCGGCCACCGCTGATCGTGCAGCTCATCCTCTCTTCGCTGATCGCGCATATCGCGATGAACGGCGCACGCATCACCACCACGCTGTATGCGCTGTCGCTGCAGGCGTCGCAATTGGCGGTCGGCACCCTGGTCGCCGTGTTCGGTTTGTTCCCGGTGTTATGCGCGGTGCCGATGGGTCGCCTGATCGACCGCGTCGGCATTACCCGCCCGATGTTGGGCGGATGCCTCGCGATGGGCGTCGGCTGCGTGCTGCCGACCCTGACGTCGGGGCTGCCATGGCTGTATCTGTCATCGATGCTGGTCGGCACCGGCTTCGTGACGATTCAGATTGCATCGCAGCACACGGTCGGCGTGATGAGCACGATGCACAATCGCTCGACCAATTTCAGCTGGCTGGCGCTGGGATATTCGATCTCCAGTTTTTGCGGACCGGTAATCGCCGGCCTCGTCATCGACCATGCGGGGCATGCGGTTTCTTACCTGGTGTTCGGTGGTTTTGCATTGAGCGCGCTGCTGATGATCGCTGTCAGCGCGCTGCACCAGATCCGGATGCCGCAAGCCGCCGCCAATCAAACGCAGAGCGGCGGCGGTCTGTGGGAGTTGTTGCGGGACCCCGATTTGCGGCGCATCTACGCGATGGCAATCCTGCTCGGTTCGGCCTGGGACCTGTTCACCTTCGTGACACCGATCCACGGTTCGCAACTCGGTTTTTCGGCATCGACCATCGGCCTGATCCTCGGCTGCTTTTCGATTGCGACCTTCGTGGTGCGACTGGCGATGCCGTGGATCGCGCGCCGCTATTCCGAATGGCAAGTCCTGGTCGGCGTGTTGGGGCTGGCAGTGATCTGCTATGGTCTGCTGCCATTCATGCATCAGCCGCTGTCGATGATGCTGGTGGCCGCGGCACTCGGACTGGCACTCGGTTCCAGTCAGCCGAATGTACTGGCACTGCTGCACCAAACCGCGCCGCCTGGTCACGCCGGGGAAGCGGTCGGATTCCGTGCCACCATCAGCAATGCGACCGGGGTCGTGCTGCCGCTGGCGTTCGGCGCAGCGGGCGCCAGCCTCGGTCTGTTCGCGGTGTTCTGGGGCATGGGCGCGCTGGTCGGCGCCGGCATTCCGCTGATCTGGCGCAAGGCATGCGGTATCGCCGTAAAATCATAGTGACACCGCGCGCAGCGTTTTCATTCAGCCGGCGAAAACGCGCGCCTTAATCCATCTGCGAGGTATTTCGTGACTGACTCATTATTCGAAGCGGTACCCGGCTTTGATCAACCGATCGCCGTGCTCAAGCATTGCCACGACCGCATCCGCAAGCAGTTGGGCACCCTGCAGAAATTGCTGGCCCACCTGCCGGAACATGGCGCAGATGTTGATGCGCAACAAGCCGCCAAGGCAGTTCTGCAGTATTTTAGTAAGGCCGCACCCAAGCACCACGAAGATGAAGAACAGGACTTGCTGCCGATGCTGCAGGCGGTCGCGCAAGGCGACGACGCCGCTCTCTTGCGCAGCCTTTGTCCCGAGATCATGAAAGAACATCAGCAGATGAATGTGGCCTGGCAGACGCTCGATCAGCAACTACAGCAAATCGCTTGTGGTGCGGCGGCACATCTGTCTGCAGCGGAGGTGCAGCATTTCACTGCGATGTATACGGCCCATATGGAAACCGAAGAAAGCCATATTGCACCGATGGCGAAACGCCTGTTCAGCAACCAGCAAATGGCGCAACTGGGCGCTGCGATGCAGGAGCGGCGCGGCATTATGGCGGTCGGGAGCACAGCCGCAACAGCGCTGGCCAGGCCCATAAAGAACGCCAGAATCGCCCATCTGCGCACCGATTACAGCCACGCCAGCCTGACCGAATCGGATGTACTGAACGATCCGATCGCCCAGTTTGCCAAATGGTTTGACGAGGCGCTGAAGGCCGAAGTGCGCGAACCAAACGCAATGAGCATCGCCACGGTGGCGGCTGGCGGCCGGCCATCGTCGCGCATCGTGCTGGTCAAGGATTTCGATCAGCTCGGCTTCACCTGGTTTACCAATTACGACAGCCGCAAGGGTCGCGAGCTGCAACAAAATCCGACCGCCGCGCTGTTGTTTCACTGGTCCGAACTGGAGCGACAGGTGCGCATCGAGGGCCGCGTCGAGCGCATCAGCGCGGCGGAAAGCGACGCGTATTTCAACAGTCGGCCATTGCAGAGCCGGCTCGGCGCCCTGGCGTCGGACCAGAGTCTGCCGGTGGCCGACCGGGCGCAGCTGGAAAGCCGCTATGCGCAGGCGGCGGCGCAATACGGCGAGCATCCGCCGCGCCCCGAACAATGGGGCGGTTACCGGCTGATACCGGACGCGATTGAATTTTGGCAAGGCCGGCCGTCGCGGCTGCACGACCGGATTTTGTTCACCCTGCGGGCCGACGGTAGTTGGTTGCGTCAGCGCTTGCAGCCCTAGGAGGCTGTCAGACTTACGGAATCGGAGCGAAAATTACTGAACGAGGACAGATTTTGCCGGAATTGCAGCGTCAATCGCGCGCTACGCTATTGACCAAAAATGCCGGTGACACTGTACCGATCAGAGGTTTTATCAGCCGAGTCTGCGCAAGTCCGGCAGGCTCCTTAAGCGCGGGGACAACCGACTGATTCGTCTGCACGACCGGAGGCATCATGTTTTGGGAAAAGCGACTGGAACATTGGGTTCAGAACATCCGCAGTCAGTCCCCGTTACCCCTGCGGCTAGAACTGTGGAACGGGCAACGCTTTGACTTCGGGCAAGGGCTGCCGCAAGTCACCATCACGGTGCCGCGTTTGTCGGCCCTCAGCTACCTGCTGCGGCCATCGCTGTCCAGCCTCGGCATCGCCTATGTCGAGGGCAAGATCGACGTCAAGGGCAAGGCCGCCGAAATGATCGCGATCGGCAATGCGCTGGCGGTGCATACGCTGGCAGCCAAAGGCCGGCTATCGCGCGTGGTGCGTAGTTTCAAGCACGACAAGGCACACGACGCGGAAGCGATCCGCTATCACTACGATGTGTCGAACGATTTTTATGCGCAGTGGCTGGACCGCAACATGGTCTATTCCTGCGCCTATTTCGAGCATGGCGATGAGGATCTGGACACCGCCCAACTGAAGAAAATCGATCATATCCTGACCAAGATTCAGGTCCGCCCTGGCGACCGCCTGCTCGACATCGGCTGCGGCTGGGGTGCGCTGGTGCTGCGCGCGGCAGAAAAATTCGGCGCCCGCTGCGTCGGTGTCACGCTGTCGGAAAACCAGTACGCACTGGCGAAGGAGAGGGTCGCGCGCGCCGGCCTGTCCGACCGCGTCGACATCCGGCTGCAGGACTATCGCGATGTCGAAGGCAGCTTCGAGCGCATCACCAGCGTCGGCATGTTCGAACATGTCGGATTGAAGCTGCTGCCGGCTTATTTTGCGAAGATCAATACGCTATTGACCGAAGACGGAATCGCGATGAATCACGGCATCACGTCGACCGATCCCGACAACGGCGAGGCGCCGTTCGGCGGCGGCGAATTCATCGAGAAATACGTGTTTCCGCTCGGCGAATTGCCACACATAGGTCTGGTACTGCGCAGCATGCAGGAAGGCGGGCTGGAAGCGCTCGATGTTGAAAATCTGCGCCGCCACTACGCCCGCACCTGCAGCATATGGGCCGAGAATTTTGAAACCCGGGCCGACGCGATCCGGACGCTGACCGACGACAAGCATTTCCGGATCTGGCAGGTGTATCTGGCCGGATCGGCCTACGCGTTTGCGCAGGACTGGATCTCGCTGTACCAGGTAATCTGCGTCAAAGCCGGCCGCAGCCCACAGTCGCCATGGTCGCGCCGTTATATCTACCCCGCTATTGAACGCTAGGCTTCCGGTCTGATCCGGTCGCTGAACATTTTGCGGAACTTGGCGACCTTCGGCGCCACGGTGAAGGCGCAATAACCCTGCAGCGGGTGCTGGCGGAAATAATTCTGGTGGTAATCCTCGGCCTTGTAGTAAGTCTGGACCGGGCTCAGTTCAGTGATGATCGGCGCGTCCCACACGCACGCCATTTCGGCGATCACCTGCCTGGCGGTCGCCTCCTGTTCCGGCGAATGATAATAAATCACCGAACGGTATTGCGTACCCTGATCGGCGCCCTGCCGGTTCAGGGTGGTCGGGTCGTGGATCGTGAAGAAGATTTCCAGAATGTCGCGATAACTGACCTGGGTCGGATCGAAGCTGATGCGCACCACTTCAGCGTGGCCGGTTGCGCCGCTGCACACCTCCTCGTAGCTGGGATTGGCAATGCTGCCGCCGCTGTAGCCCGATTCCACATGCTGGACACCGCTCAGCTCCTGATATACCGCCTCCAGGCACCAGAAGCAACCGCCTCCCAATGTTGCAATTTCAGTCATGGTCTGCCTTCTCCTTCCGCGGTTTGGCGGGCCTGGTATCACGTCTCAGGCTCGCGTCTTAGGAAGACTGTAGCGCAATCTTGCCCCGACTGCATGCCAATTTGCAGGCGATTGGTCGCCGCCAAGGGTGATTGGAACAAGAGCTGGTTCGCGTTGCCGCCGCTTTTTCGGCATAATAACTGGATATGCACACAATATCCCCACGCAGTCCGACGCGCGAATTCGACGACGCGCAGTTCCGGCAGGCGCTATCGCAATTCGCTACCGGTGTCACCGTGATTACCACGCGGCTGGCGGACGGCAGTTTCCTCGGCCTGACCGCCAGTTCGTTCAATTCGGTCTCCATCGATCCGCCACTGGTGTTGTGGAGCCTGTCCAATCAGGCCACCAGCATGCCGGTCTTCAGCGCCAACTCACACTATGTGATCAATGTGCTGGGCGCCGGTCAACACCAGCTTGCCGAACAGTTCTCGCGCCGTGTCGAGAACCGTTTTGACGGCGTCGATTTTGAACTATCGAGCACCGGACATCCGATCCTGAAGGGCGTATCGGCCTGGTTCGAATGCCACAACCGCAGCCGTTATCCGGAAGGCGACCATGTCATCTTCGTGGGCGAAGTCGAATGTTGCGATGTCCACCCGCAACGCGCGCTAGTGTTCCACGACGGCCGTTTTGTCGCCACCACGGTCGGGCAGCCATAGAGCTTCAGCGTCGGCCGGCATCAACACCGCAGCATCCCACTAATATCAGGAGACCGAATGAACGCACCAGAGAACTTCAAGAAACACAAGGCCCAGTTCCACTGGGATGATCCGCTGCTATTGTCGGATCAGCTCACCGAAGACGAGCGCATGGTGCGCGACGCCACTGCCGCCTACTGCCGCGACAAGCTGCAGCCACGCATTCTGGAGGCGTTCCGCCACGAGAAAACCGATCCGGCGATCTTCCGCGAGATGGGCGAACTCGGCCTGCTGGGCCCGACCATCCCGGAACAATACGGCGGCCCCGGCCTGAACTACGTCAGCTACGGCCTGATCGCCCGCGAAGTCGAACGGGTCGATTCTGGCTATCGCTCGATGATGAGCGTGCAATCGTCGCTGGTGATGGTGCCGATCCATGAATTCGGCACCGAAGCGCAGCGCCAGAAATATCTACCGAAACTGGCCAGCGGCGAATGGATCGGCTGCTTCGGCCTGACCGAGCCGGACCACGGTTCCGATCCCGGCTCAATGATCACCCGTGCCAAAAAGGTGGCGGGCGGTTACGCACTGAGCGGCAGCAAGATGTGGATCTCCAACTCGCCGATCGCCGATGTATTCGTGGTCTGGGCCAAGGACGATGCCGGCGAAATCCGCGGTTTCGTACTGGAAAAAGGCATGGCGGGCCTGTCGGCACCGGCGATTCACGGCAAGTTCGGTTTGCGCGCGTCCATCACCGGCGAAATCGTGATGGACAATGTGTTCTGCCCCGAAGAAAACGCCTTCCCCGAGGTGCGCGGCCTGAAAGGCCCGTTCACCTGTCTCAACTCGGCCCGCTATGGTATCGCCTGGGGTGCGTTGGGCGCGGCCGAATCGTGCTGGCATATCGCGCGTCAGTACGTGCTGGACCGCACGCAGTTCGGCCGCCCGCTGGCCGCCAACCAGCTGGTGCAAAAGAAATTGGCCGATATGCAGACAGAAATCACGCTGGCGCTGCAGGGTTGTCTGCAACTGGGCCGGATGAAGGATGCGGGTACTGCCGCGGTCGAGATCACATCGATGATGAAGCGCAATTCCTGCGGCAAGTCGCTCGATGTGGCCAGGGTCGCGCGCGACATGCTGGGCGGCAACGGGATCTCGGACGAATTCGGCGTGATCCGGCACATGGTCAATCTGGAGGTGGTCAATACCTACGAAGGCACCCACGATATCCATGCGCTGATCCTGGGACGGGCGCAAACAGGGATTCAGGCCTTCCAATAATACTGCCGGTAGTATTTATTGGACCGCAATGAATACAAGGGGATCAGGGTATTTTTTGCCAATACTCCCCCGGCAATATCAGGATGATGCAATAAAAAATCCGCCTGGCGTATCCTGCTCAGGTGGATTTTTTTGCTACTGATGGCTCGCCGGCGCAAGCGACAGGCGATCCTTAATCAGCTTTAGAACTTGTAGCCGACCGCCAAACTGATCGCCACCGGGTCAAGCTTGATATCGAGCGTCTGGCCGGACGAGAAATGCGTGGTCGTCTTTAGGAAGGTCTTGGTGACGACGCCATCGAGGAACCATTTGTCGTTGATCGCATAAGTCACGCCGATCTGTGGCGTCAGCGCGACCTTGTTATCGAGAGTGAACGTGGTCGGGGTGGCGCTGCCGGTATTGGTGATCGCGGTCAACTTGCCGGAGCCGGTTTCCTTGCGGAAGTAGGCATAGGTCAAGCCGAGTCCGACATATGGACGAAACGCCGACTTGGCTTCCAGAAAGCGGTATTGTATGAACAGCGTTGGCGGCAAGACCTCCGCCGTGCCGATTTTGCCGCTGCCCTTGATCGAACCGTCGCCGAAGAATTCATGGGTGTACGGCCAGCCGAGGTCGAGTTCGGTGGAGATATTGTCGGTCAACATATAGCCGCCGGCGAAGAGCACCTCGGTGTCGCTGCCGACATCGGCCTTGGTGTTGGGTAAGGCCGGCGCCGACATGGCACCGCTGTCGACTTTCGGTGTGATCTTGTTGACGCCAGCCTTCGCGAACCAGGTACCGGCGCTTTGCGCCGATGCTGCGGCACTGATGCTCATCGCGACTGCCAGTGCCAAAACTTTAAGTGCGCCTTCGAAACTTTTTTTCATCTTGTCTCCTAATTCTTCGATTGAATAGTTCAATGCCATCTACTGATCTGATCGGTTATCTCGCTGCCACGCTGACCACCGCGGCCTTCGTGCCGCAAGCCTGGCTGACCTGGAAAACCCGCCGCGCCGATGGCATCTCGCTGGCCATGTACGGTATTTTCACGACCGGCGTTGCACTCTGGCTGGCTTACGGCCTGCAACTGGGCGCGATGCCGATTGTCATTGCCAACCTCATCACCCTGTTGCTGGCCTGCTTCATCCTGATCATGAAATTCCGCTATAAATGAGCGATCAGCGGAGCGATCAGGGAGCGATCAGCGCGTAACACGAGGGACCATCAGCGCCCCTCGTTACCGCTCAGGTCGCCAAGCTTAGAGCCAGCCTTTCGCGGCCATTTTCTCCGATACATAACGGGCCGCCAGCAGATACGCAAACGGCGTCGGGTGCACCGAATCCGCGTACGAATAATGGCTGACGTCGCCAGGGTTCAAGTTGGTGGCGTTGCAACCGAGCGCATTACCGAGCGGGTTTTTGGCCGGGCTCAGATCGCAGGCGGGCGTCGTGACATTGGTCAGGCCATAGGGACCCGGATTGGTGTATTGATCGCGGTTCACCGAGTAGGCATCGACCACCAGCACATTGCCGTTGTCGGCCAGTCCGGTTTGCAACTGGTTGTTGAAGGTGGTGACCATGGTCGTGATCAGCGCGCGCGTGTCGGCGCTCTGGGTCAGCGCATACGGTGTCACGCTGACATCCGGCAGGTTGACTACCGTGACGTATTTCGCGCCGTTGGCGACGATCAGCGATTTCACATAGCCGGCCAGTTCGGCGCCGGCGGTGCCCATCGCGGTCACCGCGAGCGGCGCATTGGTCTGCACGTAGGCACCGGCGGCGGCGGCACCGACGGTCGGCGTCAGTTCCGCAATCGCTGCCGGTTGGCAGTTGGTCGCTTGCGCATCGGTAGGCGTGCAGGTGCCAGCCGCAATATCTTTCTGAATTTGACCTGGAACCGCCGCCGTCACCGCTGCCGTCGCTGCCACCGTTGCATTTGCCGACAGACCGACCAATTGCATCAGCACATCATCAGCGCCGGCCCACACGAAGACGGCTTCATCGCCTTTGAACTTACCGCCCACAGCGTTCAGGTGATTTTGAATTTGGGTGACCAACGGCACGGTCAGATCGCCGCGGGTGGCGCCGGTCAATTTGTTGCCCGGCCCGACCGGGTTAGTGACGCGCGCGCCGCCCTGCGCATACGAAGTGCAGCCGGCATGGTTCACGACCGGGACGTTGAAACCGGTGGGGCCGCCATCGAGGCCGGTCTGCGCGGCGCATGGCGCCGGCAAACCGAACTGCGCTGCCATCAATTCGGTCCAGTTCTTGCCCGTCAATGCAGGGTTGATGCTGGTGTTATCGCCGTTGATGGTGAACTTGCCGCCGCCAAGAGCCGCGATCGGGCCGACCGCGTAGGTACCGACATCGCTCAGGCTGTCGCCGAACGACACCTGCGAGCTGAATTTGACCGCGGTGGACTGATCGCCGGCACCACCGCCACCGCAGCTTGCCAGAGCGGCGGCGGCAAGCAGTGTCAGAGCGAGTTTGAATTGACGCATTGATGTCTCCTGTCGTTTATGATTATTGAAAAGTACGAGCGTGTTTATTCGTCTCGGCCAATATGCCATCTCTGGATTATCTTGTACAGCGGCAAGCCGGGCGGACGCCGGCTTTTTTTAGAGCAGGCGCTCCAATATGCCGGCAGAGTCATACGCGGCACGGCGCAAGCGGTCGTTGACAGCTTGCCACAAGGAAACTTGCGGCGGCGCTTCGACCACGATCAGGTCCGCCGCGGCGAGGTCCAGCTGCCGCAGCGCGACATACAGATCGTGGGCGTAGGCATCGGGTGCGGCCGGCATGTCGAAGCGGGCTGCGACATTGGTCGCGATGCTGGTCGATAGACCCATCAACGCGATGCGTCGCCCGGCCAATTGTAGCCGCGCCAGCGTCGCCGCCAATTGCAGCGGCGCGACCAGGGCCACCGGCGTGCGCGGTGCGTAATGCGCTTCCAGCGTGCCCGATGCACGCGGCGCGGCGGCGTCCGGCTCGGCCGGCGTGTGCCCGATCACTGCCGCAATGTCGGCGGCACTGATGTGACCCGGACGCAACAGTACCGGGCCGTGGGTCGCGAGTCGCGACAGGTCGAGAATGGTCGATTCGATGCCGACCGCGCTCTGGCCGCCATCGAGGATGCTGGCGATCGCATGGTCGGGGCCAAATTCATCGCGCACATGCTGGGCCGTGGTCGGGCTGACATGACCGAATTTATTGGCGGACGGCGCGGCGACACCGCCCTTGCCGCCCCTGAACGCCCGCAGCAGCGCCTGCGCCACCGGATGCGACGGACAACGGATGCCGATCGAATCTTGCCCGCCGGAGACGGCGTCAGGAATGTGGGCGGCCCGCTTCAGGATCAGGCTCAGGGGACCGGGCCAGAACGCGGCGATCAGTTGGCGCGCCTCGTCCGGTACCGCAGCGGCCCAGTACGCAAGATCGGCCTCGGGTGCGATATGCACGATCACCGGATGATTGGCCGGCCGCCCTTTCGCAGCGTAGATGCGCGCCACCGCTTGCGGGTTTTCGGCATCGGCGCCAAGACCGTACACGGTCTCGGTCGGGAACGCGACCAGCTGCCCGGCTTCCAGCTGGCGCGCCGCCGCATCGATCGCGGCTGGATCGATACCCGGCGCGATACCCGCATCAAGACCGGAATCGAGGCCTGAACCTCGCCCAGAGTCGGACCCCGCTGGTTTCATCACTTGAGGATTACAACGCAATTACAACGCAATGCCGAGGATGCCGCAAGCGACAGCCAGCTGCTGCTGCGCCTGCGCCAGGGTCGGCGCGACAAAGCTGATATGGCCCATCTTGCGACCGCGTCGCGCATGCGCCTTGCCGTACAGGTGCAGGCAGGCGCCAGGCAGGGCCAGCAGCTGGTCCCAGGCCGGTTCGCGCAGTTGCTTGCCATCGCCGACGAACCAGATATCGCCCAGAATATTGAGCATCACGGTAGCCGAGTGCTGGCGCGTGTCGCCCAAGGGCAAGCGCGCCATGGCCCGCGCCTGTTGCGTAAACTGGCTGGTGACACAGGCGTCGATGGTGTAGTGACCGCTGTTGTGCGGCCGCGGCGCCATTTCATTGACCACCAGAGAGCCGTCCTGCAGCACGAAAAATTCGATGCACAGCACGCCGACATAGTCTAGCCGGTCGACGATCACCCGCGCCGCATCCTGCGCCTTTCTGGCCGAATCGGCGCAGACGTTCGGGCCCGGCACCGTCGTGGTGAACAGGATGCCGTCGCGATGCACGTTTTCGGCAATCGGGTACACCACCGTCGCGCCATCGACGCCGCGCGCGACCAGGACCGAGATCTCGTACGCCAGCGGCAACATTTTTTCCAGCACGCAGGCCACGTCAGTGTCACCGAACGCGGCAACCGCAGTGCGCAGCTCGTCCAGCGTGCGGACCCGGACCTGCCCCTTGCCATCGTAACCGAGCCGGACGGTTTTCAGGATGCCCGGCAACAGCTCGGCCGAGATGGCGTCACTATGCGCGTCGATGTCGGCCTTTGATGCGATCAGGCGATGCGGCGCCGGCAGCACCTTTGATGCGGGACTGCAATCGGTGAAGAAATTCTTTTCGGCGATCCGGTCCTGCGCAATCGAGACGCCATGCGCGGCGGGCGCGACGATGGTGCGTTCGGCCAGAAACGCCAGGCTCTGTGCCGCTACGTTCTCGAATTCAGTGGTCACCGCCACGCACAACTGACCCAGCTCCGCCAATGCGGCCTGATCATTGTAATCGGCCACGATATGGTGATCCGCCGCATGCGCCGCCGGGCAATTCTTTTCCGGTTCCAGCACGGCGACCTTGTAACCGAGTGCCTGGGCGGCGTGCACGAACATGCGGCCGAGCTGGCCGCCGCCCATCACGCCCAGCCAGACCGGCGGTGTCGCTACCGGGATCAGCGGCAGTTGTGAATCCTGTACCTTGCTCATGCCGGCAGCTTCATGTCGAGTGCGATCTGGGTCTGCTTGTCGCGGAAGGCCAGCAGCTTGGCGGCCAGCGCGTCATCGGTCATGGCCAGCATCGCGATCGCCGACAGCGCCGCATTGGCGGCACCGGCCTCGCCGATCGCATAGGTCGCCACCGGGATGCCCTTCGGCATTTGCACGATCGACAGCAGCGAATCCTCGCCGCGCAGATATTTGGACGGCACCGGCACGCCCAGCACCGGCACGATGGTCTTGGCCGCCAGCATGCCCGGCAAATGAGCCGCGCCGCCGGCGCCGGCGATGATCGCGCGCAGGCCGCGCGCCTTGGCTGTTGCCGCGTACTCGAACATCTGGTCCGGCATGCGGTGCGCCGAAATCACCTGCGCCTCGTGGGGGACGCCGAATTCTGTCAGGATCGCGACCGCATGCTGCATCACGTCCCAGTCTGAGGATGAGCCCATGACCACGCCGACCAGCGGCATGCCCGCAACCAATACAGCTTTCTGTTCGTTCATCTCAGTCCTTCAGCTGGGCACCGGTCAGGCGCTGCAGCGCTTCGCGATATTTGGCGCCGGTCTTTTCGATCACATCGGCCGGCAGGTTCGGCGCCGGCGCGGTCTTGTTCCAACTAGTGACCGTTTCCAGATAATCGCGCACAAACTGCTTGTCGAACGATGGCGGCGAAATGCCGACCCGGTAGCTGTCGGCCGGCCAGAAACGCGACGAATCGGCAGTCAGTACCTCGTCCATCAGGTGTAATACACCGTTCTCATCGAGGCCGAATTCGAACTTGGTGTCGGCGATGATGATGCCCTGGGTCGCGGCGTAATCGGCGGCGGTTTTATACAGTTCAATGCTGATGCTGCGAATCTTGCTGGCCAGTTCGGCACCGATGCGCTGCTCCATCTCGGCGAAACTGATGTTCTCGTCGTGTTCGCCCAGATCGGCCTTGGCGGCCGGCGTGAAAATCGGTTCGGCCAGCTTGGCTGCCTGTTGCAGCCCGGCCGGCAAGGTGATGCCGCAAATCGCGCCGGTCGCCTGATAGTCCTTCCAGCCGGAACCGATGATGTAGCCGCGCACCACCGCCTCGACCATGATCGGCTGCAGACGCTTGGCCACGACCGCACGGCCGCGTACCTGTTCCACTTCGTCCGGTGCCACTACCGATTCCGGCGCGATGCCGGTCAGGTGGTTCGGCACGATCGCGGCCAGTTTGTCGAACCAGAAATTGCTCATCTGGTTCAATACCTTGCCCTTGGTCGGGATCGGCTCGTTCATCACGACGTCGAACGCCGACAGCCGGTCGGTGGTCACGATCAGGATCTTGTCGGTGTCGACCGCGTAGTTGTCGCGCACCTTGCCGTGGCCCAGCAGTGGCAGCGAAGTGATGGAGGATTGGTACAGACTGGTCATGGTTGTTCCGTAATCGTGAGGATTGTGCGCAGCGTGCGCCGGGGCGGTCGACGCTGCGCATTACTCGTCGTCTTCAAGGCCAGCGCAATCGCATGGCGATCGTTGCTGGCTAAGGCTTTTAGCCCCTTCCCCCTCGCAGGGGGAAGGTTGGGATGGGGGTAGGACGGTCGATCGGCAACGTGTATCATTCATCGACCGCACTACCCCCTCCCTAACCCTCCCCCTGCAAGGGGGAGGGAACTCTTATTGTACGATTTGCGCCAGTGCGCCTTTCTGGTACCGTTCGGCCATCGCTTCCAGCGTCAGTGGCTTGATCTTGGCGGCCTGACCTTCGCAGCCGAACGACAGGAAACGTGCCTTGCAGACTTTCATCGCCGCTTCGCGCGCCGGCTTCAGGAAGTCGCGCGGATCGAATTTCGATGGATTTTCAAACATATAGCGGCGCACCGCAGCGGTCATCGCCAGCCGGATATCGGTATCAATATTGATCTTGCGCACGCCGTGCTTGATGCCTTCCTGGATTTCTTCGACCGGTACGCCATAGGTCTCTTTCATGTCGCCACCGAATTGACGGATCTCGGCCAGCAGTTCCTGCGGTACCGACGACGAGCCGTGCATCACCAGATGGGTGTTGGGAATGCGGGCGTGGATTTCCTTGATGCGATCGATCGCCAGAATATCGCCGGTTGGCCGGCGCGAAAACTTGTAGGCGCCATGCGAGGTACCGATCGCGATCGCCAGCGCGTCGCACTGGGTCAGCTTGACGAAGTCGGCCGCCTGCGCGACGTCGGTCAGCAATTGCTCGCGCGTCATCGTGCCGTCGGCGCCGTGGCCGTCTTCCTTGTCGCCCTTCATAGTTTCGAGCGAGCCGAGCACGCCCAGTTCCGCTTCGACCGTGACGCCGATCGCATGCGAGAACCTGACCACTTCGCGCGACACATCGATGTTGTATTCATAGCTGGCGACGCTCTTGCCATCGGCCATCAGGGAGCCGTCCATCATCACCGAGGTGAAGCCGGAGCGAATCGCGGTCATGCAGACCGCCGGCGACTGGCCGTGATCCTGATGCATCACCACCGGGATATGCGGATAGGCTTCGACTGCCGCCTCGATCAAGTGGCGCAGGAAGGCTTCGCCGGCGTATTTGCGGGCACCAGCCGACGCTTGCATGATGACCGGCGAACCGACTTCATCGGCGGCGGCCATGATGGCTTGCACCTGTTCAAGATTGTTGACGTTGAACGCCGGCAGGCCGTAGCCGTTTTCGGCCGCGTGGTCGAGCAGTTGACGCATGGATACGAGTGGCATGGTGTTACTCCAGATAATGAATATACATATAGGGAAAGCGGGGCGTATCGGCAAATAAAGGCACGAAAACAGGCAGAAATCAGTATTGGCCGACCTTGACGATCTTGAGCGCATTGGTACCGCCAACCTGTCCCATCGGCTCGCCCCAGGTGACCACGATCATGTCACCTTTTTGGACGATGCCATTGTGCACCAACAAGTCTTCCGCCGCTTTCAGCACCGCGGCGCTATCCGTCGATTGCGTCAGATGCAGCGTCCGCACATTGCGGTACAGCGCGGCCTTGCGCTGGGTTGCCAGGCTTGGCGTCATCGCGAAGATCGGCATGTCGATGTTGTGACGGCTCATCCATAGCGCGGTCGAGCCCGATTCAGTCAGGGCGATGATGGCCTTGACCCGCAGATGGTAGGCGGTAAACAGCGCACCGTAGGCAACCGACTGGTCGATGCGGGTAAAGGTGACGTTCAGGAAATCGGCATCGAGTTTGCAGAGATCCGATTTTTCGGCTTCCAGGCAGATCGCCGCCATCGTTTCGACGGTTTCTACCGGATATTTACCGGATGCGGTTTCGGCCGAGGTCATCACCGCATCGGTGCCGTCCAGCACTGCGTTGGCGACATCCGACACCTCGGCACGAGTCGGTATCGCGTTGACGATCATCGACTCCATCATCTGGGTAGCCGTGATCGCAATCTTGTTCGACGCGCGCGCCATCTTGATCATGCGCTTTTGCAGTGCCGGGACCGCGGCGTTGCCGACTTCCACCGCCAGATCGCCGCGCGCGACCATGATGCCGTCGGACGCGTCGAGGATTTCCTGCAGCACCGGAATCGCCTCGGCACGTTCAATCTTGGCGATCATCATGGGCTTGTGGCCGTATGCTTCGCCGGCGATATTGGCAAGCTGGCGCGCCATTTCCATGTCGGTCGCATTTTTCGGGAACGATACCGCGACATAGTCAGCCTGAAAGCTCATCGCGGTCTTGATGTCTTCCATGTCCTTGGCCGTGAGCGCCGGTGCCGACAGGCCACCGCCCTGGCGATTGATGCCCTTGTTATTGGATAGCGCGCCGCCGATCCTGACATGGGTATGGATCTCGGCACCGACCACCTTGTCGACGATCAAAACTATCAGACCGTCGTTCAAGAGCAGCACGTCGTTCGGTTTCAGGTCGCGCGGCAAAGCCTTGTAATCGAGGCCGACGCGTTCCTGGTTGCCCAGTTCGCCGTTCGCGCCCCAGCCAGCGTCGAGGATGAATTTGGCACCTTTTTCCAGTTCGATCTTGCCGTGCTCAAACTTGCCGACCCGGATCTTCGGACCCTGCATGTCGGCCATGATCGCGACTTCACGGCCACACGCGGCGGCGGCCTGGCGTATGGTGTTGGCGCGCTCGATATGATCTTGCGCGGTGCCGTGCGAAAAATTCAGGCGCACCACATCGACGCCGGCCTCGATCATGCGCGTCAGCGTGGCCAGATCGCTGGAAGCCGGACCGATAGTGGCGACAATCTTGGTGGCACGTGGCATCAAATCTCCCGGGATCATGGTTGGTGGTCGCTTGCTGGCATGTTTTATCGTGCGCGCTGCATCAGGATCTCGACTGCCGGCAAGGTCCGCCCTTCCAGAAACTCCAGGAAGGCACCGCCGCCGGTCGAGATATAACCAATCTTGTCGGCAATCTGGTATTTCGCAATCGCGGCCAGCGTATCGCCGCCGCCGGCGATCGAAAACGCGTTCGACTCGGCAATCGCCAGCGCCAGGGTCCGCGTCCCTTCACCGAACTGGTCGAACTCGAACACACCGACCGGGCCGTTCCAGACGATGGTGCCGGCAGTCTTGATTTGCTCGGCCAGCATGGCCGCGGTTTTCGGTCCGATATCGAGAATCAGGTCGTCGTCGGCGACGTCCTTGACGTCCTTGACGGTAGCCGCAGCGGTCGGCGAAAATTCCTTGGCGCACACCACGTCGACCGGGATCGGCACCGATGCGTGGCGTGCCGCCATCAGCGCCATGATCGCCTTGGCTTCATCCACCAGATCGGCTTCGGCCAGCGATTTGCCGATCTTCAGACCGGCCGCCAGCATGAAGGTATTGGCGATGCCGCCGCCGACAATCAGTTGTTCCACTTTGCTGGCCAGCGCCTTCAGGATAGTGAGCTTGCTCGACACCTTGGAGCCGGCGACGATCGCCAGCAGCGGGCGCGCCGGCTGATGCAGTGCCTTGCCGAGCGCGTCGAGTTCGGCTGCCAGCAGCGGGCCGGCGCAGGCGATCGGCGCGTATTTGGCGATCCCGTGGGTAGTGGCTTCGGCCCGATGCGCGGTGCCGAACGCGTCGTTGACATAGATGTCGCACAGCTTGGCCATTTTTTGCGCCAGTTCATCGCTGTCCTTCTTTTCGCCCTGGTTGATGCGGCAGTTTTCCAGCAGCACGACTTGGCCCGGCGCCACCTCGACACCGTCGACCCAGTTCTGCTTGAGTTCGATGGTTTGCCCGAGCAATTCGGACAGGCGGCGCGCCACCGGCGCCAGCGTGTCGGCCGGCTTGAACTCGCCTTCGGTCGGACGGCCCAGATGCGAAGTCACCATCACCGCGGCGCCGGCATTGAGCGCCGCCTGGATCGCCGGCACCGAAGCGCGGATGCGCGTATCTTCGGTGATATTGCCGGCATCGTCCTGCGGCACGTTCAGATCGGCGCGGATAAACACACGCTTGCCCTGTAATTGGTGGGCGGCGATCAGGTCGGATAGGCGACGAAATTGAAGAACAGCTTGCATGGCGTATCGGAAAGGCGAGAAAGAAAAGCCGCTATTTTACCGCACCGCGCCCCGCGCTAAAACCCGTTTGATAGCAAAGCAGCCAAGACTGAACACTGAATGGTGGATCGCGTGCGCGTTATCGCGCTGACCGCGACCACGGCGCCGCCATGGCCCGCTATTGCCACACCAGCCTGAGCACCGTATACAAGGCCATGCCGATAATAATCGTGCCTAGCAAATGGCGGGTGGTCTTGAAGAACAGCACTGCGCCGAGCGCGGCCCACAGCTTCGGATTGGCGATCGCCAGATTCAGATTATTGCCGGACATTAACAAATCAGGCATCACAATCGCCGCCATCGCGGCCGCCG
Source organism: Pseudundibacterium arcticum (assembly GCF_042646465.1). Lineage (NCBI taxonomy): Bacteria > Pseudomonadati > Pseudomonadota > Betaproteobacteria > Burkholderiales > Oxalobacteraceae > Pseudundibacterium > Pseudundibacterium arcticum. The sequence continues at coordinate 335,714 of NZ_JBHRTP010000008.1, forward strand.
GCGCATAGCGCAATGCGTGCTGGATCTTTGCCGGCAGCTTGACATCACCCAGCAAAAAGAACGAACCACGCGTCAAGATCGCCGCAACGGCCAACAAAATGCTCGAAATCCAGACATCGACATTACTCATGCCGACTCCTTGTCCAGCATCGAATCGGCCACCATCGCCGCCACCATTCCCAGGATCACCGCCAGCAGCAGCCCGAGCCGATACGGCAGGCTGTACGCCAGCAGCGACACCAGGCTGGCCACCACCACACCGGCCAGCGCGGCGCCGTTGAAGGTGAGCGGGATCAGTACCGCCAGCAGCGCCAGCGTGCCGGCAAAGCCAATGCCCCAGCTTTGCGGAATCTGGCTGGCCAGCAGGATGCCGGCGACCGAACCAGTTTGCCAGGCGAACCAGTTGGGATAACCGATGCCGGTGAAAAATCCGACCTTGCCTTCGGTCTGATGCACGGTTTCGGGCGGAAAGCGTTGCGGGAAAAAGGCGGTCGTGATGTCGGCGTTGAAATAGCCGTACCAGAGCCGCTTGTACCACGGCAGATGGGCGAAATGCGGACCGATCACTGCGGCAAAGATCACGAAGCGCAAATTGACCACCAGCGCCGTTGCAAACACCACCCATATCGAGGCATTGGCGGCGATCAACGGCAGCGCCGCCAGTTGCGCGGAGCCGGCATACACCACAAAAGTCATGCCCAGCGCCTGCCAGAGCGTCAGGCCCGACTTGACCATCGCCATCCCGGTCACCATGCCCCATGCGAAGATGCCGGGCATGGTCGGGGTCGATATCCTGCGGCCATCGGTAAAGGCTTTTTTTTCGATCGCCAACCGGGCCTCGACGCCATCCTGCTCGCTGGTACTGCCACTGAACGCGCTCACGCTGCACTCTTTCTGAATAATTATGTGATCTGGGTGGTACCAGGAGCTGTATTTAAGCGCAGATACTCCGGAAGATGAATACGCAGTGCCCACATTTTGTTTGCATATTTGCTACATACTCCGAAGAAACTTGAAAATTAATTTCTATGCAGCAACAATATTGGGGTGCTGCATCGCAACGCTTACAGCTTTTTTACCGATCCGCCATTCTACCGACGAACGTTCGGGCTTGCTCTGAACGGTTAATCGCCGCGTTGGGGCGGCGCGTTCACTACAAAGCTGCAGATCGCAGTAAATTTTTGCCCCTGCTGCCGCACCTGATATGCTGATCAACCGGTGCTAATCCGTTAAAATCATATTTTCACGAGGCCTTGCCTTGTCAGGGAGATCAGCATGTCGATGGACGACCGCGACGGAAAAATTTGGCAGGACGGCAGCCTGGTCGATTGGCGCGACGCCAAGATCCATGTGCTGACGCATTCGCTGCATTACGGCATGGCGGTATTCGAGGGCGTACGCGCCTACCAGACCGACGAAGGCACCGCAATTTTCCGGCTCAAGGAACATACCCAGCGTCTGTTCAACTCGGCCAAGATTTTCCAGATGACGATCCCGTTCGATATCGACACGGTGATGCGCGCGCAGCAGCAGGTAGTGCGCGAAAACCAGCTCGAATCATGCTATCTGCGGCCTTTGGTCTGGCTCGGTTCCGAAAAACTCGGCATCTCGGCCAAAGGCAACACCGTCCACGTGGCGATCGCGGCGTGGCCGTGGGGCGCGTATCTGGGCGAGGAAGGCATGGCCAAGGGCATCCGCGTCAAGACCTCATCGTTCACGCGGCACCATGTGAATGTCTCGATGGTGCGCGCCAAGGCCAGCGGCTATTACATCAATTCGATCCTGGCCAATCAGGAGGCGCTGACCGATGGCTACGATGAGGCATTGCTGCTCGACACCGAAGGCTATGTGTCGGAAGGCTCGGGCGAGAATGTGTTTATCGTCAAGAACGGCAAACTGTACACGCCGGATTTGGCCAGCTGCCTGGACGGCATCACGCGCGATGCGGTGCTGACGCTGGCGCGCGATCTCGGTATCGCGGTGATCGAAAAACGCATCACGCGCGACGAAGTGTATTGCTGTGACGAAGCCTTCTTCACCGGCACCGCGGCCGAAGTGACGCCGATTCGCGAACTGGATAACCGCCAGATCGGCGACGGCCGGCGCGGCCCGGTGACGGCGCAATTGCAGGCGCTGTTCTTCGATGTGGTGGCCGGCAAGGCACCGCAATACCGGCATTGGCTGACGCTGGTATAAATCTCAGGCACGACAGCCAAACCAAGCAGCGACGAATCAGCCGCGCTGAACCTTTACTGAACCCGTACTGAACCTTTACCGAATCCGTACTAAATCTTCACTTAATTTTACTTAAGCCGGTGACCGCCTCGCAGCGGCACCAAGCGCCACAATAGGACAAGCATGCAAGAAGTCACAGCAAAAATGAACACGGTCGAACTCGACGGCAAGGACCTGCCAGCCTACTGCCCGCACCCGGCGATGCCGCTATGGTCGTCGCATCCGCGCGTCTACCTCGACGTGGCGTCGACCGGTCAAGCCAAATGCCCGTACTGCGGCACCGTGTACCGGCTGGCGCCGGGCGCGGTGGTGCATGCGCACTGAGTGTGCGACTCTCCCGGCGCAGCCAAACCGACGCCAAAATACCTGATTTGAAGGGGGTATATGCCGAATTTGGCTTATCCCCCTTGAATTACATGCGGGTAATTTAATACACCACCCTGTATTTACAGAAAACCACAGCCCCGGAGCCAGCATGCCACGCGGACAACAACTCAATGGAAGCGCCACCGAAACCGAGGCCGCGTTTTACGACGCGCTTGCCCGCGCCGATCTGGAGGCGCTGATGGCCTTGTGGGCCGATGATGAAGAGATCGTCTGCATCCATCCGGGCGCGCCGCGGCTGCTCGGTCATGCGGCGATCCGGGCGTCGTGGGAGGCGATCTTCGAGAATGGCGGCGTGCACATCAACCCGGTCCTGCTGCATCAAACCCACAACCTGATGAGCGCGATCCACAACGTGGTCGAGGAGGTCAAGGAGCGGGCCGGCGCCCAGTCCGACATGCACATCCTGGCGACCAATGTATTCGTCAAGACGCCGCACGGCTGGCGCATCGTCGCGCACCATGCGTCGGTGGCGCCAGGCAAGGCGCAACAGGAGGCGCCGAAAGCGTCGCTGCTGCATTGAGCGCCGCCACCGTTTTCCCTGGGAGCCGGTCGAACTTACGGCGAATCGGCAGTTAACGTCGCCGAGCGGGCTCGTGTCACCGGCTTTTTACTCGTTAGGCCGCCGTTTAGCGCGCGATCGACGCCGCACATCGGGCAAAATCTGCCCTGGTTCAGCGTAGTTTCGCGTCGATTCCGTAACTCCGACACGCTCCTGGAGCATCGTTGCTGCCGTTGCCTTTTCACACAGGCGAGCCGGCCTTTGCGATCGCGCAATCGTCGCCACCGGTTACCGCAGGAAAATATCTGTTATGACGTATAACCCACCACGCTGGCTGCCCAGCGGCCATTTGCAGACGATTTATCCCGCTACCTGCATCGCGAAGCCGGTCATCGGCTACCGGCGCGAACGCTGGGATGCCCCGGACGGCGACTTTGTCGATGTCGATTTCGTTGACGGGCAGCCGGGTCAACCGTTCATCGTGCTGTTTCACGGGCTGGAAGGCTCGTCCGACAGCCACTATTCGCGCGCGCTGATGGCCGACATCGCGGCGCGCGGCTGGTCCGGCGCAGTACCGCATTTCCGCGGCTGCTCCGGTGAGATGAATCTGGCGCCGCGCTTCTATCATTCCGGCGATGCGGCCGAGGTCAACTGGATTCTGCGTCGGCTGCGCGCACGGCACCAGGGCATTTTCTACGTGGTCGGCGTCTCGCTCGGCGGCAACGCGCTGCTGCGCTGGCTCGGCGAATCGCAACACCAGGCCGAGATCGTCGATGCCGCCTGCGCGATTTCGGCGCCGCTCGATCTGGCGCAAGGTGGGGTCGCGTTGGCGAGCGGACTCAATCGCTTGTACACGCGGATGTTCCTGCAAACGCTGAAGCCGAAATGCCTGCACAAGCTGCAGCAATACCCCGACCTGTTCGACCGCGATCGCATGCTGCGCGCACGCGACTTGTATGAATTCGACAATGTCGTCACTGCGCCGCTGCACGGCTATCGCGACACCAACGACTACTGGGACCGCGCCAGCGCGAAGCATGTACTGACCGACATCACGGTGCCGACCCTGGTGCTGAACGCGCGCAACGACCCGTTCCTGCCCGGCCACCATCTGCCGCGCCGGGCATCGTCGTCGGTCACGCTGGACTATCCGATGGAAGGCGGCCATGTCGGCTTCGCGGTCGGCGCCCTGCCCGGCCGCCTCACCTGGTTGCCGCAACGCGTGATCAGCTTCCTGCAAAACGGCGACAGCTCGGCCAACCAGAAAAACTATCTGGACCGCTCCTGAGGATGGACGCGATCGTTCAACAGGCACTGGCCAAATGGCCGAATGTGCCGCACTGCTACGGCTGGCTGGCGCTGGACGCGCGCGGCGTCTGGCGCATGCGTGACGAACGTGCGCAACAGCACAATCTGCCGGGCGACAAGCTGGTGCATGCGGCATTGATCGGCTTCATCAATCGCAACTACGCACCGGACCCACAGGGCCGCTGGTATTTCCAGAACGGGCCACAGCGGGTCTACGTCAATCTGGAAGCATGTCCTTACATCGCGCATACCGATCCGGTGCAAGGCTTCGTGCTGCAGACCGGCGAAGCCCTGACCGCCATCGACGCGCTCTGGCTCAGCGACACCGGTCAGTTATTGCTGCAAAGCGGAGACAAGCTCGCGCAACTCGACGACCGCGACATGACACAATGCATGACCGCGTTGCGCATGAATGGCGCGACCGTCAGCGACGACGACTTGATGGCATGGGTGGCGGGTGCGGGACAGGACCAAGTGCCGGCGGCGCAGCTGACGCTGACCTGCGGCGGTACGCAGCACGTGGTGCGACGCATCGGACAGGCAGCGATCCCCGCCCAGTTCGGCTTTGTACGGTTGCCGCAACCAGACCCGGTTTAATAGGTGGTTGGGTGCAACCCGCCGACGCCGCCCCATGATGGGTTGCACCCATCCCACGGAAGCGCGCGATACGACCCGCTAGTCCTTCTTCTTATCCTGCAGTTCTTCCTTCCGCTTCGCCTTCATCTCGCGTTCGCGCGCATCGATCACGGCCTGATCGTAGAACGATGCATCCGGCGCGCGCCGCGCGATCGACAGCTGCTCCAGCGCCGACGGCAACGTGCCTGCCAGTGCATACGATTCGGCCAGTGCCATATGCTGTTGCGCCTGCTTGCCCTGCGCCGCATAGATACTGGCGAGTTGCTCATACAGCTTGGGCTCCTGCCGATACAACTGGGTCTGGTCGCGCAAGAACCGCGTCGCATCGTCCAGTCGCCCTGCCGCGGTCAGCGCCTGCGCATACTGATACGCCAAACCGCGCGACAGGGGAAACTGGGTGCGCGCCGTTTCCGCTTCCTCTACTGCATCGGCCGCATGCGCGGCGGCCAGCTTGATCTCAATCGACAGATTGGCAAAGATCGCATTCGAACTGGCGCCCTGGCCTGCGGCGGCGCTCGTGCGCCCCTGCCGCAACAGGCTCTGCGCCTTGTCGTACGCGCCCTGGCGCAACGCGACCAGCGCCAGTCCATACTGCGCGGCCGCAGTCTGGGTGCGGATTTTTTGCGCCAGCTGATTGTCAAACACCGCCGCGGCGTCGCGCAGGGCCTGTGGCGAACCATCCTGCAAGATGCGCGCGCGAGCCCGGATCAGATGAAAGTCCAGACTGTCGGCGCGCTGCTTGTAACGCTGGCTGCGGATGCGGGCCTGAATATCGGCGATGCGTTCGGTGGTCAAAGGATGGGTCAGCAGGAACGGCGGCACCGCATCCGAGTAGGAACGGGCGGCGGTTTGCAAGCGCCCGAAGAAGGCCACCATGCCGGAGGTATCGAATCCCGCCTCGCCCAGAATCTGAAATCCGACCCGGTCGGCCTCGCGCTCGGCGTCGCGGCTGAAATTGAGCTGCCGCTGCAGGGCCAGCCCCTGACCGCCAGCCAGAATCGCCATCGGTGCATCGCCGCCGTTGTTGGCACGGGCCGACAGGATCGCGAGCACAGCCGACGCCAGCGGGATCAGGGCGTCCTGATGCCGCTTGCCCAGCATCCGCGCAATATGCCGCTGCGCCACGTGCCCGATCTCGTGCGCCATCACCGATGCCAGTTCCGACTCGGTCTGCGCGGCCAGGATCAGGCCGGAATGCACCGCGATGAAGCCGCCCGGCAGCGCAAAGGCATTCAGCGCCGGATCACGCACCGCAAAGAAGAAGAAATCGTAACCGGCTTCACCGCGGACATCGGGCCGCACCGCCAGCAGGCCGCTGCCGAAATTATTCAGGTATTCCAGCAGCGGCGCATCGTCCAGATAATCGCGGTCGCGCCGGATATCGCGCATGATCTCATCGCCCAGCTTGCGCTCCAGCAGCGGCGACAATTCCTCGCGCTCGGTATCGCCCAGATTCGGCAGATTCGGATGGCCCTGCGCGGCGCTGATTGCCGGCGCAGTCGCCAGCGGCAATCCGCACAGGACGGCCAGCAAGGTCGTCCTCAACAGGCGCGACAATGGTTTCATGGCGGCAAAAAGGCGATTATTTTTCACGATGCTATGATACCCGCAGTCGCGATTTGTTCCACTCTGCGCTTTCCCTCTGATATCACTCCACCCCCATGACCAGCCATCAACCCGAATCACCCAACACCGGCGACGCCGCGGAAAATACAGCGGGATTGACCCATTTTGATGCGCGCGGCCAGGCCCACATGGTCGACGTCGGTGCCAAGAACGACACCCATCGCATCGCCATCGCCGCCGGCACGATCCGCATGAAGCCTGAAACGCTGGCGATCGTCGAAGCCGGCACCGCGAAAAAAGGCGACGTGTTGGGCATCGCCCGGATCGCCGCCATCATGGCCGCCAAACGCACCAGCGACCTGATTCCGCTATGCCATCCGCTGGCCCTGACCAAAGTATCGGTTGAATTTTCCGTCGATGCGGCGCGCTCGAGCGTGCACTGCACCGCCCAGGTGGAAACCCACAGCAAGACCGGGGTCGAGATGGAAGCGCTGACCGCGGTGCAGGTCGGCTTATTAACCATCTACGATATGTGCAAGGCGGTCGATCGCGGCATGGTGATGACCGATGTGCGGGTGCTGGAAAAGCACGGGGGAAAGTCGGGGGATTGGGTGGCTCCTTAGCTAAAAAATTACATTATCGTCGCTTTGCCAACCAGCTTGCGAAGACTCCCTCATCCAGCCGCACGATTGCCCATTAAAGCAGTAGACACACTATGCCATCCATGCCACAACAAACATCAACTGCACTGACCGACGAACAAATGGGACCAGCTTGAAGCGTTCCTCGATTCGGTTGACGATGCGATGGGTCTTGAAGAAATCGACGGTTTTTTCTGTGCCTTGATTGCAGGTCCTGAACTGGTGATGCCCAGCGAGTATTTACCCTATGTGTTCGGGGGTGATATTCCAGAATTCAGTACAGAAGAGCAATTCAGCGAAATTCTGGGGTTTCTTTATCAGCACTGGAACCACATTGTGGGGACCTTGCTTCAGGATGAAATCTACCTTCCGATCTTGTTTGAAGACGAAACCGGAAAGTGCCACGCCAACGATTGGGCTCATGGCTATATGCTTGGAGTGCAGTTGCGGCCGGAAAGTTGGTCTGGGCTGATCAACGATGAGGAAAATGGCGGCCTCATGATACCTGTCATGGCTTTGCACTTCGAACACGATGATGACCCGGAACTAAGGCCAGAGCCGATTTCTGAGGACAATCGGGAAAGCCTTATTACTCACATGGCGGGATCAATTCTCGGAATCTACCGATACTTTGCGCCGGCGCGCATGCAAGGTGTGCAGCAACCAATTCGACGCCAGCAGCCGAAGATCGGACGCAATGACCCTTGTTACTGTGGCTCGGGTAAAAAATTCAAGCATTGCCATGGAGCGGTGAGGTTGCATTGACGTACCACGCAAATGTGATTGCCGTAAAGGGGGGCAACTCCCTAATACCGTTCAGTTAAGGCAAATTCTTATGCTTGCGCGCTTCCTTCCTTCGATACGGAGCTGCGCTCCTACTCAGGACGAACGGGTGTTTGTGAAATTTAAAGAAAACCGTTCGCCCTGAGTAGGGGCAGCGCCCCGTATCGAAGGGTACGCTCCGAGCCAGACATTTTCTTAACTGAACGGCATTTGGGTCAGCTTCCTGAACTTTGCCGTCTTATCATTTCACTGCGCAATGCATTCATCTGGTCTCGTATATTCGTGCGAATGAATCGGAGTCCGACGCCAGGTGGTATCCATGTACCTGAAATTGTTTCACTGTGGTAGACGATATGCGTGCTGCTTCCCTGATCAATTAATCTTGTCGTCGCATCCCCTTTTTTCAGCGTGCCGCTAATTACGTGCGATCGGATTTGACTGTAAGGTTTCAGGTCAACGTCTCGTACCGTATCAACTGACATCGACAGAAATCCAAATGGCACTGTACTGGTTTGCGACACACGCAGCCTACTGTCGCCACGCTCCACGACTATGCTTGTGCGCAAGTTCGGTACGAACCGCGTCATGTGCTCATAATCGACCAGCACATTCCATGCCTGCCGTTGGGTGGTCGGCACATTAAAGGCTGCGTCGACAATTACTAATTCACCGACTTTTTTCACGAATACATCGATGCCTTGATCGTCGGCGGCGTTGGCAAGACCAACAAGGGGAGCAATCGAAAATATTGCAACTGCGAGAATTATCTTGACCCAAAATTTGGCCATGTCAGTCTTCCTCATTTGTTGACAAGCGTTATCGCAATAACGAACCTGATTGCATTCCAAGAATTTCCCCCATGGGTCAAAGTATCCCCCTTGCCAGCCCTGATGCATACCAAAATGTAACTGGTTGTAATAGCGGTCAACGCTACCCTTATGCCAGTCGTTTTTTGGCGCATGCCCTCAGGAATCACCTGAGTCATTCAAGATAACGTAAGGGAATACAAATGAATAAATTGCTCGCTACTCTGATCGCCGGCTTGTTCGCTACTTCTGTTTTCGCTCAAGCTGCAGCGCCGTCTGCACCAGTAGCGCCAGCCGCGCCAAGCACCAAAGCTGTAAAAGCTGATGCGAAAGAAACGAAAGCCGTCGTCAAAGCCGACGCCAAGGAATTGAAAACTGACGTCAAGGCCGATGCAACAGTGGCGGACGCTCAACAGGACGCCAAGCAAACGAAACTGAAGGCACACCGTAAAGCCGCTAAAGCGAAAGCCACAGCACACGCTATCGAAGCCAAGGCGGATGCTAAAGAAGTCGCACCGAAGTAATCAAGTAATTAGCGCCAAAAAAGACAGGCTCGCCCTGTCTTTTTCATTTCCAGATCTAGGAAAATATGGGCGTATCAAACAAGGAAATGTTTGACCAGACGACTTTTTTGATCGATGAAATGTCTTGTCACGGTAGTTACCCATGCAGGGTGGGAACGCAAGGCGATTCTGGATTGAATAGAACCATCACCCAAGGAGAAACCCTCATGAAAAAATATCTCACCATTGCCGCAGGATTGATCGCAAGCGCCACCTTAATGATGGCGGCGGCGCCAGCCATGGCAGGACGTGTTGATGTGGACGTGAATATCGGCATTCCTGGCCTGTTCCCAGCCCCGGTGTATGTGCAACCGCGACCCGTCTATGTACAGCCGGAGCCGGTCTATGTGCAACCGCGTCCCGTCTATGTGCAGCCGGAGCCGGTCTATGTGGAAGCACGTCCCGTTTATATTGAACAGGGACGGGATCACGACTGGCGTGAGCGTCAGCTCAGGGCTCGTCAATGGCAGGAGCAGCAGTGGCACGAACGCCATCACCGTGAAGACCGCCATGATGGGCGCCGTGACCATGACAATGGCGAACACCGTGGCCATGACGATTAAATGCTGGTTCCATGCCTTGCCGTTTGCGCACTGAACACAGCTGGTCAAACTGTGACACTAGCCCGAGTATGGGTAGGAGCATCACGATCATGACCGCGCGAAGCAGGTGCGTCATGCAAAGCATCATCATCATTATGTGAAGCACCATCACGATGTCGTACACACAAAGTAGTCTGCCGCAAATGCACCGGCCTAAAATGCGGTCGTAATATACCCGTCGGTGCGGTCAAGTAAGCCGTGAGGGTCGTTTGATCGACGTAGATGTCTCGTCGGCTAAAAATGACGCCAGATAACTAAAATGTTAAATCGGAAGACCATGAAATTATTCATGCAGTCGCTTGCACTGAGTGCCGGGTTTCTGATGTCCGCCCATGGCTTCGCGCAAACTTCCACTGCAACTCCCCCTACAGAGCCGGCAACGTCGGCACCGGTCCCCGCAGCAACGAATGGGGCGATGACGGCAAATCCTGCGGCACCGGCAACGACTGCAACGACGACTACCGCGACGAAGCAGGCAACAAAACCCGCGAACAAATTACCAGCAACAGCCGCGCCAGGCGGCGGTCATGGCAGGGTATGGGTGAATACCGCTTCCAATACCTATTACTGCCGCGGCGCCAAATACTACGGCACAACTAAAACCGGCGCATACATGAGCGAAGCCGACGCTAGGGCCAAAGGCAATCATCCGAAGCGCAAGAAAGCCTGTTCGTAGGTTTCCGCCGTTGTTGTCGTCGCGCAATTGCGACGTTGCGACCGACTAGGAAAATGAAGGAGTGGCCGCAGCGCCACTCTTTTTTTCGCCAAGCTTTCGTACCTTGCCATGTCTGTTTTATGAGTAAACGTCGGCCAGGAGCGCAAGTTTGTGCGCAGGGTTTTGCCTGCAATGGGCAAAGAAACGCAGACGGCAGCAACAGAGCGTAATTAACAACCGCAGCATCAATGGAACGATCCGGTGCCCTCAAGCCATCGCGTCTTATTCGAGATTGACACAACTCGTATCAATCGTTACTGATTTGTATTGGTCGTTCCAAGAGCAGTATCTATAGTGAACATAGGAGGACGGAAATTTAATAATCGCTAACAACGCAATAGCAGTAAAAGGTGTTGTCGTGAAGAAGCTTATGGTTTTGTGGTTGGCAGCAGTCGCGCTGACATTGTCCATGGGCATTGGTTTTGCTGCGGCGCGCAACTCAGATGGCATGCATGGTCATGGGGGTCCGGAGGCGCGCCAAGGATTTGAGCATCATGGGTTTCATCGTGGGTTTGAACCCCACCAAGGGTTTGTACGTCCCCATGGATTTGGCAGGTTCCACCATTTTGATCGGCATTCCAGGGTCATCATCATCGGCGATCCTTTTTTTGGGCGCCAATCTACTACGCTCCTCCTCTGTACACCGAGCAATACCCGCCAGTTTATGTTGCACCCGGCGTAAATTACAGTTATTACTGCACTGACCCTAGTGGTTATTACCCGCAGATTCAATATTGTCCGAACGGCTGGCTGCGCGTTGTCCCGGACATTTCGCCCGACTGAAACTTGATAGGCATTCACGCCGGTGGCGATGTAAATGACTGTCTCAATTCGTCTTCAGCGTGACCACTGGCGGCGAATCCCAATTGTTATTAGAATTGCAGAATATCGGGGCGGTAGCTCAGTTTGGGAGAGCGCTGCGTTCGCAATGCAGAGGTCGTGAGTTCGATCCTCATCCGCTCCACCACAACAATGGCACGGAACCTGTCAACAGGACTGGGCCAAAATCCTGCCAAAATTCTGTCCAAATGCATTGGACAAGATCGATGAATTTAGCCAGATTCTGATTGACGATCTAAACGTCACACCAGCAGCAAACCCAAGCGCAGCAATGGTTTCAAGCGAAGCTTGTACTGCCATGCCGGTCGGCTTCTTAACTATCTACGATATATGCAAGGGCGTCGATCGCGGCATGGTGAGGACCGAGGTGCGGGTGCTGGAGAAGCATGGCGGGAAGTCGGGGGATTGGGTGGCGGACGAGAATTGATCGCAAGGGTGGCCAATCGTGTGGACACCGTCCCCGTCTCACAAGCGAATTATGCAATGCGTTGTCGAAACCAATTCGCCAGCTGCTTCTCGTCCAGCTGACCGCCCGCGACCGCCTCCATCGTAAGAATCGCGTCGGTTGCGGAGAATTGGAGAATCACACCGTTGTCTGCCAAAAACACGCGAGCAACGACCCAGGCAGTGCGCTTGTTGCCACCGCTAAAGCCATTATTACGCGCAAATCCATAAGCGTAGGCTGCGGCGAGATCGGCTGCGTCCGGTGTTGGTTTGCCGTAGACAGCGAGCTGTTCCGGCCGGGCCAACGCAGATTCGATCGCATTTTTATCGCGAATACCATCCAACCCGCCATGTCGTGCCAGCTGGATTTCGTGCACAGCATAAACCAGATCGCTCCGAACCCAGCGCCAAGCCGTCATTTAGCCAACGCCCGTAAAATTTCACGGTCGTCATGCATGATCTGTTCGGCCAACACCATCTGCCGCTGAAAGTCCGGATTGTAGGGCGTGATCCGCAAACCGCCGTCCGGCGCCTCGGTCAGATACAACGTATCGCCCTTCTGAACATTGAGCTTGGCCTTGGCTTCTTTGTTCAGGATAAATCCCTCGGAAGCGCCAACCGTCGTGACTTTGAATGTAAGCATAGAAACCCCATATATAATTTTTATTATATAGCTCTTATCGAGGAAATGTAAACCCGTTGGACGGCATTCTGATTCGGCGTTGGTCTGATGACAAGGATCACCGCCATCATGGCCGCCAAACGTACCAGCGACCTGATCCCGCTATGCCATCCGCTGGCGCTGACCAAGGTATCGGTTGAATTTGGCGTCGACGCGCCACGATCGAGCATGCACTGCGCCGCACAGGTGGAAACCCACGGCAAGACCGGGGTCGAGATGGAAGCGCTGACCGCGGTACAGGTCGGCTTATTGACGATTTACGATATGTGCAAGGGCGTCGATCGCGGCATGGTGATGGCCGTTGTGCGGGCGCTGGAAAAGCATGGCGGAAAGTCGGGGGATTGGACCGATTAGCGACCGATATCGGCGTGGGCACATCGTGCCCACGCCTCCCAACCGATTATGGCTTGAACGGCGCAATGCCGATCACTGCAGCGGTCTTGGCGTCGAGCATCACGACGAATTCCGATGCGCTGATCCTGATTGGCTGGAACTTCGCCGTTTGGCCGCTATAGCCGCGTTTGGCCAACCACGCATCGATCTCTCCGGCGCCGCCGGCATTGTGTTTTTTAAGTGCGTCGATCGACAGCGCTTGCTGCAGAATTTCCGCACTCATCGATGCATATGCGACATGTAGCTGCGGCAAGTGACCACGTCCAGCGCCGAATGCGGCAATGGCGTGGGCCTGGTCAATATCGTATCGATCGGTCGGCGCCTTGGTACCTACCCAGCGCGGCCCCCACCATGGCAATTCTGTCTTTCCCTTGGCCAGATTCGCATCGGTCAACTCGGACGCCTGCACTACCTGGAACTGGTCACCGAGCGCCGCCACATAGGCAGGGCGCGCTTCAAGCAAAGTGCTGACGCCATACACCATCGCGCCAAGTTGCAGCAAGGCGATGACTGCCAGGTCGAATTTCAATGACTTCTTGCCGACCTTGAACACGACCAGCGTGAGCAAAGGTCCGAGCACCACATCTATGCCGACCACGAGTAAAAATATCTGCTGGCCACCAATCGCCATTAACATCGGCGCCGGATACCACATGAACCAACACAAAGCTAACAGCCCCAGTCCAACAATGAAGCTGATCAGAAAATGAAAACCACTGGCACGAAAGCGGGACATGATAAATCGAATAATGAGTTATAGAAGGAATTGTGAGCTTGAAAGCGAACAACCCGCCGAAGCGGGTTGTTGTTTTTACATCGGCAGACTTATGGGCAACCGCCTTGGCCAGGCTTCAGGCCGCGGGTAGCGTTGCAGATTGTGCCACTCGCGTCCCAAGCCATGTTGGCTTGACCGGCAGTAGTTGTTGGGGTCAGGACGTAACTCAATGCAGTTCCGTCATTGAGAGTTGCGCCAGTTGTTGCAACGGTAATTACACCAGTGGCAGCAACTGAAACTGGGGTTGCGCCTGTAAGGAACTTAGATGTTGCTACCGTTGGGATGGGGCCGGTACCTTGAGTCACGCAGTTAGTAAAGGCGCCGTCTGTTTGATAGCATTCAGAAATGGCTGATTTCAGGGTCTCCAATTCCGCCGCCGCGCCAGAGGCACGACTGCGCGACGTATAGTTGGAATATTGTGGAAGCGCAATCGCCGCTAGAATACCGATAATCGCCACAACGATCATCAATTCGATCAGGGTAAAGCCGCGTTGTGCGCGTTTCATCATGTGCATCGATTTCATTTGCTTCTCCTAGGAATTTGGGAATGGGCAGAACATATCCGCCTCAGTTTCTTTACAGCAATCAGCGTGCCAGCGCAAAAAGAGGATTTTCTGGGTGAATTAAGATGCAAATGAGCATATGGAACAACATTTTTTGTTTTTCACTGACGTTTTTTGTCACTCTTCCAATGTTTGTCGTTGAATACATTGTCCGAAGCAAAAAAATGTCAGCTTGCTCACCCCGCCTGAGTACTGACAATTGACTGTCGCGCGCTTTGCTGAAAATTGCATTCGGGTGGTGGATCGTTCGATCACATCATCATTGGCGAGCGGCACACCATACCTGATGAACCAGTACAAGGCGAATAATGAGCCCGATGACCACGCTGAGCAAAAAATGAAAACCACTGGCGCGGAATCAGGACATGGCAAATCGAAAAATGACTTAAAGAGGAATGGTGGCTAGAAACTAAACAACCCGCCGTAGCGGGTTGTTTTTTGACTAAATACGTTTTATGGGCAACCACCTTGGCCAGGCTTCAGACCACGGGTAGCGTTACAGATTGTGCCAGACGCGTTCCAAGCCATGTTGGCTTGACCGGCAGTAGTTGTTGGGGTCAGGACGTAACTCAATGCAGTTCCGTCATTGAGAGTTGCGCCAGTTGTTGCAACGGTAATTACACCAGTGGCAGCAACTGAAACTGGGGTTGCGCCTGTAAGGAACTTAGATGTTGCTACCGTTGGGATAGGGCCGGTACCTTGAGTCACGCAGTTAGTAAAGGCGCCGTCTGTTTGATAGCATTCAGAAATGGCTGATTTCAGGGTCTCCAATTCCGCCGCCGCGCCAGAGGCACGGGTGCGCGACGTATAGTTGGAATATTGTGGAAGCGCAATCGCCGCCAGAATGCCGATAATCGCGACAACGATCATCAATTCGATCAGGGTAAAGCCACGTTGTGCGCGTTTCATCATGTGCATCGATTTCATTTGCTTCTCCTAGGATTTTGGGAATGGGCAGCCAGCTGCTAAGTTTCTTTCAAGCAATCAGCGTGCCAGGTGAAAAAATGGGCGTTTCTTGTATGGCGTTGTGAAATAATGAAAAAATAGTGCAAAATCAAGGTGTGATGCGCCGAATCTTGTCAATTGTTCCAAGGCACCGCGAAAAAAATGCACTACTGACAAAATTGCCACATCAAACACACATTAATTATGGGCAACCACCTTGACCAGGTTTCAGGCCGCGACTCAAGTTGCAAATCGTGCCAGATGCGTTCCAAATCATGTTCGCCTGACTCGCAGTATTGCTTGGAGTCAATATGTAACTCAAAGGCGTTCCATCGGACAGCGTTGCGCCAGTTGTCGTGGTCGCAATCACACCAGTGACGGCATCAATAGTAGGTAGCACGGTGACGAATTTCGATACCACCACATTTGGGATGGTTCCAGTGCCCATTGTTGTGCAGCCAGTAAAGTTGCCATTCGTCTGAAAGCATTCAGAAATTGCTTCTTTCAGGCTATCCAGCTCTGTGGCTGCACCGGCGGCGCGGCTGCGCGACGTATAGCTGGAATATTGCGGAAGCGCAATCGCCGCCAAGATACCGATAATCGCCACCACGATCATCAATTCAATCAGGGTAAAGCCTCGCGTTGCACGTTTCTTCAGTTGCATCGATTTCATTTGCTTTTCCTAGAATTTTGGGAATGGACAGAAAGTCTGCTCAGTTTCTGTATAGCAATCGATGTACCCACATAAAAAAGGGGTTTCGAGGTGGATCGATATCCTGATTCCATTCTTGAGCAACATTTTTTGTCTCTGACTGACATTTTTTGTCATCTTCCCAACGTTTACCGTAAAAAACATTACTTAGAGCAATAAATTGTCAATCTGCTCACCCAACCCGGATGCCGTCAATTGCTGGTCGCATCCTTCACTGAAAATTGCATTGTGGTGCCGGACAGCTCGATCACATCGCCATCCGCGAGCGACTCGGTCTGCGTGCCGATCGATTGCCCATTCACCAGCGGGGTGCTGGCACCTTCGACATGGGACAGAAAATAGCCCTGCTGGCGGCGGCTGATCACCGCGACCTGCACGCCGGCGCGGCCGAGCGTGGTCAGGACTTTACTGAGCACCAGCTGTTTGCCGGCGCTGGCACCGTTCAACACCGTGATTGTGGCGAGCAGACCGGTCGCTGGCATCGCGTCTGCGCCCGGCACCGCTGCGTCGACCTGTTGCACAGCTTGTTCATGTTGCAACTCAGATAATTCAGACAGGTACTTGATCCGGTATTTGGCCAGTTCGATCACGTCATTGTTTTGCAGGAAATGCTTCTTGACCGGTTGGCCGTTGACGAGGGTGCCGTTGGTACTGTGCAGATCCTCCAGGACGGAGTCGTGTGCCACCGTGACGATGACGGCATGCTCGCCGCTGATGGCGAGGTTATCGAGCACGATGTCATTGTTCGGGCGACGCCCGATGCTGATTCTGCCGTGCCCTAGCGCCAGCTCCTGCAAAACCTTGCCACCGAGCGTCACGATGATTTTTGCCATTCCTGTTCTCCTGTTCTTTTCGATTATTGGGCCAGGTTTGGGGCCGCTGATTGCCGGCAGGGAGATTGCATAAAGATCGTTGCCGGCTAAGGCTTCTCGCCCCGTACCCTTGCAGGGGGAAGGTTGGGATTGGGGGTAGGAAGGTCGATCGGCAACGTGCATCATTCATCGACCGCACTACCCCACTTGCAGTGCGCATATCCGCTTGCAAGCGGATACCGCTTCGCAGGCAGGAGGCACGCCTCCTGAATTCCCTGCTGCGCCCCTAACCCTCCCCCTGCAAGGGGGAGGGAACTCAACCCGGCAGCTCCAATGTTCGTGCGGATCTTCATGCGATTGCCCGGCGATTTCCGGTTAATCGTCCTCGCCCTTCGCGGAATGGCCCCTATACATAATTCTGGGTGGTTGAACCGTATTCCCGATCACGCCAGTATTTTGATCAAAATGACGGAGATATTATCGTGCCCCCCGTGGGCATTGGCCTCATCGATCAAGGTCTTGCAGGCGTCGTCGAGATCCGCGCCGCCGGCGCAGCCCATCAGGACGGTCCCGATCTGTGCAGCCGTTAGCATGTCGGATAATCCGTCCGAGCACAATACATAGATATCGCCGGGCTCGATTGGAATGTCGTGCAGTTCGCTCTGGACCAGATGGTCGACGCCTACCGCACGCGTGATGATGTTCTTGTGGTGGTAGAACGGCGCGCTCTCGGGCGTGATCAGACCGGCATCGATCTGCTGCTGCAACAACGAGTGGTCGCGCGTGAGTTGTTCGAGCCTGCCACCGCGGTAGCGATAGCCGCGCGAATCGCCGACGTGCGCCAGCGTCAGTAGATCGCCCCGCAGCAGCGCGACCACAATGGTGGTGCCCATGCCGCGATACTGCGGCTCCTTCAGCGCGGCCTGCAGAATCGCGGCATTGGCGGCCTCGATCGCTTCGCTCAGCCACAGGTGGCGCACTGGCATCGGTATGGGCGCCGGGGCTGATTGCGCACTCCTTAATGGCTGCAGATGATGCTGCAGCGCGTCCCGCACGATACTGGTTGCCATCGCGCTGGCGACTTCTCCGGCGTTGTAGCCACCCATGCCGTCGGCCAGAATCGCAAACCCGCAGCCGGGACTCACCTCGGCGCTGAACGCGATGCTGTCCTCGTTATGCGTCCTGATCAGGCCGACATCGGACGCTGCGGCCATTTCCAGCTTGACGGTGTGGGTCATGGCGTTATCGATCCAGAATCTGTCTTCGTTAGTCCGGGTTGGTCAGCGTTGGTTGCCGCAAGAATTTTGGTTGCGGCAACGCGCTAACAATGTGCCAGTATGCATTCAATCCCGTTTATTTAATTGCGATAACAGGGCAAAATCCGATGAGTATATGGGTGATGCGCTAATCTCTGCGCCATCCTTTATCCCTTTTTTCTGATGATTCTACCCACGATCAGCACTGCGGCTGCGACAATCAGCCCCGGCACGCTCACAGACAGATCGCTGCCTGGCACCGCATATTGATGCTGCGGCAGTTGTGCGTGTAACCACGGCCTGAGTGCCACGTCGGAGAATATCATTTGGCCGGCAACGTAGCCCAGCAATGCAGCACCGCCATCGACGATCCACGGCAGGTGCTGCATCAGCTTCAGGATCATGGCACTGCCCCAGACGATCATCGGGATACTGATCAGGATACCAAACACCACCAGCGCCAATTGATACTGCCCGCCCGCCATTTGCGCGGTCGCGGCGACGGCAATCACATTGTCGATGCTCATCACCAGATCGGCGGCAATCACGGTCCGGATCGCCGCCAGCAACCGGTCCTTGCCGGCGATTTCCGGGTGCGCGGCGTCGTCGCTGGCCAGCAACTTGACGCCGATCCAGAACAATACGACACCGCCGACCAGTTTTATATAGCGCAGATTCAGCAGGTTGACAGCGAATCCGATCAGCACGACGCGGGCTACAATCGCGCCGACGGTACCCCAGAGCATGCCACGGGTGCGCAAATCCGGCGGCAAATTACGGCAGGCCATCGCAATCACGATCGCATTATCGCCGCCGAGCAGGATATCGATCAGGATGATCTGACCGATTGCCAGCCAATTCAAATCAAGCAAGAAATCCATGCCTGTCAGATTACCTGACGTTGCACAGAATAGCTAAACACTCGCATTCCTGATTCCGGCCAAGCGCGCTGCTATCGGCATTCGATCCTGGCAAATCGGGAGGATGGTTCAGCGGTGCGGTTGTAACCCATCCCCATCCCAACCTTCCCCTTGAAGGGGAAGGAGTCCTCCCAAGCTTCCCTTTGAAAGGGAAGAAGTCCTCCCAACTTTCCCTTTGAAGGGGAAGGAATCCCCCCAACCTTCTCCTGGAAGGGGAAGTCTTGTCCTTGCGATGGCGACATGAGGTTGGCCAGGTACAAAAAAATGGGGAGCCGAAGCTCCCCATAGTTTATTGCTGACGCACAGAACGATTACAGCGCTGCTTTCAACAAGCGCGCCATTTCAGACGGGTTCTTGGTCACGGTAATGCCGCATTCTTCCATGATGTCGAGCTTGGCTTGCGCGGTGTCGGCACCACCGGAAATGAGCGCACCGGCGTGACCCATGCGCTTGCCCGGAGGCGCGGTGACGCCGGCGATGAAACCGATCACCGGCTTCTTCATGTTGTCCTTGATCCAGCGCGCCGCATTGGCCTCATCAGGACCGCCGATCTCGCCGATCATGATGACCGCATCGGTATCCGGATCGTCATTGAACATTTTCATGATGTCGATGTGCTTGAGACCATTGATCGGGTCGCCGCCGATGCCGACTGCCGACGATTGACCCAGACCGAGGGCGCTCAACTGGCCGACCGCTTCATAGGTCAGCGTACCGGAGCGCGATACCACGCCGATCCGGCCCTTCTTGTGGATATGGCCAGGCATGATGCCGATCTTGATTTCGTCGGGCGTGATCAGGCCGGGACAGTTCGGTCCGAGCAGCAGGGTCTTGCTGCCGGCTTTGGCCATGCGGTCCTTGAGCGCCATCATGTCGCGCACCGGGATGCCTTCGGTGATGCAGATCGCCAGATCGAGCTCGGCTTCGACCGCTTCCCAGATCGCTGCCGCAGCGCCGGCTGGCGGCACGTAGATCACCGACACGTTGGCGCCGGTGGCGGCCTTGGCTTCGGAGACGGTGGCGTAAATCGGGATGCCCTCGAAATCTTCGCCGGCTTTCTTCGGGTTCACCCCGGCGACGAAGGCGTTCTTGCCGTTCGCGTAGTCGCGGCAACCGCGGGTATGGAACTGGCCGGTCTTGCCGGTGATGCCCTGGGTGATGACTTTTGTGTCTTTATTGATCAGGATGCTCATGTAATTTCCTTATTATTTGCCTGCGGCAGCAGCGACGACCTTCTTCGCGGCGTCTTCCATGGTGTCAGCGGAGATGATCGGCAGACCGGATTCAGCCAGCATCTTCTTGCCGAGGTCTTCGTTGGTGCCCTTCATACGCACCACCAGCGGCACCTGCAGGTGCACCGCCTTGGAGGCGGCGATCACGCCTTCGGCGATCACGTCGCAGCGCATGATGCCGCCGAAAATGTTGACCAGAATCGCCTGCAGACCCGGATTCCTCAGCATCAGCTTGAACGCTTCGGTCACTTTGTCCGCCGTGGCGCCGCCGCCGACGTCGAGGAAGTTGGCCGGCTCGCCGCCGAACAGCTTGATGGTGTCCATGGTCGCCATCGCCAAACCGGCGCCATTGACCAGACAGCCGATGTTGCCGTCGAGCGAGATGTACGCTAGGTCGAATTTGGAGGCTTCGATTTCAGCCGGATCTTCTTCATCCAGATCGCGGTAGGCGACGATTTCCGGTTGACGGAACAAGGCGTTGGCGTCGAAATTGAATTTGGCATCGAGCGCAATCACCTTGCCGGAGCCGGTCAGGATCAGCGGATTGATTTCGGCCAGCGAGGCATCGGTTTCCCAGAACGCCTTGTACAAGCCTTGCAGCTGGACGCGCGCATCGGCGAGCGAGCTGGCCGGAACGCCGATCTTGGTCGAGATGTCATCGGCTTCGGCGTCAAGCAGGCCGACGGCCGGATCGATCGCGATCTGGTGGATCAGCTCAGGATGCTTTTCTGCCACTTCCTCGATGTCCATGCCGCCTTCGGAGGATGCCATCAGCACCACGCGCTGGCTGACGCGATCGGTCACCATGCTGACATACAGTTCCTTCTTGATGTCGGCGCCTTCTTCGACCAGCAGACGGCGCACTTTCTGGCCTTCCGGACTGGTCTGGTGCGTCACCAGCTGCATGCCCATGATCTGGCTCGCGTATTCCTTGACCTGTTCGAGCGATTTCGCGACTTTGACGCCGCCACCCTTGCCGCGGCCGCCGGCGTGAATCTGTGCCTTGACGACCCAGACCGGGCCGCCCAGAGTTTCGGCCGCCTTGACCGCTTCTTCCACGGTCATGCACGAAATGCCGCGTGGAACCGTCACTCCGAATTTACGGAGGATTTCTTTACCCTGATACTCATGGATTTTCATGCGAGCTTCCCTTCAGACGCTTAGGTATAAAAAACTGGATTAAGATTTAGATTCGGCGGACGGTTTGAGTGCCCACCGCGGATAATATTGCGCGACTGCCGCGCCATCGGAACGCAAGGCGTGACAGCGGTCGAGTTGAAACGGCTTACGCTGCTGGGCATCATCTTGCGCCCCATCGCGGGTATCGATCACTTCCCCGGCAAAGGCCTGGATCGCTGCCGTCGGCAACACCAAGGCCAGTTCGGTCAAATGGGTGCAGCCGGCGATGCCGGCCAAGCGTTCGGTGACGCCCCGGCGAAAACCTTTCATCAGGTTCAGGCCCACCAGCTTGCCATAGGCCGCGCCGATGGTATCGCAGAAGCCAGGATAAGGCACCGCGTCCGACACCGCTTCCGCCGCAACGACAGTTAGCTGAGTGTCGATCGTAATGCGCAGCCACAGGTCGTGCAGCGGCGTGCCGGCAGCACGAACGCCGGAGCCGAGCTTGGTATCGCGGGTTTTGATGTCGGAGATATGGGCATCGATATCCCACAGTCCATCGTCGCGAGCGAACGCCTGGACTTGAATCGCACGCGTATGCTTCAGCACGCGCCGGGGATGGGATGATGACAGGGGCATAAAGACCATTGCCGCCGAAGCGGCAAACCTGGACGGCAATATTGGATAAGCCGCATTTGCGTGTCGTTGCCGCAGCTTCTACGGCAACAGCCGCTCATGCGGCGCTGCAAAAACCCCAAAAGTGTAGCACAGCCGGATGATTAAAACTATTTCCGCCCGCCCCTGCAGGGTAATCGCATGAAGGTGGTTGCTGGATAAGGGTTCTAGCTTCTGGCCCCTTCTCCCGCAAGGGAGATGGAGCGCAGTAGGATGGGTGCAACCCATCATCCACGTCCGCAATGATGGGTTGCACCCATCCTACTTGCTGATGCCGTCGACGGTGAGAACCGTTCTCTCACCTTACTTCCTGCGACCGGTTTCATCAGCGCCCCTTGAGGGGAGGCGCCCATTCCATTTGCCCTGCCGGCGACCGTTGTTGCAACGCGGATTTTTTGACGTAATCACCGACGAATGACTCGCGGCGACGCACGGCGCAGGCTCAGTCGGTGCCGGGATCTTCTGCGGTCCCGGCTGCACGCATCGCAGCCTGGATCGCCCGATGTGAGAAGCCGCGCTGTTGCAGAAAGCGCATTTGCTTCGCGCGCTCGTTCGCATCCTGCGCCTTGCGATTGAACTTGCGGCGCCACACTTCGCAGGCCCGTGCGTTTTCGTCTTGCGTCAGGCCCGACTTGATGCTGGACAGCGTGTCGGGGTCGATGCCGTGGCTCTGCAATTCGGACAGAATCCGCTGATTGCCATAGCGCGCCGCGCGGCGATTGACCAGCGACTCGGAGAAGCGCGACTCGGACAGGAACTTGGCCGCCTCCAGCGCATCGAGCAACGCCTCGACGTCGTCACCCTCTTGCGCGTAGCGCGCCAGCTTGCGGCCCAGTTCCAGCCGGCTGTGTTCGCGCGCCGACAGGTATCTGAGCGCGCGGCCTTTCAGGCTGATGGACGGTGCACGCATCATGCTGAACATTTTTTGGTTGAATCCAATGGACAAATGGCGTCGCCGCAGCAACGCCATTCAGGCATTTCGCCACCAATACGACTTACTCCGTTTCAGCCGCATCCGAGGTTGCCACAGCCGACGTTGCGGCAGCCGATGTTGCGGCAGCCGATGTTGCGGCAGCCGATGTTGCGGCAGCCGATGCTGCTGCAGCCGGCTTGGCTTTCGCCTTGGCTACCGGCTCGGCCTTTGGCAGCGGCGGCAATGCCCGCACACCGAGTGAGGCGCGCACCTTGTTTTCGATCTCGTACGCCAGTTCCGGCCGCTCTTTCAGATAATTTCGGGCATTGTCCTTGCCTTGGCCGATCCGCTCGCCGTTGTAGCTGTACCACGAGCCGGACTTCTCGACGATCTTGGCGTCGACGCCAAGATCGATGATTTCGCCCTCGCGCGAGGTGCCTTCGCCATACAGGATATCGAAATGCGCTTCCCTGAACGGCGGTGCGATCTTGTTCTTGACCACCTTGACCTTGGTTTCGTTACCAATCACCTCGTCGCCGGCCTTGATCGAGCCGGTGCGGCGAATGTCGAGCCGGACCGACGCGTAGAACTTCAGCGCATTGCCGCCGGTCGTGGTTTCCGGGTTGCCGAACATGACGCCGATCTTCATCCGGATCTGGTTGATGAAGATCACCAGCGTATTGGTGCGGTTGATCGAGCCGGTCAGTTTGCGCAGCGCTTGCGACATCAGGCGCGCCTGCAGGCCTGGCAGCGAGTCACCCATGTCGCCTTCGATCTCGGCACGCGGCGTCAGAGCGGCGACCGAGTCGATCACGATCAGGTCGACGCTGCCCGAACGCACCAGCGCATCGGTGATTTCAAGCGCCTGTTCGCCGGTGTCCGGTTGCGAAATCAGCAGCTCGGACAGATTGATGCCGAGCTTTTGCGCGTACGTGACATCAAGCGCATGTTCGGCGTCGATAAAGGCGCAGGTACCACCCAGTTTCTGCATTTCGGCGATGGTCTGCAGCGTCAGCGTGGTTTTGCCGGACGATTCCGGACCGTAGATTTCGACCACGCGGCCGCGCGGCAAACCGCCGACGCCGAGCGCGATGTCCAGACCGAGCGAACCGGTCGACACTACCTGCACTTCTTCCACCACCGCGCCGGAATCCATCCGCATCACGGAACCTTTGCCGAACTGTTTCTCGATTTGTGCCAGCGCGGCGGCCAGGGCCTTGCTCTTTTCGGAAATCTTTTCGGGGCTTTGAGCGGATTTTTTATCGTCCATCATGTTCCTTCGGTGGTTAAGTGGGCAGCGGGTCTCAAATTGCGCACTAAATTGTTGGGTTACTGAATTGGATCACCGGTGAGTCACTGAATTAGCCACAACCTGGCTCAGTAATTATCACACAGCCAGTACTGTATAAAAAAACAGTGCTTATTGCAAGCACGCTTTTTATTTGCTGTGTGTTTTCTGCAAGCGGGCAACGCTGGTGTCGAAATTCATTGAAGTCTGAATTTTATTCGGCTAGGCCTGTGCTCACTCGCCGTCATGAAGGACTCGTCCACGATGACGAAAGAAAAACGCATGCAATCTGGACCGGAGATTGACCGGGTGCAGATCCGGAAGTCGTGCAGATTCTGAAGTCGCAGATTCGTGGCAAGGTAACCATTGCTCCGCGGCCAATGACAAAACGTCAAGCGCGTGGCAGTTGGCGTAGCGCCTTCATCACTTCCTGCGCGGTATGCTCGGAATGCTCCCGTAATAGGCGCCTGAGCGCCTCTTGGTCAGATGCACGCATGGCCTCAATGAGGGCTTCATGTTCTGCCAGCGACTCTTTCCACCTGAATGAGTCAGCATTGGCGATGCCGCGCGCACGGTGAATTTTTGTCATCAGGCCGGTATAGATCGCAGACAGCGTGGGATTGCGGACCGCATCTATGATCATCTGATGAATTTCCTGGTTCAGCCGAAAATAGGCAGCACGCTTGCCACTTGCATGATGCAGCACCATCGCCTGATGCTTCCGCTCGATGGCTGACAAGGCATCTTGGTCCACGCGTGTACTGAGATAGCTACCAGCGATGTCTTCCAGGCCATGCAGCACTTCGAAGATCGATTCGATTTCATCGATATCGATAGCGGCAATGTGATAGCCAAGATGTTGCCGGTGCGTAATCAATCCTTCTGCCACCAGCACCTTCAGCGCTTCGCGTAGCGGCGTTTTGGAAATATCGAAATATTCGCACAGCTCTTTTTCCATGATGCGGCTGCCAGGTGCCAGCTCGCCTTCCTGAATCATTTCCCGCAGCCGATCGGCAATCCCGGTGTAAAGCCCGCTACGACGCACGCGTCCGCCGGCACGCGCTTTGGTCTTTTCTTCCGTGGCAATCAACATGGTACTTCGCATCACTTTAGCTAGTTTTTGATAATAAACCTTAACACATTTTAATTAAATTTTATAAATTCCTTTAACATCAGTAGCTTAGCGTATTTGTAACTATGTATTAAATATTATATTATTGTTGCTGCAGAGAAAATACCCTGCTTTGAAAAATGGCTACACCATAACTGGAGACAAAATGAGCACCTCAACCGATGCCACCGCTGTAGCACTAAAAGGAAAAACTTCCGTACGCTGGAGGATTTTCTTCATGATGTTGTTGTTAATCTCGATCAACTATATCGACCGGGCCTCGCTGTCCGTCGCGATGCCGCTGATCGCGAAAGAGTTTGACCTCGGCCCCGCGATGCAGGGCTTGATCCTGAGTTCGTTTTTCTGGACTTACGCGTTCATGCAAATCCCCGGCGGCATGCTGGCCGACCGCTTCAAACCCCGCATCGTGATCGCGATCGCCACCATCTTCTGGGGCGGCTTCCAGGCGCTTGCCGCGATCTGCACGACCTCCACCGCATTGCTGCTGACACGCCTCGGCCTGGGTGCGGCGGAAGCGCCGATTTACCCGGCCGGCGGCAAGCTTAATGCGATCTGGATGACGCAAAACGAGCGCGGCCGCGGTGCCACCTTGCTCGACGGTGGCGCGCCGCTCGGCGCAGCCTTGGGCGCGATCCTGATCACCTGGCTGATCACGGCACTCGGCTCGTGGCGCATCGCGTTTGTGGTGGCGGGGGTCGGCACCGTACTGGCCGGTTTGCTGGCCTGGTATTACATCCGCAACAATCCGCGCGACCATGCTGGTGTCAATGATGCGG